>JBBSOG010000147.1:0-12372 GCA_038259985.1 Cytophagales bacterium
GCAACGATGTAGCCGACTAGTCCGAAAAGCACTCTCTTTCTCTAAAAAACAAAGCAACCATATAGGTGCTATTAAACATTTTATCTGCCATTACAACCAACACCTAGCATTACATCTTTAGCACTACCTTATTTGCTTTATGACTTGAACGAACTATACTTTCTTCTTCGTAAAGTTGACTTAACCAATCCAAAAATAATAATAAGCAGGATGGGGCCGGCTAAGTTAATGATTTGATAAAAAACCGCTTTTTGTTCTATTTTTACCTTATCCAAAGGACGGATTTGGATTTCTTTAGCCCGGGCATTAATCAATCCATTTTCATCAGTCAAGTAAGAAAGGGTATTTATCACAAATTCTTTATTGGCAAAGTTGCGCTCGGTGATCGGGTCAAAGCCCAAGGGCAAAGGATTTCCGTTGCTCCTGTTAATGTCGTTTCTTACCAGATCTCCATCAGAAACTACCACCATTTTGGTGGGTACACTTTCTTCCACATAGCTTCCTTTATCATCTACATCGGGCAATATGCGGTTTTTGAAAAGTGAGGAAAACTTACCTTCCAGTAAATATGCTATCACTTGCGAACCATCCTGATAGTTCTCCGGCTTAGGGGCTTCCCTGAGTTCATTCAAGTCAACAATCATGGGAGTCTGTGAAACTTTAGAGTACTGGGAAGTATAAATCAGTGGTGTTTTTGTTACCCCAGACGCTGCTACAGTATCCATCTCGCTGGGAAAACGAAGAAAAATAGCATCGGTATTTTTTACCGTGGGATGATCACCGTATTTATTGACAATTGGAAAAAATGGCCAGGGCAAAGACACAATTTGTGGCTGTCCGGCTACTTCCCCCACGACAAAAGGGTATACGCCAGATTTAATGTCCTGTACTAAAGTTTTATTAATGCGTATCCCATATCTGAACAATTGATCATCAAGGTTCAGGTCGTAAGGAAAAGCGATAGAACCATTGGCACCAATGCTGTCCATTTCTATCCGCAGCGGATCAATAAAAAACATGGCCTTGCCCCCGTGCATGATATACTGATCAATTTTGTATTGATCTTCTTTGCTGAAACGACCCGAAGGCTTATTGATCATAATCGCATCATAGTCAGGAATGGCTTGCTGATCAGGAAGATTTACCTCAAAAACTTCATAATACTCGGTAAGCGCTTCCATTAAGCCCGCAATATCAATTCCTTCAAGCTCTCCATGCCCCTTGATCAGGCCAATAGTTTTCTTCTCCTCAACCAATAGTTTTCGAATGCCATTGGCAAGCTCGTATTCTACATTTTCTATAGATTGGTTGAGGGCTTCCTGTGCCCCGGCAGCCCGGTCACCATTCAGCAGCATCACCCCTGCTCGCTGACCTTCGTAATTGATCATTGCCCCGGGAACGATAAGCTTTTGGCGACGCTGACCATCTTCTTCATCATACACATAAGTAGGTTCAATGCCTAAACCTGCCAAATCCACAAAAAATGATTGCTGTTCGTCTTTATTGATCGAAGTTAACGGATTAACGTAGCGAATTTTTATTCTATCGGTATATGCCTGAAATTCCTCCAAAGTTTCTTCCACACTTCTTTCTAATCGCTGGAAACCAGCGTTGACTTCTCCATCAAGATAAATCACAACTTCAACTTCTTCATCAATATTGGCAAGCAGTGCTTTGGTGGCCGGGGTAATGCTATACCGTTTTTCTTCGGTGAGGTCTAGGCGGAAAAAAAACTTTTGAGCTAACATATTTAGGATAATGAGTGCCACAATCCCAATGGTCAGGCGGGAAATATCCTTCCAAAATATGGTGTTGTTTCTGCTCAAAACATTAGGCTGTTTATCTAATTGAATTTTATTCATTGGCTTACCACTTTCTGCTCCCTAGCATCAGTTGTGTCAAAAGGATCATCAAACTTATGATGGTAATAAAGTAAATCAGGTTACGGGAGTCAATCAAACCCCGGCTCATCGCTTCGTAGTGATATAATATGCCTAATTGACTGATAAACAGGCCTGCATTTTCCCAGATGTCCAGAGAGGCCAATGAATCTAAGCCGCTAAACAGGAAGAAACAAAAAAATACGGCCAGGATAAAAGCGATCACTTGGTTCTCCGTGAGTGCTGAGGCGAAAATCCCGATAGAGGTAAATACACCGCCCAGCAATACCAGCCCGATGTACGAACCCGCAATGCCAGCAGAATCCAGGTTTCCCACCGGGCTTCCCAATTGATATACTGAAATATAATATATTATTGTGGGCAGCAAAGCAAACATGACGATCAACCAACTGGCTAACAACTTTCCTGAGATTAGCTGAAAATCAGTGATGGGTTGCGTCAGCAACAATTCCATCGTACCCGCTTTCTTTTCTTCGGCGAAGCTGCGCATGGTGATGGCTGGAATTAGGAACATAAACACATACGGGCTCATGGAAAACAAGGTGTACATATCCGCATAGCCATATCGCAAAATACTGGTTTCTGGAAAGACCCACATCATCAGCCCCATTCCGGTAAGAAATACGGCAATGACAATGTAGGCGATGAGTGAATTGAGATAGGCGTTTACTTCTTTTTTAAATAATGGCCACATGTGTAGTTTTAAAGTTCCAGGTTAAATGTTAAATGTTTTTTGAAGAGATGGAATAAATCTATTTAATGTTCTCAAGAGGTTTAATGAAGAATTCTGTTTAGAGTCAAATTCCTGAAAATCTCTTCCAGGGAATTACCATATTGGCTAAGCTGTCCGGTATTGATCTGTCGCATACCCAAAAGGACTTGTTGTTGTTCACAACAAAATTGAAATATGGCCGGTCGTATGTCTTCGGTACCTGGCGTGGCTTTCAAAACATAGGAATTTACTGTGGTAGCTTCAACGCCAAAAACACCCCTGATAGTTTGCAGCAAAGCTAAATCCAACGGCTGGACAAACTCCACCTCAACTTCCTGAGTATGTGTTAATTCTGATGATTGAGACGACTGTAAAGCATCAATAGGGCTGTCAATCACAATATTACCACGATCGATGATCACTACCCGGTCACAGAGTGCCTGCACTTCCTGCATGATGTGGGTGGAAAAAATCACTGTTTTATATGTACTGATCCCTTTGATCAGGCTTCTGATTTCGCTGAGTTGGTTAGGGTCTAGCCCGGTAGTAGGCTCATCTAGAATTAATACCTGGGGGTCATGAATTAATGCCTGTGCCAAGCCAACTCTTTGGCGGTAGCCTTTAGAGAGCGCGCCAATTAATTTGTTTTGTTCCAGCCCAAGTCCGCATAATTCAATCATTTCCCCTACCCTTTCTGCTAGTTTTCTTCCGGATATACGGTACATACTGCCAATAAACTGGAGATACTCCCGGACATACATATCCAGGTACAATGGATTATGTTCCGGCAAGTAACCGATCCGTTTTCTTATAGCCAGGGAATGCTCTACGACATCTTCTCCACATACTCTCACACTACCGCTGCTGGGTGGAAGATAGCCAGTAGCGATTTTCATTGTCGTAGATTTACCCGCACCATTCGGTCCCAGGAAGCCCAGTATTTCCCCGGCTTTCGCTTCAAAAGAAATTGCGTTGACGGCTACTTGTTTGCCAAATGTTTTTGTAAGTCGGTCTATGATGAGGGACATAAGCAATATTAGTAATAAGCTAATGACTTAACGCAAACAAATGATGAATTATTCCTTGAAAAATGGTCTGGATGTATGTTATCAGGAAAACTTATACAATCTTACAAAACGGAAATCTACTTTCTTTTTGCAACTGGACAAAGAAAATGAGATTTCATTCTTTGACAGTATATTTCAGTTTTTTTTAATTTACTTGTAAATTCATCGCTATCTCAATGAACCACTTATCTCATCAATTTTGACTTTACTAAGCTTAAGCGGGAGGCGATATTTGCATGTAACTTTCCTATTAGTGTTGGCAGTCCAACTCCATATTGCCTGTACCGAGCAATTTTCAGAGTGCCTGCATGGAAATGGGTCGCATACAGAAGTAGAAATTTCTTTGGAACCGATCAACGGGATTGAGGTTTCCGATGGTTTGGATGTGTTTATACATTACGCGATACATCAAAAAATATTAGTTAAAGCAGGCACAAAAATCCTCCCCCAAATTGAGCTTAGTGTAATAGATAGCATACTTTATATTCAGGATAACAATCAGTGTAATTGGAGCAAAGCTTATGAAAGCCGGGAAGTACACATTTTCATACCCAAACTCAACAGAGTTATCCAAAATGGTTACGGATTGATTTCCTGTGAAGATACCATCCCCTCCGAGGACTTATTTATTCAAGCCCGTATTGGTTCCGGGGATATTGATTTGGTGTTCAAAAGTAATTATGTGGAAGTAAACTCTTCAAAGTACGGCACGATCCGCCTAAAAGGTGAAACCACGAAACTTAAGGTAAATTATTTGAACAATAACGCTATTTTTGATGCCCGAGATCTTAAAGCCGATGCTATTGAAATCCATCAAAGTAGTAACAATGACTTTCATCTTTTTCCTATCCATTCCCTCACTGGCAAACTATTGAAAAGAGGCAATGTGTTCTTATACCATAAACCTGAGCAGATTGAGGTAGAAGACAGTGGACATGGTGAAATTATTTATGTACAGAAATAAGCTTTTTCCCCATTTGATTTTCCGGGATAACTTAAGCAGGTAATTTTTTACATAACAAAAGAAAAGCAATGTCCCCAGATGAGAATATTGCTTTAATTGTCTTCAACAAAAAGATAATTTATATCTTCTCTTTTTCTTCCATCATTTTAGTCCCTGACTTAGTGTCTTCAGGCATATTTATAACAGAAAATTTGATGTTTTTTTCTTTGGCCTGCTCCCTAAACTCATAAATAGCCTCAATTACGTCATAATCCAGAAAACGGGTATTGTCACCATAAATATCTACGATTGAATTCTCTGGCATATCTTCTAACATGGAAGAAATATGTGCTTTGTTCAAAAAGGAGACGTGTTCGCTCAAATGAATTGTATAATGATGATGGGATTCTTTGTTCTCCACATCATACTTAAACGGTGTTTTGTAGTTGGCATGTAAAATAAAATATACCCCTACGGCCATTCCAATAGAAATACCTACCAGCAGGTCGGTGAACAAAATAGCGACAATAGTCACAATAAAGGGGATAAATTGCGAACGGCCAATTTTCCATTGCGCCTTATAAAGCGAGGGCTTAGAAAGTTTATAACCCACATCCAAAAGAATAGCTGCTAACGCTGACAAAGGTATTAAATTTAGCATACCAGGGATAAACAGCACACAGGAAACCAAGAATAAACCGTGGTAAAAAGCAGACATTTTGGTCTTTCCGCCTGAAGAAATGTTTGCAGTACTACGTACAATTACCGCTGTCATGGGTAAACCTCCAATAAATCCGGCAACTATGTTACCTACGCCCTGCGCTTTAAGTTCCCTATTGGTAGGTGTCCTGCGTTTCTGAGGATCAAGTTTATCTGTGGCTTCAATACTTAGTAAAGTTTCCAGACTTGCAATAATTGCAATGGTTACAGCCACCTTCCAAATCGTTGGATTGAGCATTTGGCTAAAGTCAGGAAAATCAAGCTCATTTTTAATATCTCCGAAGCTATTCATCAAAGGTAATTCTACCAAATGGTTACCAGTGATTGCCAAAGCGGGCAGGCTGCTTACAAAAAATTGATTGAGCAATACACCTACTATTACCACTAATAATGCACTGGGAACTACCGATAAGATAGGACTTCGTTGAATGAAAGCTTGTTTCCAGAGAATAATTATACTTAATGAGACCACACCAATAATTAAAGGGCCAGCACCGAAATTCTCAAAAGCATAAAGAATCTCGGAAAAAGTGTTTCTTCCATCTGCTTGCAAAAAATCTACATCTCCAAAGAAATCCTGGTCAATACCCAAAAAGTGGGGGATTTGTTTTAGAATGAGTATCAGGCCAATGGCGGCTAACATGCCTTTAATTACTGAGGATGGAAAGTAATAGCCAATGATCCCTGCTTTTAAAAAGCCTAATACCAATTGTATAACACCAGCCAAAATAACAGCACATAAGAATGCTTCAAAACCACCTACATCGGCAATTCCATCTAAAACTATCACTGTAAGCCCCGCAGCCGGGCCGCTTACTGCAAGCTGAGATCCACTTAACAATGAGACTACCAAACCACCCACGATTCCGGTGACAAGGCCTGACAACAGAGGGGCACCGGAGGCAAGGGCAATGCCCAAACAAAGGGGCAAAGCTACTAAAAAGACGACTAAACCCGCTGGAACGTCATGCTTGAGATTTTTGATAATACTATTTGATTTGGCGTTCATATGTTATACTGTTGCGCGAAAAATTTAATTAAAATATGAGTGGGAATTTAATTGATGACCAAGTACATGAAATACTGTATAAGTTCTCTACGAATGAAATATGACTAAGTTTGGTTTGTAATTTACAAAATTAACTATAAAATCAGTTTTAGGTTTTATCAATAAGCTTACAGGTAAATAATTTTTTGTCAATTGAATAAACCTAAATTTACACCAATTCCAACTTGTTTAAACTACTAAAACCTTGAAGTACGATATTATTGTCATAGGAGGCGGAATTGTAGGATTGGCTACTGCCCTCAAAATTTTAGAACGAAAGCCTTCGCTCAAACTTGCGCTCCTTGACAAGGAAAAGAAACTTGCTGCCCATCAAACTGGTCATAACAGTGGCGTCATTCACTCAGGTATTTATTACAAACCTGGAAGTCTCAAGGCAAAAAATTGCCTTAGTGGATATAATATGCTTATTGATTTCTGCGATCAACATCATATACCTTATGACCTTTGTGGGAAAATTATTATAGCGAATGATAAAGAAGAAATCCATCAGCTTCAAAAAATATTTGAACGCGGAATTCAAAATGGCTTAACTAATCTGCAAAGAATTTCCGCTGGTGTGCTACATGAGTATGAACCCCATGTAAAGGGCACAGAAGCCATAGTTGTACCTCAAACTGGCATTACTGATTACACATTAGTGGCTGAAAAATATGCACAACTCATTGAGGGAATGGGAGGAGAGATTTTTAAAGGGGAAAAAGTCATAAACATTCTTACTAATAGTCAGGGTGCCGATGTAATTACTGACCAGCGTTCCTTTCAAACTAAATTGATTGTAAACTGCGCGGGACTTTACTCAGACAAAATAGCGAAGCTTACCTCCCGGAACCTAGACCTCAAAATCATACCGTTCAGGGGAGAATATTACGAACTCAAACCTGAAAAGCAGTATTTAGTCAAAAACCTAATCTATCCTGTCCCTGACCCTAATTTTCCTTTTTTAGGCGTTCATTTTACCCGGATGATACAGGGAGGGATTGAAGCGGGGCCAAATGCCGTTTTGGCTTTTCAACGTGAGGGCTATCATAAATCTGATATTAATATTAAAGAACTAGCAGAAACCTTGGCATGGCCGGGTTTTCAGAAGGTTGCACACAAATATTGGCAGACGGGGTTAGGCGAGATGTACCGTTCCTTTTCCAAAGCAGCATTCACCAAAGCCCTGCAAAAACTGATTCCTGAAATTAAAGAAGAAGATTTAGTGAAGGCAGAAGCCGGGGTACGTGCCCAGGCATGTTCCCGTGATGGTGGCCTGGTGGATGATTTTTTGATTTTAGAAGAAAAAGTAGCAATCAATGTATGTAATGCCCCTTCACCCGCCGCTACTTCTTCCTTATCCATTGGGCAAACAGTCTCTGAGTTAGCGCTACAAAGGTTTGGCATGGAAACTAAACCAATCCATTAAGCAGCGTTTTATTTTTTATTAATCAGGTATCATAAATTCTAATGGCTATTCAGATGTTGACCAAAGAAGAACTTGAACGCTATAGCAGACACATTATCATCCCTGATTTTAATATTGAAGGCCAAAATAAGCTTAAATCTGCTAAGGTTTTGGTAGTGGGTTGCGGCGGCCTGGGTGCTCCCCTACTATCTTATCTGGTCGCCGCAGGCGTGGGCACCATCGGTATCGTAGATTATGATGTAGTTGACCAAAGTAATTTGCACCGTCAGGTACTCTTTACCCTAGAGGATGTTGGAAAGCCCAAAGTTGAAGTGGCCGTACAAAGATTAAAAGCTCAAAATCCTTTTGTAAATATTGAGATTTACCATACGAAACTCACTTCCGATAACGCTTTGAAAATTATTGGTAATTACGATGTGATCGCTGATGGTACGGATAATTTTCCTACACGTTACCTCGTCAATGATGCCTGTGTATTATCAAGAAAAGTGAATGTACACGCTTCCATCTATCGTTTTGAAGGGCAGCTTTCCGTATTCAATTATACTGATCGGGAAGGTACAATAAGTCCTAACTATCGTGATCTTTTTCCAACACCGCCGCCGCCTGAATTGGTGCCCAATTGTGCTGAAGGCGGGGTGATAGGTGTGTTGCCGGGGATCATGGGCAGTCTTCAGGCCAACGAGGTGATCAAAGTGATTTGTGGTATCGGAGAACCACTAGCCGGAAAACTATTTATTTTTGACACCCTAAGTTTTGAAAACAGGATACTGAAATTCAAACGTACTTCTTCCAATCCTTTAAATGGGGAGCATCCAACACAGGTGGGCCTTATTGATTACGAAGCTTTTTGCGGAAACAAACTTTCTGAAGAAAGCGATAAAGAAAATCAACAAATTTCTGTAGAGGTTCTTCACCAAATGAGGCAAAACAAAGAAGATTTTCAACTGATAGATGTGCGAAACCCTTATGAATATGAGATTGCAAATATTGGTGGCTTACTCATCCCCCTAGAAAGCCTTGAAAACAATATTCATCAAATCGTTACAAAAAAAAAAGTGGTAATACATTGCCGAAGCGGACAAAGAAGTGCTTCTGCTGTCAGATTACTCCAGGAAAAATACGGTTTCAAGAATGTGCTCAATCTGGCTGGTGGCATAAGTGCCTGGGCAGAAAGTATTGATCATGATATGCCTAAGTATTAAAATTGAGGATACTTTATCTATCATTTTGAACTACAATTGCCTGAAGAGGCCAGACTTTTAGCTTGTCAGGACATATTGCCAGCAATTCTTTTTGCGGTTTATTAAGCACCGGATGGACAAACTCAGCATTTAGCTCGCACATAGGCACCAAAGTAAATCTTCTGTTTTGTATTTCAGGATGAGGAAGCGTTAATTTTTCATCATCTATCAATAACTGATCATAATAAATTATATCAATATCAATCAGGCGTTCCCGCCATTTTCCTAGTTTGATTTTTCCTACCTTATGCTCTATGCCTTGCAAAGATGTCAATAAATCATGTGGGCTTTGCTCCGTCTGGATTTCAAGCACTTGATTATAAAATGTTGGTTGATTTAAAATTCCCCAGGGTTCCGTTTCATAAACAGAAGATATTTTCTCAATATGTCCGACAAACTCCTCAATGAAATCACGGGTATCTTTTAATACCTGCATTCTGTCTCCCAGATTACTTCCCAACAATAAGTATATTCCTTTTCTCAACTTCACAAGAGATTTAGATAAATCTTATATCTTTAAAACTTGAAGATTGGTCAAATATTTAGGAAAAACAAATTAGATAAATATGAGATTTTTACGAATAGTTTTAGGTACCGTAGTAGGGCTAGTCCTTTTCTTCGGCTTACTCACTTTAGTATTGTTGGGGATAGCTTCCAGCGCAGCTTCCGAGCAGGAGGTAGATATCGAAGATCAGTCCGTTCTCCGTATTGAACTGAATAAGCCTATTGTGGAAAGGGAAGTGGAAGAGCCCTTTAGCAGCTTAATTTTTCCTGGAAACAACAATGGCAGTATTGGATTGATTGACCTTACTGAGGCTATAAAAAAGGCTAAGGATGACGATAGGATCAAAGGGATCTATCTTGATGCCGGACTTTCCCTGGCAGGATTTGCTTCTTTAAAAGAAATCAGGGATGAATTGTTGGATTTTAAAGAATCCGGAAAATTTATTGTCGCTTACAGCGAAATTTTAAGCGAACGTGCGTACTACCTCGCTTCTGTGGCTGATCAAATTTATTTACATCCCCAGGGCAATATTGAATTTAACGGTTTATCCGTTGAGGTCACCTTTATCAAAAATTTACTTGAAAAAATTGGTGTTGAGCCTCAAGTTTTCAGGGTAGGTGACTTTAAAAGTGCTGTGGAACCATTGACCCGCACCAGCATGAGCGACTCAAGTCGTCTCCAAACTCAGGCATACGTCAATAACTTGTATAATGTGTTGTTGGAGGAAGTTTCAGTTTCACGCAACATAGCCCTTCCCCAACTCAGGGAAATAGCCGATTCTATGAAAGTACGTTCACCGGAAGAAGCAAAAAATTACGGTTTGATTACCGATACAGCTTACTATGACGTGATCATCCGCAAAATTGCTGAAGCGCTGGATTTGAAAGCTGATTCTGCGGATCTTAATGAGGAAGATATTCATTTTGTGTCCCTAAAAAATTACGAAACGGCCCTGGGACAAGATGCGGATGACTATTCTCGGAACCGCGTAGCAGTCATTGTGGCTACTGGTACTATCGTTGACGGTGAAGGAGAGGGAAATGTCATTGGAGGGGAGACATTTGCAAAAGAGATACGCAAAGCCAGACTTGATGAAAATATCAAAGCTATTGTCCTAAGAATTAATTCCGGTGGGGGAAGCGCTTTGGCTTCTGACATGATGTGGAGGGAAGTTCAGCTTGCCAAAAAGGTAAAACCAGTGATTGCCTCCATGTCTGATGTGGCCGCCTCAGGAGGTTATTATATGGCGATGGGCTGCGATACGATAGTTGCCCATCCTAACACCATTACTGGGTCTATCGGTATATTCGGCATAGTGCCTAATGCGCAGGAATTGCTTCAAAAAATTGGTATAAGCACGGACTATGTACAAACAGGTGAGTTCTCTAATATTTTTAGTTTATCCCGCCCCATGTCAGCCTATGAAAAGCAAATTATTCAACTTCAGGTAGAACAAGGATATGAGAATTTTACCAAAAAGGCTGCACAAGGCCGTGATATGCCTTTGGCAAAGCTCAAATTTATCGCTTCCGGTAGGGTATGGAGTGGTGTTGAAGCAAAAGAAAGAAACCTGATAGACGTTTATGGAGGTTTAGATGACGCCATTGCTATTGCCGTTAATAAAGCTGGGCTGGAAGATGATTATCAAGTAAAATTTTATCCTAAGAAAAAATCTTTATTTGAACAAATCATGAAAGACTTAGGGCAGGAAATCCGGGTATATAATTTGAAAAGCGAGCTTGGTGTTGCTTATCCTTACGTTTTAAAACTAAAAGAATTGGAAAAAATGCAGGGCATTCAGGCCCGTCTTCCCTATGATGTAGAGCTTAAATAATATCTTACCTAGTCGCGAGGTTTTGCAACAGGTGATATTGTTAATGGTGCGTCAAGGTCAACAAAAAGGGCTGTCATCCGAATGACAGTCCTTTTTGTTGGTTCTATATTATGCAGAAATATAGCCCTACATTTCCTTCATTATTAAGTAAACAAACTATTATAAGTTGAGTGACCTGAGTACACTTAATGCTTTTTTATAACTTGTTTTAATATTCTCATTCTTGTCGCCAAATGATTTCAAAGAAAGTACAGGCAAATTGTTATCATAAATATCTGAGTAAAGTTTCTTTGCATGAACACTTCCCATATCCTGAAGGATACCAAAGCGAATAATATTTTCATCCGCATAACTTGAAATTTCCTGAATTAAGTGTTTATCATAAGGAAGCGCATAGAATATCTCGTTGATATTTTCACGGATGCAAAAATCTTTCATTTGTTCAATATTTCCTACCACTAAAGCATTGTCAGTATCTTTATCAAAGAAACCTGCAAAATGAAAACCTGATGATTTGCCTTCGGTAAAATAGCGGTGGAGGTTAATCCCACTGGGTGTATATCCTAAAATTACAACCCGGTGTTTATTTTTTTCCAGGTTACAGATAAATCTGTAAAACCATAGAATTGAACTTTTAACTCCTAATGAAAAAGCAATAAACAAAAGATACAGGTTTGCAAGGAAAGAAAAAGGGATAAAACCAAGTCCCATCATTATAGCAATTAACGCTGATAATGGCAAATGGGCTAGGGATAATTTAAAAGTATATCCAAATATCTTTCTGATTCTACGATGATTATCCATTGTATATGCACCTGCAAATAAACTTATAATCACCCATAAAAGTAACCATGCTAACGCAAAAGAGGCGAATTCAGGTTGATTGTACTCAATGTATTCCTGCTGTAACCACAAAGATATATTGAAAGAAAATGTTATCGCTATGATATCTACTACAACCAGCAGCAAAAC
>JBBSOG010000148.1:0-12358 GCA_038259985.1 Cytophagales bacterium
TCCCCTTCGCCAATCATCACCAGCGCCAAGTGGGCGAGCTGTACCAGGTCACCACTGGCGCCTACGCCACCATGTTCATAAATAAGTGGTGTGATATCATGATTGATTAAAGACACTAAGACATCCAATGCTGAGCGATGTACTCCTGAGTACCCCAACGATAAGGTATTTAGTCGGGCAAGCATAGAGGCTTTGACATAAGGGGCACTCAAGGGCTGCCCCATGCCGGAAGCGTGACTCCTGATCAAGTTGAACTGCAATTGCTTTTGTTCTTGTTCCTCTATCCTGTACTGGGCCATGGGCCCAAAACCGGTATTGATACCGTAGATGAGCTTGTTTTTGGAAAACTCCTTCAAAAAAGCAAAGCTCTCTTCTACCCTTTTTTCGGTGGCTTCGGATATACTTACCTTATCCCCCAAAAGGACTTTTTCTATATCAGCCAGTGCCAGGGAAGCAAAATCAATTTCAATCATGATGGAACATCTGATAACTCAATTTTCACTTTATGCTAAGTAAATTAGGCTACAAAACAAGGAATAAACACCCTATTAACCAAAAAAAGACTTATTCATTTCCTTCATTTCATTACGTGAGTTGTTGTGCATTCACAGGTATCTAAACGGTCGTTTTCTCATTAGTTTTCCCTATATTCGGAAAAACAACAAAATTCCGTTTCCGTTATTTTCCTGATTCTTATACCTAAATTATCACTATTTCACCATGAATTTTGCCGGAACTCAAACTGAGAATGTAGATGTATTAGTGATTGGTGCGGGGCCTTCGGGAACAGTGGCCGCGTCCATACTTAAAAACCACGGCTATCAGGTGAAGATGGTAGAGAAGCAAACTTTTCCGCGTTTTGTGATTGGTGAAAGCCTGCTGCCCCGTTGCATGGATAATCTCCAATATGCCGGCTTACTGGAAGCGGTGGAAAAAGGCGGTTTCCAAAAGAAGTTCGGGGCAAAGTTCGTTAAAGATGATATGAGCTGCGACTTTGACTTCTCAGACCAGTTTACCGAAGGGTGGACCTGGACCTGGCAGGTGCAACGGGCAAGTTTTGACCATATACTTGCCCAAGAAACCGCCAACAAAGGCGTAAGCATTGCCTATAATACTGAGGTTGTAGAAGTAGCGTTTAATGAAGATCTTTCTTCCGAAACCACTGTCAAACATGCTAATGGCGCCCTGCATAAAATAAAGGCAAAGTATATTATTGACTCCAGCGGATACGGCAGAGTACTGCCCCGCCTGCTAGATTTGGATAAGCCTTCTTCTTTCCCGGAACGTGCTTCATTCTTCTGTCATCTTCAGGACCCCAAACGCCCGGCAGGCATTGATGGCAACCGCATCACCATCATCATTTACTCCCAGGAAGTGTGGATATGGATTATCCCTTTTGCGGATCAAACTACCTCAGTTGGGATTGTGGGCGCACCGGAGATAGTTAAACAATTTGAAGGTACTCCGGAAGAACAGTACCAACAATGGCTGGAGCATGTGCCTTCCTTGAAAGAACGCTTTTCTATTGACGAGAAAGTATTCTCGCCTAAGAAAATTTCCGGCTATTCCAGCGCGGTAAAACAATTGTATGGACCGGGCTATGTGCTCACCGGAAATAGTTCGGAGTTTCTGGACCCGGTATTCTCTTCCGGCGTTACGCTGGCTACCGAATCCGGGGCTATGGCCGCAAAACTTATTGTGAGGGAACTACAAGGTGAAAAAGTAAACTGGGAGACTGAATACTCAGACTATATTAAAGATGGAGTAGATGTATTTCGCACTTTCATCCAGACCTGGTACGAAGGAATATTACCCAAGATATTCTTCAACCACGAATCCAACCAGGAAATCAAAAAGCAGATATGTTCGGTACTGGCTGGTTATGTGTGGGACAAGAACAACCCTTATGTGAAAAGACATGATCGCGCAATCAGGGCTTTGGCTAATGTAATCAGGTAGATGATGGATTTTGAGTTTGAGCGTTTGGATTTAAAGAAACAGTTTTACAAACAATCCTCCGGCAAGCCACAGATAACAGGCAAAGGCTATCCATTTCAGTAAATTTTCCAACAGCGGACTTTTAGGGGCCATCTCTTTGTGGTGCATCACATCCTTGCCTTTGAAGAAGCCCAGGTAGATCAATATTCCTGAGATAATCAGAAATGCCATATTGAGAAAAAAAGTGTAATTGAGTTTAAAATGATCACTTTCCATGATGCTATTCCCCGAACTATCAGGCAGTAAGTTGAAAAGGTTAAACCCGTAATGCAGTAAGAGCGAAGTACCAATCAGCGAACTGAACAGCAAAAATAAAATGAAAAGCGACATCTTCCATCCGTAGTATTTGGCATTGATGCGCAACACCGGAAACACGACCAAATCGCTGAAGATGAAGGCCATCACCCCGGCAAAGCTTACCCCTTTGCCAAACAACAAGGCGGCCAGCGGAATATTGCCCATAGAACCGATAAAGGTGAGAAAGGCAGCAAACGGCCCTACGATAACGTGTTCCAGCAAGGTAAAAAAACCAAAAGATTCCTGCCCATCCCCGGTATTGATAAACAAAGTCTGGAAAAACGAGTCCGGCACAAAAGCGGATACTATTCCTGCGATGGTAAAACCCAATGTAACGTCTTTCCACACCATTTTCCATTCCATCCCGTATTGCTTCCCTACCTTCGCCCAGCTTTCTGAAGATTTAATCTTTTGCCTAAATGAATACTGATCTTCTTCCATATCATCAGACTGTTCCAGGTTCTTCCTAGCTTTCTCAATCAGCTTTTTCGGATTAATTAGCCGTATCAACAACCAACTGCACAGAATCAACAGTATACCGCCTACGTATTCCCCAACGACAAACTGCCATCCCAGAAAGATGGAAATAATGATTCCCAGTTCAATCACCAAGTTGGTAGAAGCCAGCAGAAAAGCAATGGAAGATACAAAGCCCGCCCCCTTCTGAAACAGGGACTTGGTAGTAGCCAGTGCCGAAAAGCTACAGGAGCTACTGATAAAGCCAAAGAAAGTACCCAGCAAAACACTCCGGGAGCTATCACTGCCCATCGTTTTTTGCATCCGTTCCTGGGTCACAAATATCTGTATCAGGCTACTTACTGCATAACCCAGTATAAAAGCCCAGAGTGCCATCCAAAAAAACCCGGCGGAAGTGTAAGCCGCTTCCCCCCATTGTGTTAAAAAATTGTTCATTGAGTCATTTATTTTATATCCTATTCAAATAGCACCAATTGCTACCATCAAAAAAACAGACAGTTACATCACACGAGATGGCAGTAGTATCTCGGAAGCAACTGTGATAAGAAGCACAAGCACTTAAGCCTATAGGTATCCGAGTTTCATAGGTCACTTAATTTTCTTACCCACGGTCGGTGAGGGCGCGATGCCCGGCTTTGTTGTTTGCTTATACCTTCATCTGCTTTCTCAACAGTTGGGCGTTGATAGCAACGATCACTGTGCTGAGGCTCATCAGCACTGCTCCTATCGCCGGGCTGAGGATAATACCAATCGGGGCCAGCACTCCGGCTGCCAAAGGCACTGCCACAATATTATAGCCTGCTGCCCAGAAGAGGTTCTGCACCATTTTTTTGTAAGTCGCAGTTCCAAATAGGATTAATGCCGCAATATCTTTAGGGTTACTGTTGACCAGCACAATATCGGCAGTTTCAGCGGCTACATCAGTTCCTGAGCCTACCGCAATTCCAATATTGGCCTGAGCCAATGCCGGGGCATCATTAACCCCATCGCCGGTCATGGCCACAAACTCACCCTTCGCCTGTAAGTCTTTGATGAGCTTCTGCTTGTCTTTGGGTAACACTTCCGCATGATAAGCATCCAAATTGAGGGTATTACTTACAGCCTTAGCCACCGTTTCATTATCACCGGTAGCCATAATCACTTTAATGCCCCGATCTTTCAACGTTTTTACCGCATCAAAGGCTTCTTCCCTGATCTCATCAGCCAAAGCAATGTAACCTAGCAGTTCATGATCAAGCAAAACAAATACTACGGTTTCCGATTCGTCTTTGAATGACCCTTCTGGCAGGGAAATATTTTGACCCTTTAAATAGCCCGGACTTACAATGTTTACTTGTTTCCCATTCCAGGTTGCTTTTACCCCTTTCCCGGTGATATTTTTAAAATCTTTGGCTTCACCAATCTCAAGATTAAGTTCCTGGGCTTTGCGAAGTACTCCGGCTGCAATAGGATGCTCAGAATTACGCTCTAAGGCGGCGGCTATTTTCAGGACCTCTTCTTTGGAATAATTTTCAGAAACTGATGCATAACGGGTTACACCAAACTCCCCTTTGGTCAACGTTCCTGTCTTATCAAAAATAATGGTGGTTAACTTACGGGCATTCTCAAAAGCGGTGCGGTTGCGAATCAATAAGCCTTTCTGGGCAGACACTGCGGTAGATATAGCTACTACCAAAGGCACCGCCAGTCCCAGGGCGTGGGGACAGGAGATGATCATCACGGTAACCATACGTTCTAATGCGTAGTCAAATTCTTTACCAATAGAAAGCCACACCACTAAGGTAATAATGCCAGCCCCTAAAGCCAGGTAGAACAACCAGCCAGCGGCCCTATCAGCGAGGTTTTGGGTCTTGGATTTTGTATCCTGTGCCTCTTTGACCATACCCACTACTTTGGATAAATAGGAGTCTTCTCCGATATGCTTGACGATAATTTTGAGCGACCCATTATCATTGACCGAAGCGCCAATCACTTCATCACCGGCTTTTTTCGCCACCGGCTTGGATTCTCCTGTCAGCATAGATTCGTTCACATGGCTTTCTCCCTCTTTAACTTCACCATCCGCCGGAATTTTCTCACCGGGTTTTACCAATACTACATCCCCTTTTTGCAATTCAGTAATTTTGATTTCTTCGACTTCACCATCTTCCTTCACCCGATGCGCTTCAGAAGGCATCATCTTGGCTAGCTCTTGCAGGGCATTGGAGGCTCCCATCACAGATTTCATCTCTATCCAGTGGCCGAGCAGCATGATATCAATCAGGCTTACCAGTTCCCAGAAAAATATCTTTCCTTCCAGACCAAAAACCACGGCAGAGCTATAGAAATAGGCCACCGCTATCGCCAAGGCAATGAGTGTCATCATGCCCGGTTTTTTATCTTTAATTTCGTCTACTAAGCCTTTCAGAAAGGGCCAGCCACCGTAGAGAAAAACAATGGTAGACAGGCCAAACTGCACATAACGATCCCCGGCAAACCTGAATTCATAGCCTAGTAATTCCTGTATCATGGGCGCCAGTACTACGATAGGCAAGGTGATGATCAGCGATACCCAGAAGCGTTTTTTAAAATCCTCAATCATATGCGCATGATGGGCGTGATGATCATGCCCTCCACCATGTTGATGTTGCCCCTGCTGACTATGGTTTTCGTAGGTATGATTTGCCTGGTGTGGTTGAGTGTGGTCGTTTTCCATGATAATGATTTATTTATGACGAATTATTGAATTTTGCCTTTACCAAGGTCCGGACTATTTCGCGTTCTCCAACCTGTACATAATTTTCTTCATCTGGGCTATTTCACGCTTCTGTGCTTCAATGATCTCCTTCGCCAGTTTCTGTGTTTCCGGGTCTTCCAGCGTGGCTTGCTGGCTCACCATGATCGCCGATGAGTGGTGCGGGATCATTGCTTTCATGTATGCAATGTCCTTGATTGGAACCTGGTTGCGCAGCAAATAATAGCAAATGCCAAAGGTCAATACCGCAAGTGTGAGAATGCTATAGTTCACCCTCTTGTTTTTGTACATCGGCCACATAAACAGCAGCATGAACACGGCCATTGGGGCTATCATCAGTAAGGTCATGTAGGTTCTGGTGTAGCTGAGCATGATGTGGTCAAGCTGGTCTACATTGGTGAACATCACTGCGTACATGACCACAAACGAGCTAAGCATCATTAATCCGAATTTTATATAACTTCCGCTTTTCATTGCTTTTTGGTTCGTTAGTTTTTGGTAATGGTTTCTTTTACACTTCCGCAAGTCAGCATTTTCTCACCGTAATAGGGGTTTTTGATTTCTTCAATTTCTGAGAACCAGTACGCCCCTTGATTATCAAAAGCCATAGGGCAGAACTGTTTGTAAAATGTTCCTGAAGAAATGGACTCCGTGAACAGCGGTTCTATTTGCCCGGCAAATTCAGAAAAGAGCTGACGTTGTTTTTCCAAGTCATCAGTATTAGCGAGCTGTTGGGCAATTTCTTTGATTGCTGCCCGCTCTTCGTCAAAACTTTCCGACATATTTTTTGCTGCGGTCTTAGCCCCTTCAGCATCCGAATTAACCAGTGCAGCTTTCAACTGTAGGTAATTTTGAAAAACTTTGCCCACCATCCCATCGGTGAAGGAAGCATCGGCTATGGCTACTGTTTCTTGCTTTTCCTGTTTTACCTCTTCAGGCGTGTTCACTTCTACCCCTTGTTTCTTTTCCCCTTCTACACAGGAGGCAAAAAAGAGTGACATAGGGTAATCATTGCGGTATTAATAATAATTTTCATGGTATTTAGATTTAAGTTTAACATTTAATTGTATTAAAATCTGATGCTTAATCCGCCCCCGGCACCAAATCGGTTATCATAGCTGGCCATCAGCGAGAAATTTCTGGAGAGAAAATATTCCACCCCGGCCGACCAGGTGGTTTCTCCCTTATAATCCATCGGTGTATTACTTCCTTCCTCGGTAAGCTTATTTACCCAACCAAAATCTGCCTGGTACTCATAATTTCCAAAAATGGCGGTGCGGGGAAAGATCATGATCTCCCTGCTTAACCTAATTTCCGGCCTTAGCTTGTTATCTACCCTCACATCCAGGTTGAACATATAAGGTGTGAAGAAGCGGATACCAGCAATAGCAGTCGCCGAGATATCATCCAGACTATTTTCTATCTCATTTTCCACATTTACCCCGGCAAATACCCGGAAGTAATCATACAGATACCGTTCATAGGTAAGTTCTGCTTCCATATTTTGATTGTAACCATATTCGGCATTCAAGTTGAACTGGTTCCTGATGTTAGAGGACACGAGGTTTAGCTCTGACATATGGGAAGCTACATCGGCCGTTCCCCAGCTATAAAAATGGTTACTTTCCCCGAATAAAATCTTGGCAGGAAACTTTGCCATCCTGGGGTCGCGCTCCGTGCCATAACTTACGGCACGGGCCATGCCCCCCATCATATGATAGAGCACATGGCAATGCAAAAACCAGTCGCTGTCTTCGGTAGCATCAAATTCAATCACTGTCTTCTGCATTGGTGGTACATTGACAGTGTGTTTAAGAGGGGAATATTCCCCATGCTTGTTGATGACCCTAAAAAAGTGGCCGTGCAAGTGCATAGGATGGTGCATCATGGTCAGGTTATTGAAAGTAATGCGTACTTTCTCTCCTTTAGAAATTTTGATCATATCGGCTTCAGACAAGGGGACACCGTTCATGCTCCAGATGTAGCGCCACATATTACCCGTTAGGTTGAGTAATATATCTCTTACAGGCTGGTCTTCATCAATTACAGTACTGGCAGGGGCTTTCAGATAATCATAATTGTATTCAGCAAACATATTCATTCCTCCCATTTGCTCTCCTGATGCTGGCTTGTCCATATTCATTCCGCTATCATGTTCCATCTGGGAATGATCCATACCTTCCCTATCAGCATCCGTTTTTTTGGGTTTATCCTCCTTGCCGGACATATCCATTTTCATCTCCTTGTCTTCCTTCATCCTATGGTCCATGCCAGCGTGATCCATTCCTTTCATGTCCATTTCTCCATCCATTTGCATACCCCAGTGATCCATCATTTCTTGCGGTTCTTCTTCAGCTGGATTGTATTTCATGGCCGGGGCACCCATCCGCATGTCCATTTGGGCCATTTGCTGCATCATACCAATTTTGTCAGGGCGCTGGACTTCCGGGGCTGGAATGATAGCACCACTTCCTAAATAGGCTAAAGAATAGCCGGAGCCATCTTGTGCTGTGGCCCTGAATTCTATCTTTCCTTCTTCCGGAATGGTGACGATAAAATCATAAGTTTCGGCAATGGCAATGAAGGTTTTGTTTTGATTTACCGGTTCCACGTTCAGCCCATCCGCCGCTACCAGCAGTGGGTCTTCTCCACCGAAGGTCATCCAGAATTGTGAGGAGGCTGCCCCATTGATAATGCGCAGGCGCACCTTATCCCCCGGCTCAAATCGGGGGTATTCCTGTATTTCCTGTCCGTTGTTAAGAAAGGCCGGGTAATAAATATCAGCGATGTCCGCGCTTTCCATGCGTTGCCTCCAGAAGTTGAGCTGTGCGCTAAAAGCCCCCCGGGCAATGACCTGGTTGAGCGGTGTGGCGGTGCCTTTCTTAATATTATACCACTCATTTCCCCGCTTCAGGTTTCTTAATACGTTCATGGGTTTCTGGTTGGTCCAGTCGGAAAGTACCATCACCAGTTCCTTATCATATTCCAGCGTTTTTTCTTTGGGTTCAATGACGATGGACCCATACACTCCACTTTGCTCCTGCAACATGGTATGGGAATGGTACCAATAAGTGCCCGATTGTATCAGCGGAAACTCATACTTCTGGGTTTCTCCCGGCATGATAGGAGGTGTGGTCAGGTAAGGTACCCCATCATAAAAGTTAGGCAGCAATAGCCCGTGCCAATGGACAGAGGTCTCTACATCCATATTATTTTTTACATACATGACTGCGTAATCCCCCTCCGTAAACCTAATTGTAGGGCCGGGAATGCCATCATTGACGGTCATGCCCATAACTTTCTTGCCTGCCGGATTCACCATCTTTTCATCAATGGTAAGCTGGTATTCTACTACATTTCTGTTCTCCGCATCCTCCTGGCTGAAGGCTGCATTAATTGTCAACAGGGCAAGGATTAGCGAGAGTATCAAATGTTTCATTGCTCTTCTTTCCATAAGACTTGTCTTTTATACTATTCCGCATGGCTACACTTTACTTTGTGTAGAGGTGCGTATAGCATGGTTAAAAAATTAGTTTTCAAAACCCGTTGTAAACATTAACAGGAATTGTCTGGTCTTAGCAAGCAGGAAAAGGCGCTAACGACCGTGAGCACGTAACTCAAATGGTTCAAATGGAAAGTGATTTAAAGAAGGAAAGCCTGGTACAAGACTTGAACGTCTTGTTCCGGACTCGGTGGGGAATAGCTTAGATAGGAAGTGGTAAAGCCAGACTGTGCTGGTGCTAAACTAAAATAAGTATTGATAAAAGCTATAAAAAAATGAAGATCAACCGCTCTATGGGCAAACTTAGTAATAAGCGTATCATCTGAGTCAATCGTTTCATATTGATTTTCACAGCAGGATTTCGTCTCAATGTGGGTTTGCTTGCTGTCTTTCTCGTTGGGACATGTATTATCCATATCTTCCATCCCACATTTCAAAGCACCTATGCCAAGGCTAAGCCTTGATTCCACTGCCTGCCCGTCACAATAGTGGGTAGCCAAAGTGACGCCCATACTGCTGGCCAGCATCACGATAGAGAGCAATATGGATAATGGTTTTCTCATTTACGAAAGTTATAACACCCACAAAAAATGCTTTGTTTAGACCATCTCACTTAAAAGACCAAAATATGAAATCTAGTTGGGTACACACTTATATGATTCTGTCTAATTGTTACGAAATTTTGACTGGCGACCTGCCCTCTGTTTGGTAATTACTTCGCCCGATGTTGCAGACATATTTCCCCCATCATATAGAAAGATGATCTCAAAAAAGTGCAATTTTTACGACTTATGCCTATGCTTACGGCTACCTTACGGGAAGCTTACGGATACCTTACAGCTACGCCATAGGGCAAAAACAAGAAAAGTGCAAAAAACCACCTATTTCATTTTAAGTCCGTGAGAACTGCAAATTTCCGACAGTGATAAAAATCCAACTGTCTAAGTATCGTTCAAATAATGATGTCCGGGTGATTTTTGCTTCTTGAAGGCCGAGGGCGTCATCCCGGTTTCTTTCTTGAATTGGGCAGAAAGATGGGCCACACTGCTATAATTCATCTGAAAAGCGATTTCGGATAAGTTCATTTCATTGTAAAACAGCAATTCTTTGACCCGTTCAATCTTCTGGGCAGTGATGAACTTCTCAATCGTAACCCCTTCCACCGAAGAGAACAAGCGGCTCAGATAGCTATAATCATGATGCAGATTTTCTGACAAGAAGGTGGAGTAATTTACCTTAAGCGGCTCATTAGTATGGTGGATTTGCTGGATCAGCATAGACTTGATTTGTGAGATAATCAATGATTTTCCCGGTTCCAACAAAGCAAAGCCCAAGTCTTTTAGCTGTTTGGCAAGTTGGCGTTTTGTTTCATCCTCAAGCTTCCGGGAAACCACGACTTCCCCTAAGCGTATTGACTTTATCTCAATATTGAGTACTTTAAACAAGTCTTCCACCGCCATAATACAGCGGGGGCAGACCATATTTTTGATATGTATCGTATTATGGTCTTCCATGATCACTTCATGATGATTTGCTAGCACAATTTCCCTGACCTAACATTAAGGAATTCTGCGCTTTTTCCTATATTGATTTTCAAGCTTTAACAATCATGCTATGCTTAAACATTCCGCAACCTACTTTTTACTATTTTTTCTTATGGCTACCTCAAGCACCTTTGCCCAGTCTGATCATGATCAGTATAATTATGATGAAGCCAAAGTGCCGGACTATACTTTGCCCGATATACTGACCCTCAATGACGGGCGTCCGGTAAAAGACGCACAAAGCTGGCGGGAGTTACGCCGACCGGAAATTCTTCAACTCTTTGCCGATCATGTCTATGGTAAAGTACCAGAGGCTGAGCTAAAGGTAGATTATGAAGTCACCGCCAATTACCCCGTTGCGTTGGATGGTGCTGCTACTTTGAAAGAAGTTAAAGTCACCTTCAGTAATGAAAATGGTTCACATGATATGCGTTTGCTGATGTTTATTCCCAATGATGTAGTGCAACCTGCCCCTGCCTTCATCGGCCTCAACTTTTACGGTAACCATACCATCCACCCGGACCCACGCATCAGTATCAGCGAGAGTTGGGTGGGTAACAATGAAGGTTTTGATATCAACAATCATCAGGCAGATGAAAAATCTCGGGGCGTGCGGGTCAGTCGCTGGCCAGTAGAACGGATTATTGACCGCGGCTACGCCCTTATCAACATCTACTATGGCGACATTGACCCTGATTTTGACGATGGTTTTCAAAATGGGATTCATCCTTTATTTTACAAATCCGGTCAGGAGAAGCCTGTTGAAGATGAGTGGGGCAGTATCGCTGCCTGGGCCTGGGGGCTTTCCCGTGCCTTAGACTACCTGGAAACTGACGATGATATAGACGCCAGCAAAGTTGCAGTCATTGGCCACTCAAGAATAGGCAAAGCAGCGCTCTGGGCTGGCGCTACCGATGAGCGCTTTGCCATGATCATTTCCAATGATGCTGGTTGTGGCGGTGCAGCGCTTTCCCGTCGCAGGTTCGGAGAAACCGTTGCCCGTATCAATACCTCTTTTCCACACTGGTTCAACGATCAATTCAATACATATAATGACAACGAATCGGCACTACCTATAGACCAGCATATGCTCATCAGCCTGATGGCTCCCCGTCCGGTTTATGTAGCCAGTGCTGCAGATGACCTTTGGGCTGATCCCAAGGGAGAATTTTTGAGCGCCCAACATGCCAGTAAAGTTTATCAGATGCTGGGAAAAGAAGGTTTACCCGTTGAAGAAATGCCCACCGTCAACCGCCCGGTAATGGGTACGATTGGCTACCACATCCGCACCGAAGGCCACGATCTGAAAGCTTACGACTGGGAGCAGTACCTGGACTTTGCGGATAAACACTTGAAACAGGTATCCGAGGCAAGAAGATAAATGGGCGATTACGATAGAATACTCAAAGAGAATATAGAAAGTTTGATTCTTCCGCTGGGCCAAAAACTACTTGGTTTAGATATCCGTAAGATGCAAAACTTACCGGGCAGTTTGACCCTAACCCTGGAACGACAGCCCGATTTTTTGAAGCAGGTGACCGATGCTGAGGGAAAAACATATATCCTTCACCTGGAATTTCAAACTGTAAACGACCGGCAGATGGATAGCCGGATGCTTACTTATTTCGCCTTGCTTTATGAGAAATGCCGTAAGGAAGTAAAGCAATATGTCATTTACCTGGGAAGCCAGAAACTCACCATGAAGGATATATTAGAAGTAGGTATGACCAGGCACGCATTTGAGATCATTAATCTTCAGGAAGTGGACGCGGGGCGTTTGCTGGATGAAGCCCGGCAACCGGAAGA
>JBBSOG010000149.1:0-12281 GCA_038259985.1 Cytophagales bacterium
CCAAATAAATTGTCGTTGTCTATCTCTACGCGATATGATGTTGCGGTAGCCGAAGCATCCCAACTCAAATCAAATCCATCGCAAACCGGATTGGCAGAAACTAAATTGGTTAGCGTTGGAGGAACGTCAGTAGTAGTTTCATCTCCATTATCCGCTATACCATCTCCACAGCTATTGATAGGCGTAACTCTGTAAAAGTATTGCGTGCCCAAAGCCAAACCCGTGGCTGTATAAGTAATATCTGCCTGAGTAAGATTAACTTCGGGGCTGCCAAATAAATTGTCGTTGTCTATCTCTACACGATACGATGATGCAGTAGCCGAAGCGTCCCAGCTTAAGTCAAATCCATCACAAGCTGGATTGACAGATACTAAATTGGTTAATGTTGGAGGAACATCGGTGGTTGAAATGTCATTTATAAGTGCATATCCATCACCACAACTGTTGATAGGAATGATGCGAATATTATAATTTGTGCCTGTCAAAAGTCCACTAGCTGTAAAAGTTGTTCCCGCTTGGGTGGCTCCGGCGTCAATGCTGGAAAAAGTAGGATCATTGTCAATTTCTATACGATAGCTAGTGGCAGTAGCTGAAGCATCCCAACTCAAGTCAAACCCTTCACATACAATGTTATTGATCAGAAGATTAGTTGGCGCTATCGGGGCTGAAACCACAGTGTAGGCAACCGTAGCTACATCCTTACATCCGTTGCCGTCTTCTATTTCAGCGTAAAAGTCATCTCCATCATTGACCGTAACTGTTGTAGGATCAACTATTAGGTTAGTGGGTCCAGCGTCTGTATACCAACGCACTATGTAGCCATTTCCACCGTCAACAGTTCCGTTTAAAGTAGTTAAATCTATACCAGTAGCTTGCGTACCACCGGGCACGTCGGCGCAAATAGGAGGAGGCGTTTGGTCTATGGCGATTGGTGGAGCAGCAACCTCTATATTTGAATATACCTCTACACAGCTATTGGCATCGGTAACTGTTACTTCATAAGTACCAGGAGCCAGGCCAGTTGGATCTTGTACATTTCCGATTGCTGTAGGGCCCGTCCATACGTATGAGTAAGGTGCTGTTCCCCCTGCAACGGTAAGGTTAATACTTCCATCGTTGGTATTACAAGAAGGCTGAACTACATCTAGCGCAATAGCTAATGGAGCAGGTTCTGTAAGGTCTATATTATTAATCTGCCTTTCACTACAAAGTTTAATTAACGTTGGATTACCGCTTGTATGACTATTTGAGGTTTTGACGATAATAAAATAACTACCTCCAGTAGAACTCTCAGCCGGAAGTCCATTAAATGTGTATTCTGTATCCGGAGTGGAGGGGGAATTAAGAAAAGGTGCAGTTCCGCCTCCTCCATAATCTACCAATAACTCATATACATAAGGCGCTTTACCACCGGTAATTTCTATGGTAATGGCTCCATCAGAACCTGCATTACAAGATACATTTTCGATGTTCGTAATACCTACACTTGTGATAGGATCACCAGTACATTGTGCTGAGGCTTGCTGGAAGCCAAACAATAACAGACCAAGACTATATATGAGTAGTAAAATATTTTTCATAATGCTACTTCAATTCAATGTTTTGGATGATCCGCTTGCGGCAAATAGCGGCTGGCATGCTGCCCTGATGTTGATTAGAAGTTTCTACTTCTACTTGATAGAATATATTTTCCTCTGCATAATTAGGATTGATATTTCTAAAGGTGTAGCTACGTGCTGTGATTGGCGCTGACTCTTGAAGCTGGACTATACCCCGCCCTCCCCTATCACCCATCAATCTATAAGTAAATGGAGCTTCTCCCCCACTGATGCTTACTGTAATTTGCCCTTGCGTTTTCCCGTCTGAAGCATTTGCCTTTACCAATTGAAAATTGGAGATTGCTTCGCCTTCACATTGTCCAAATGCAAGCTGAGAACTTAGCACTAACATGTAGCCAAGTGCGAGCAGACAAAAACATTTTCTATTCAGCATATTGCAGTCTTTTGTAGTTTTCATTCCTAATAAATCCTATTATCCTTTGTGGTCCATTATCAAAATCCAGAAAAAGGTACACGGCAATTTTTTGCGTCTTTTTTGTACTACAGCGGTATTTTGCCCTGTTTATCAGTTCCGTTTTGATTTTCATTAAATATTACTTTTGAGATATAGCATTGTATTTATACTTGTAATTAGGTATCAATATTCAATCTATACCCTTCATCTTTATTAAATTTAGAGCAATTGGGATATAAAAAAGGCCCCGGGGGTAAGTGTACTATGTGAGGGATGTATGAAAGTGGGGAAGTGATGGGAAAAGCACACCCAGAATGTGGGTTTTCAAAAATTCAGCGGATGTACCGGAAGGTAAGAAAACAAAAAACCAGCACCGGGCGGCTGAATCGCACCCAATGCTGGTTGATAAATTTGAAGAGTTCTAAAGCCTAAGAAGCGGACCGGATTTTCTCAGCGATTTGCTTCAGTTCATCGTCTGGCAACTGAAGTTTGGGATTACTAAAGTTGGTATCGCGCATACTGTTGATGGGTATCAGATGGATGTGGGCATGAGATACTTCCAACCCGATTACCGCCGTACTGATGCGCTTGCAAGAAATCACCTTCTTGATCTTGAGTGCCACCTCTTTCGCAAAGAGTTGAAGTCTGGTATATGTATCATCATCCAGGTCAAAAAGATAATCTACTTCTTTTTTTGGAATCACCAACGTATGTCCTTTGGTCAACGGGTTAATATCCAGGAAAGCAATGGCATGCTCATTCTCTGCAACGATATGTGCTGGTATTTCCCGATTGATGATTTTGGTGAAGATACTTGCCATAAATTTTAGATGGATATGTCAACAATCTTGAATTTCATGGTTCCGGCAGGTGCCTGGATCTCAGCGGTATCGCCTACTTTCTTGCCCAGCAAACCTTTACCAATCGGTGATTTTACTGAGATTCTACCCGTCTTTAGGTCAGCTTCTTCTTCCGATACCAAAGTATAAGTCATCTCCGCTTTGTTCTTCATATTTTTGATCTTGACTTTGGAGAGAATTGATACCTGGGAAGTATCCACCTTAGATTCATCCAGTACCCGTGCGTTTCCCACCACCTCTTCCAGTTTGGCGATCTTCATTTCCAACATGCCCTGGGCATCTTTGGCGGCATCGTATTCAGCGTTTTCGCTCAAATCACCTTTGTCGCGGGCTTCGGCGATTTGTTTGGCAATATCTGTCCTGCCCTTTGTTCTCAGTTGGCTAAGCTCATCCTTGAGCCGCTGCAATCCTTCTTGTGTGTAATAAGATATTTGTGCCATGTTGTTATGTATTAAAAACTTTGTGTAGTACTATAAAAAACAAAAGAACGGCCTACAAAAGCAGCCGTTTCTTAAGATATAGCTATAATATAAAATTTTTCTCAAAAATGCTTCCATGGGAAGCCTCTCGCAGAACGTTATTCAACCACGCAAAAATAGAGAATTAATCTGTGTATTTCAATTTCAGCTTTGCGACGGCTGCTTGGTACGTTGCCCATTAAGCTAATATACTGCGTTTTCACAGAAAATGTTTTTTAATATTTTCGTATCTTTAGTTAAAATCAAAGCGCTATGATCAGAAAAATTGTTGTGCCCCAGGAACGTAAGTACGTACTGGAACTGCCTGAGGAATTTGTCGGAAAACAGATAGAAGTACTGGCTTTTGAACTGGATGGGAAGATGGCCCCTCTTTTGAAAAAGAGCGCAGAAGATCTTGAGAAAGAGCTGGTTGGGCTAACCTTCCATGCTCCAGATTTTAAGTTTGACCGTGATGAAGCCAACAACTATGAGTGAAAAAATTGCTGTTGACACTAATATTATCATCTATTCTCTCAATGATTCATACCCTGAGAAAAAGAAAGTTGCTTTAAATATCATATGTAATCTTCCTTATCTATCCTCACAAGCATTTACTGAAAGCATTAACATTTGTCGAAGGAAGTTGAAATATGACAAAATAAAACAGATGAAAGTTGCCAATTTTATTTTAGACAATTGCCAATTTGAATCTGTAGATCCACCTACAATTAGGTTATCTCATGAACTGATTGTTAGATACGATTTTCAGTATTTTGACGCGATCATCGTTTCCTCTGCCTTACAAGCGAACTGTACCATTTTGTATACCGAAGATATGCAGCATCAACTGCTGGTAGAAAAACGCTTGCGTATCATCAATCCGTTTGTGTAAAACTACATTTAGCGCTTAACTGCCCAAGCCGGTGTAATTAAATGGCGTCACCGCTAAAAGCTCCTGCTTCACTGCCTCACTCACTTCCAATGACTGTACAAACTGCTTGATGGTCGCTTCGGTGATTTTTTCCTGCTTGCGGGTGAGCGATTTCAGCGCTTCATAGGGTTTAGGATAGCCCTCGCGTCTCAATATCGTCTGTATGGCTTCGGCGACGACTGCCCAGTTTTCTTCCAGGTCATCGTGAATGGCTGCCTCGTTGATTTCTATTTTGCCCAGCCCTTTGAGCAATGAGTGAAAAGCGATGAGCGTGTGCCCCAGCGGAACGCCCACATTGCGGAGCACAGTAGAGTCCGTCAGGTCACGTTGCAGACGGGAGATGGGGAGTTTGGCCGACATATGCTCAAAAAGTGCGTTGGCCATGCCCAAATTACCTTCAGCATTTTCAAAGTCAATTGGGTTTACCTTATGAGGCATAGCCGATGAGCCTACTTCATTAGCCACGACGCGCTGCTTCAGATAATTCATAGACACATACTGCCACACATCCCGGCTAAAGTCCAGCAGGATAACATTGATGCGCTTGAGGTTATCAAAAAGGGCGGCCAGCATGTCGTAATGCTCAATCTGGGTGGTAGGATGACTGCGGCGCAGGCCCAGGTATTTTTCAGTAAACTGGTTACCGAAAGCCAGCCAGTCCGTTTTGGGATAAGCTACTGTATGGGCGTTAAAGTTTCCGGTAGCACCACCAAATTTAGCGACGTGGGGAAGGGCTTCCAGCAGCGATAATTGTTGCTTGAGCCTTTCATGAAAAACCATCCACTCCTTGCCCACTTTGGTAGGCGTAGCTGGTTGACCGTGGGTACGGGCCAGCATGGGAATATCTTTCCACTCCTCTGCCTGCTGCTTGATTTTGTCAGTCAACTCCTTAAGTAGCGGTAAAACCAACTGTTGCAAGGCATCTTTGATGGAAGCGGGAATTGCTGTGTTGTTGATGTCTTGGGAAGTCAAGCCAAAATGGATGAATTCTTTAGTATCAGACAATTCTAAAGCGTCCCACTTTTCTTTTAAGAAATATTCTACCGCTTTGACATCGTGATTGGTAGTTTTTTCAATCTCTTTGATGGACTCAGCATCTGCCTCGCTAAATTTTTCATATACCGCTCTCAGCTTAGCAAATACTGCCTGATCCACTGTAGAAAGCTGAGGGAGGGGAAGCTCGCAAAGCGCGATAAAATATTCAATCTCTACCTGAACCCGGTACCTGATCAAGGCGTATTCAGAGAAATATTGCGACAGCGCTACTGCTTTATTTCTATACCGGCCATCAATAGGTGAAATGGCGGTTAAAGGGCTTAAATTCATTGCTAAATAATCATTTAGGTAAAACCGAACTTCTTTTGTACTAAGATTATTATCCTTGTTGCCGATAATATGATCCGGTTTTGTGTTTGTGAACGTGGGCGCAATTTAGGAATTTCGTCCTCCAATTCAGTCAAATATTGGATATTTGCAAAGCAAAATTTAAAATTCAAACAATTTCGCCTGCTTATGAGACTATATAAGTAGCATTTATTCTATGATTTGTATTGGCGACCCCAGGTACTACAAGTTGTTGATTGATTATACCATGTTTGTTACAGGCCATGGAAAGAGTGCCAGTAGCATTTACCAAAAAACGAGAAAAATAAAGGATGAGTACAAAATACCATCAACTTACTGTCAGAGAAATTATACGGGAAACACCTGATGCTATCACGGTCGTTTTTGAGCAGGATAGTGAAAGGCTAGACTACAAGCCGGGACAGTTTCTTACCTTGATTTTACCCATAGAAGACCAAAAAGTCAGGCGTTCCTATTCATTATCTACCTGCCCCTTTCTGGACAAATATCCGGCAGTCACTATCAAAAGGGTAGCCTCGGGAAAGGTTTCTAACTATTTGAATGATCAGCTAAAAGCCGGGGATACCATTGAAGTATTGCAGCCCATGGGCATGTTTACCACTACTTTAGTAGGCACCGAGCAGCGGCATTTGATCATGTTTGGCGGGGGCAGCGGCATTACCCCCCTGATGTCCATTATGAAGTCAGTATTATACGCTGAGCCCAAGACTAAGGTATCGCTGATTTATGCCAACCGGAATGAGGAATCCATTATTTTCAAAAATTTACTCAAAGCTCTGGAAATAAAGTATGATAATACTTTCAAAGTCATTCATATTTTGGAAGAGCCTTCCCCAAATTTATCCGCGCTGAGTGGCAGGATTGAACCCGAAAGACTCGCAACGCTTATTGCGGAATTGCCAAAGTTACCGGCAGAAGACACTGAATTTTTCGTTTGCGGCCCCAGCGGGATGATGCACAATGTGCTGGAAGGTTTGAAAATGCTGGATATTGACCCGCACCGTATTCACAAAGAGAGCTTCGTGGCTGGCATCACCTCTCCGTCAGAAGGTAAACCACAGGAATTTATCCCTTCGCCGGAAGAAAGTGAAGTTTCAGAAAAGACCACTAACAAAGTAGTGGAAAAAGGACTAATCGGTGCTTACAAAACGGGAAATGAAAAAGTAACGCAGGCACAGGAAGTCACTGTCGTCTATGATGGAGAGGAATATACTTTTTTGGTAGAACCTGGCAATTCTATACTACACACCGCCCTGGCGCTGGATATTGATTTGCCTTACTCCTGCCAAAGTGGAATCTGTACCGCTTGTATGGGCAAATGTACTTCCGGTAGGGTAAAACTGGACGAAGAAGATACCCTCACCGATGGCGAATTGCAAAAAGGTTACGTACTCACCTGCGTAGGCCATCCCCTTACGCCTGATGTAAGAATAGAAATAGATTAGAGAATTAAAAATTGGAAGATTAAAAATTACAGATTGATCATTATTCACTGATCACTAATCATCAAAAATATGCAAGACATTCAAATACCTGAGAAGAAAAGCCGTGCTTTTTTACCTGAAGATTTTAAAGTTTCGGACTGGGAAGTAGTCAAACCTTATTTTGATAACCTTTTGGAAAGGGAAATCAATTCAGCAGAGGAACTAAAAAAATGGTTTAAGGACCGCAGCGAACTGGAAGCGGTACTTTCAGAAAACCTGGCCTGGCGCTATATCAAGATGACCTGCGATACCACGAACGAAAGTATCCGGGAAAGTTATAACGAATTCATCACCCAGATTCAGCCCAAGATTGAGCCTATCAGCAACGAACTCAATCGTAAAGCTTTACAGTGTCCCTACCTGGAAGCCCTCAAAAAAGAAGAAGGCTACACCATTATGATCCGAGAACTGGAAAAAGAGGCCAGAATTTACCGGGAAGAAAATATTCCCCTGAGAACGGAAGAACAACAAGAATCGCAGAAGTTTGGGGCTATCTCCGGGGACATGACCGTGGAAATCAACGGTCAGGAGATGACCTTGCCGCAAGCAGGAAACCTTCTTCAGTCAGTAGACAGGATGGAACGCGAAGACGCTTACCGCAAAATCACGTCCCGTCGCTTACAGGACAAAGAAAAGTTGGATACTTTGTTTAGCAAGTTGGTGAGCATACGCGACCAAATGGGCAAAAATGCTGATTTTGAGAACTACCGCGATTATATGTTTTCCGCCATGGGCCGTTTTGACTATAGTAAAGAAGATTGCTTTGACTTCCATGAAGCGGTAGATGCAGAAGTGGTTCCTATGCTGAATGAACTAGCGAAAGAACGCAAAGCTGAACTCAAACTGGAAAAATTACGTCCCTGGGACAAAGCGGTTGACCCTAGTGGAAAGCCACCCCTGAAACCTTTTGGCTCCGGTAAGGAACTGACCGAAAAAACGATAGCATGTTTTAGTAAGCTTGACCCTTATCTGGGCGAACGCATCGCGATTATGCAGGAGATGGGCCATCTGGACCTGGAATCGCGCAAAGGCAAAGCACCGGGAGGCTACAATTATCCCCTAGCGGAAATTGGTGTGCCTTTCATTTTTATGAACGCTACCTCCAACCTGCGCGATATGGTGACCATTATGCACGAAGGCGGACATGCTGTACACTCTTTTCTGACCCGCGATCTGGAACTGAACAATTTTAAGCACGCGCCCTCCGAAATCGCCGAACTGGCTTCCATGTCTATGGAGTTGATTTCTATGGATCATTGGGATTTATTTTTTAGCGATGAAGAAGACCTCAAACGCGCCAAGCGTCAGCACCTGGAGCAGATCATTGAAACCCTGCCCTGGGTAGCCAATATTGACAAGTTCCAGCATTGGATTTATGAGCATCCCGGACATAGCCAGGAAGAAAGGACAAACGCCTGGAATAAAATTTTCAGCACTTTCTCTGACAACATCACCGACTGGAGCGGGCTGGAAGATGAACGCAGTCACTTGTGGCAGAAGCAGCTTCACCTGTTTGAAGTCCCTTTCTACTATATAGAATATGGCTTTGCCCAATTGGGTGCTATTGCCGTTTGGAAAAACTACAAAGATAATCCGAAGAAAGGCTTGGAAGGCTACAAAAATGCGCTTAAACTGGGCTATACCCGTACAATCCCGGAGGTTTATGAAGCAGCTGGAATTAAGTTTGACTTTAGCACACACTACATACACTCTCTGATGCACTTTGTGCAGGATGAACTGAACAAGATATAGTCACCATCAAGGCAGGATAAGTTTCCTGCCTTTTGTTTTTATTCGCTTGTCTACATTCTTTATTCTTTGCCCTTCACTAACTAACGCTTGCCGGCGAGTTTTATAAATTCTTTGTTACCTTCTCATTACGCTTTTATTTCATAAATAGCTTTAAATTAATCCACTGTTATTTAAATTGTTTCAATTTAATTAGCATATTTAGGGTCAATTTTATGAATATCATATAGCAATCTCTATGAAAGCAACCATCCGTTTATTGATCAGTGGAGTGCTTGTACTCTTGATATCAATAACTTTAGCAAAAGCACAGTCCGGCATCAGTGTAGCTGGCAAAATACTGGACGAATCAAACAACAGCCCTTTGATTGGCGTAAATATTTTGGTAAAAGGTAAGGTGATTGGAACAATTACTGACACCCAGGGAGCGTTTGAACTCAACGTCAATGATGCCCCGCCTATCACCCTGGTGGTTTCCAGTATTGGTTATCAAACCAAAGAGGTAGAAATTACCGAAACGCAAACCAATAACCTCACCATTCAGCTTAGTGAACAAGCTATCCTGGGCCAGGAAGTGGTGGTTTCTGCTTCCCGGGTGGAAGAATCCATCCTGAAATCACCGGTCTCTATTGAAAAAATGGACATCCGCGACATACAATCCGCCGCCGCACCGAGTTTTTATGATCAGATTGCCAATCTGAAAGGCATTGACGTCAGTGCCCAAAGCCTAACCTTTAAATCCATCAACCCCAGAGGTTTTGGTGCCAATGGCAATACCCGAGTGGTACAACTGATAGATGGCATAGACAATCAGGCTCCCGGGCTTAATTTTCCGGTAGGTAACATTGTAGGTATTCCCGAACTTGACTTGGAAAGTGTAGAATTGCTACCCGGCTCTGCCTCCGCGCTCTATGGCCCTAATGCTATTAACGGCATTATCCTGATGAACAGCAAAAACCCTTTTGAATATCAGGGGTTGAGTGCTTCTGCCAAACTGGGGGTGACCCATATTGACGGGGAAGATGATGATCCGGGATTGTACCAAAGTTATGGTTTGCGTTATGCTAAAGCTTTTAATAATAGATTTGCCTTCAAGCTCAACGCGGAATACCTCAAAGCAGCGGACTTTAGAGGCGTAGATTACCGTGATGCCCAAAACCTGGTAGAACGTAGCCCCGAAAATATTAACCCCGATGACCGGGCAGGCAACCGCACTTATGATGGCGTAAATGTATACGGCGATCCCTTACTCAATGTAGGCATTTTAGGCAGGGGAGCCGGTTTCAATGCCTTACTACCTACTGATGAGAGGGGCGACTTCACCCCTACTGGTTATACTGAAAAACAATTTGTGGACAATACTACCCAAAGTATAAAGCTCGGCGGGGCACTCCATTATCGTATCAACGACAACCTGGAAGCACTGGCACAGTTCAACCAAGGCTTCGGGAGTACAGTATATACTGCCAACGACCGCTTTGTGCTGGACGATTTCACCATCTGGACCGCTAAAGCTGAGCTGAGGGGTACTAACTTTTTTGTGAGGGGTTATCGTACCCAGGAAAATTCTGGCGACACCTATGCTGCCAACACGCTTGCCTCCTTAGTTAATGCACAAACCACCATTCCTGCTTATGTACAGGGCTTCATTGGCTCCCGGTTGGTGGGTAATTCTATTGATCAGTCACATATTGCTGGCAGGACTCTAAGTGATGGTGTCCGTCAGCAAAACCTGGATAATGGCACTTTCCAACAATTGTACGATTCCTTACGGAAGGTACCCATTTCAGAAGGAGGCGCAAAGTTTCTGGATGAAACCAGCCTAACTCATTTTGAGGGGATGTACAACTTTAGCGATCAGATTGACTTCGCCGAGGTAATAGTCGGGGCCAACTACCGCCGTTATAACCTGAAATCCGATGGAACCCTCTTTGCTTTGCAGGACAATGGCGATGAATTTGATATTGACGAATGGGGCGCTTATGTACAGCTTAGCAAAAAACTGCTGGACGAGAAACTTGACCTTACCGGCTCAGTCCGCTATGATAAGAATGAGTACTTTGACGGTCAATTTTCTCCCCGGATTTCCGGTGTATATACCGCTGCTGACGTCCACAATTTCCGGGCTTCCTTCCAACGGGGCTTTCGTATACCCACTACCCAAGACCAGTTCATTGACCTGGATGTGGTGACCCGCCGTTTGGTAGGTAGTAATTCTGTCCTCATTGACCGTTATAATTTTGAAACCAATACGGTGTATACCACGCCGAGTGTCATCGCGGCGCAGCAAGCTTATCAAAATAATGGCGACCTGGCTGCCGCCCGTGCGCTCTTGTCCCCGGTAGAATTCAAGGACTTTGATACTGAAAAGGTCAATACTTTTGAAGTAGGTTATAAAGGCTTGATTAACAACAAATTACTGATTGACGCTTATTATTACTTCAGCGCTTACCAGGACTTTGTAGCCGAGGTTGATTTCGCCCAGACCGCACTCGGTGGTACCGATGGAAACCCTCCTTACGAAGGTCCTGCCAATCCGGATGGCATCGTGATGCAGACTGTTCCTTTGCAACGCTATGGTTTTGATGTTAATGCGGACGGTACAGTGAATACCCACGGTTTTGCACTAGCGGCTGATTATTCGCTGAGCAAAGGCTATACGCTGGGTGGAAATGTGGCTTATAACCAACTGATAGACCAGAATGACCTGATTGCGCAGGGCTTCCGTGCTGCATACAACACCCCGGAATGGCGGTACAACCTGCGTTTTTCAAATAGAAAGCTCACAGAAAATTTTGGATTCAACATCGTTTGGAGATGGCAGGATGCCTTCTTGTGGGAATCTTCCATCGGCGAGGGCATCATCCCTGCTTACCAAACTTTGGACGCCCAAGTCAGCTATAAATTGCCTGACTTCAAGTCCATTATAAAAATTGGTGGCTCGGACATTCTCAACCAGCGTTACACTACTTCTTTTGCCAATCCACGCATGGGAGCAGTTTACTATATCGCGATTACCTTTGATCAATTTCTGAACTAATATGAAAAATCTGCACAAATTATATATTCCTCTGCTTGGCCTGACATTCGCCTTTTCAGCTTGTAGTACGGAAGACGAACTAATAGAAGAAAGGCTGGAAAATAATCCCTTACCACCAACGACTGTCTTGAGTGGTGACCCCGGCTCCTTGGATTTGGGAAAATACGTAGCGATTGGCAATTCCCTTACCGCTGGGCTGATGGATGCTGCCCTCTATACTGATGGTCAGCGCAACTCTTTCGCCAACATACTGGCCACACATTTCCAAAACGTAGAAGGACTCGGTGCCGGAGCATTTAACCAGCCGGATATCAATTCTACCAACGGCTATAATGTCTCCGTCAACGATCCTGCTAATCCCGGCGGGGAAATAGCCGGTCG
>JBBSOG010000150.1:0-12238 GCA_038259985.1 Cytophagales bacterium
ATGTCTTTTTATTTGACAAGATCACCATTTATTCCTACAATAGCATTACATCTTTACCACTACCCAAAATATATTCTTTAAATCGGTTAAGAATTATCCTTTTGTTGCTTTTTCTCCTTGGGGCAGATTATATCTATTCATCCACTCACGATATAACTCATCAACCAATTTTAATTTGAAATATTGAAATACTTGCTATCTAACAAACACCCTTAAGATATCAATGGAAATATATCCCCAGTGATTTAATGATCTGGAGATATGTGGGAATATAATACAGGTCATTCTCTTTACAAAGTAAGTTTCCAACTACTCTATGTTACTCCCATACAATGCCGGTGCCAGGGGCTTCGGTAGTAAAGGTATGTCTTTAGTACAAGAAGGTAATTGTGCGTACCAATCCAGGATTTCATTCACGCTCTATGTGCTTGAGAATTGAAAATAATGTTGTGACAAAAAAGTTTTACCAACTTTGAAAGAAAAAAATTACAGCGCAATGTAAGAAGGCGCTGATGATTTTTGAATCGTTATTTAAGAAACCTCATTCTCCTGCCACCAAAAGACGCAATTAAGTTCCTACTTACGCTGGTGCTGGATCAATACAAAAGTGCAAGGGCCACCGCGACGCGGACTAATTTGGGCGATAAGTCTGTAATTCCTAGGCGACCCGGTAATTCAGCACCAGCACTCTCAGTTCTTATTATTTAGCACTTTCCTTTGTTACACAAATCTAAAAGGCGGCCCGGTTCGGTTTCACTGAGGTGTATAGTAGGCATTGGTTTGTCGTTTCGTCACTTCAAACCTGCCTACTTTTTTTGGTTTCTCCAATTCACGAATCTATCTGCTGTGAAGTATAAGTGTCTACCATAACGGAGGAAAACCAATTAAACAGGCAACTACAAAAGTGGTGGAATACATACAACTTCATCCGGCCGCACAGTGCCATTGACTATCAAACACCGGATGAAACAGAACGAAATTCAACCCTCTACATTAAACCGGTGCCAGCTTAGGCGAAGTGGACAAAAAGATGAGAAGTAGAAATCCGTAAAAAAACCTGTGGGTCGTTGGGCAATTTTTGTCTTTCAGATAACATTATTGCACAAAATGGTCTGTGGTAGGATGAATAGGATACATGTTAATATAGTCCAGGAACTAAAGAGGCTATCTCTTAATTTTTTGTTTATATTCACTTGGAGTCATACCTGTAACATTGCGGAATTGTCGATGAAAGTTAGAGACATTATTGTAACCATTATAAAAACAACATTGGGTGGTGTTATACTCTCCTTCAATCAACATTTTACAAGCGTTGCCTATACGTATTTCTATTAGAAAATTTGAGAAGGTTTTTAAGGTTCGCTGTTTGAAAAAACGGCAAAACGTGGTTGGAGACATATTTACTAAAGTAGATATTTCATTCAGGGTAATTTTCTCATGAAAGTTAGCCAATACATATTCAAAAACTGTAGTTATCTTTTTATTATATTCTGAAACAGAGTGTAGGGGAATGCTCGTTTTAGAGATTAAGGATAGATTATGAGCCTTTGATATCATGTTCAGTATGCCAATGAATTCCAAAAAACAGTCAAATTTCTTTAAATTCAACATCCTTTTTAACCCTTTGTAAACTTCTTGAGCTATTTTTCCATTTAACTTTATTCCATGTGTAGAATAGGTAAGAAGTTTTTGTAATGCATTGGCTTCAGGCAGCATATTAAAAATGGCCGTCAGCGTGTCATGGCTGAAAAATACGGATAATGCGCGGGCATGAAGATTCGGATTATTATAATAGTTGTCACTATTTCTTAGAACGTGAGGAATATTTTTTCCTATAAGTATGACATCTCCTTTTGTAAATTCAGAAATAGTTTCCCCAATAAAAATCTGGCCCTCTCCTTCAAGAATATAAGTTAATTGACAATCCTCATGAAAGTGAATTGGGTCAAAGAAAAAGTTCAAATCCCAATATTCTAGCCTTAGTGATTCCTCACCCGATCTTGGTATTTTAAAGTATAGAGGTTCCATCATAACTTTTTAAGTTATATGATATATGGGCAATACGCAAGATAGTATCAATCTTTACTAAAATAAGTAAATGTAAATACAATAATATTCTGTTAATTCAATATTGAATAAACCTACTGTATCCTATGAAACACTATCCAAGTATTTTTAACGATGTGATGGGGCCTGTCATGCGTGGGCCTTCCAGTTCACACTGTGCTGCTTCACTTCGGATTGGCCGTTTGTGTAGAGCGCTAATGGATGATGAAATTATTGATATCCATATAGAGTTTGATCCGAATGGTTCATTAGCTACCACTCACAAAAGCCAGGGATCAGATACGGGTTTGTTTGGTGGATTTCTAGGTTGGGAGGCCTACGATGAACAATTAAAATTTGCTGAGGATGCCATAAAGGGAGCGGGTATTAATGTAAGTATTGATATTGTAGATATCGGTGCCGCTCATCCTAATACCTATAAAATCACCCTCAGAAATACCAGAGAAACCCGGCAACTAATAGCTCTTTCTACCGGGGGCGGGATGATTGAAGTAATTGAAATTGATGGGAATTCGGTGTCTGTAGCGGGTGATTATTACGAAACGCTGGTTTATTGTAATCAGGGTGACAGCCTGAAAAGCATCATAGATGCTGAAATGAAATATGATGAATTTATCCTGCATAAAGGGGATGTGTGCTTTGCCGAAATCAAAGCGCGCCAACCGCTGGATGATATACTGTACCGTAGAATCCTTGATCTGGATGATGTGCGCTTCATCAAACAGCTACCTCCAGTACTGCCTGTTTTGTCCAGCAAAGATCTAAAAGTGCCCTTCATTACCTGCGAAGAAATGTTGCAGTATAATCAGGGAAAAGATCTTGCATTGTGGGAGCTTTCTCTACACTACGAAAGCATGCGAGGAAATATCTCAAAGCAAGAGGTTTGGGATAAGATGAAAGAGATTGTAGACATCATGGAATCTTCCATTAACGATGGTCTTAAAGGAACAGAATATTCTGACCGTATTTTGGGCTGCCAGTCAGTTGGCTTCAAACAAAAGTTGGAGAGCAACAATTTACTGGGTGGTGACTTATCCAACCGGATCATTATGTTTGTCACCTCTGTGCTGGAAGTAAAAAGCTCTATGGGAGTGATCGTGGCAGCTCCTACAGCTGGTTCTTGTGGTGTGGTTCCCGGTGCCCTTATAGGCACAGCTTCTTCACTGGGGCTTCCCAAAGATGAGGTTGTCAAAGCCATGCTGGCAGCAGGAATCATCGGAGTATTCATTGCTGCACATGCTACCTTTGCAGCTGAGGTAGGAGGTTGCCAGGCAGAGTGCGGTTCGGGCTCCGGAATGGCTGCTGCAGGCATTATCATTTTGGCTAAGGGTACACTGGATCAATCACTTTGTGCGGCCTCTATAGCATTGCAAAACTGTTTGGGTATGATTTGCGATCCTGTTGCCAATAGGGTTGAAGCACCTTGTCTTGGAAAGAACGTGATGGCAGCCACCAATGCTTTATCCTGTGCCAATATGGCGTTGGCCGGATATGATCATCTTATTCCTTTAGATGAAGTAATCTATACTATGAATGAAGTGGGTCACAGTATCCCTAATACCCTCAGGTGTACTTCACTAGGAGGCTTATCTATCACCAAAACTTCTAAAGCAATTGAAGAAAGAATGAATCAACGAATGTTTAAGAGCTGTTGAAATATTTCTTAAACTGCTAATAGCCTCTGATACAGAAACACTCAGGGCTAAATGCTAACCCAGTTTCCGACTACCCTCGGGAGTGACTAAAAAGTCATCCTCCAGGTGCATACCGCCAAAATTTTAGAAGGATGCTACTTTATCAATCATACTGGATGAATTCCGCATATTTACGGGTGCTCAGCCAGTCATCAATACCAAGGTTTCACAAGGGAGCAAATGAACGTCTTTGAAAAGTATGCCGATTTAAGTGCCTTTGTGGCTGTTTGATGCGCATTAAAAACGTTCTCAAAGATTTCTCTTTGCTTAGTATCAAAGTTTGAGTTGATCGGGAAATTACGGGTCAGGTCGCTGGCATAATGCAATATTGTACAAATAGCCGAGGAAGTTCCACTTCATTCATTCTGTTAGATACTCATAGTTTGCAATTCCAGATAATTGGGCAATTTAGGCCTTTTAGCTATTCCTTCCCGGATGATGTTTAACACCCGCTCTCTTTCTTTCCCTGACAGGGGGAGGCGGGGTTTCCTTACGTGTTCCGTGCCCAACCCGGTCATTGCTTCGGCTAATTTAATATTTTGTACCAACTGGGGCGATACATCCAGCTCAAGCAAGGGAAAAAACCATCTGAAAATTTCCACTGCCTCATGTATTTGATTGGCGAGGACCAGTCTATACAGTGCTACCGTTTCTTCAGGAAACGCACACCCTAAGCCTGTTACCCAACCATCTGCCCCCAAGATCATATTTTCTAAGGCTAGCGTATCCACGCCACTTAATATTTTATATCTGCTCCCAAAACGGTTGATCAACTTGGTAACATTGGTCACATCCCTGGAGGATTCTTTAACAGCCTGAATATTGTCATGACACGCCAAGTCTTCAAACATATCCAAAGTCACATCAATCCCATAATCTACGGGATTGTTGTAGATCATAATCGGTAAATTTATGGCAGCAGCTACATTCTTAAAATAAAGTACTGTTTCTTCATCCGTAGCCCTGTACCGCATCGGAGGAAGCAGCATTACACCGCTGGCACCCCATAACTCGGCATTTTCTGCCTGCTTAATCGCGCTTCTGGTAGTTTGCTCGGCAATATTCAGAATGACTGGAATCTTCCCCCCCAATATCTGGATAGCATGTCTTACCAATATTTCTTTTTCTTCGGTAGAAAGTGAACTTGCCTCTCCTAATGACCCCCCTAATATAATACCATCAATTCCAGCTTTAAGCTGTGCAGAAATATTTTTCTCAAAAAACTCCATATCCAGTTGATCATCTTTAGTAAATTTGGTGGTGAGTGCCGGATAAATTCCTTGCCAGTTGACTTTCATAAAGTTGAGATTTTAGGGTGAGGGTATCAATTATATATGTTCAACGGCTAAAGGTTTTTCAGCCAGAAATTTGCCATCGTTCGGCGCAAATGCAATGAGGTGTTTTCTCGCTCATAAATGCCGTGCGAGCGCATCGGATACGACATCATGCTGAACAGCTTGTTTTGCTTGATGAGTTCATTGGCCAGCATTTCGAAACTCTGATAATGCACGTTATCATCGGCGGTACCATGAATGATCATCAGATTGCCCTGAAGATTTCTGGCGTGGGTAATAGGGGAGCCGTTTTTGTAGCCCTCCTTATTGTCATCCAGCAAACCCATATATCGTTCCTGGTAGACGTTATCATACAGTTTCTGGTCGGATACAAAGGAAACCGCGATGCCTGTTTTGTAAATATCCGGATACCGGAACAGGCAGTTCAGCGTCATCTGCCCGCCGCCGCTCCAACCCCACAGGCCCACTCGTTCAGTGTCAATAAATGGAAACATCCGAAATATTTCGCGAGCGGCCTTTGACTGATCTTCTGCGGCCAGGATACCTACCTGCCGGTAAATGGACTTTCGCCATGCGCGCCCTCTAGGCACTCTGGTGCCCCGGTTATCAACGCTCATGACGATGTAGCCCTGCTGGGCCAAGTACTGATGCCAGAGATCGTTGGTTCCCCAATTGTCCTGCACAGTTGAACCGGCAGGTTCTCCGTACACATAAAAGATAATAGGATAGGTTTTGGTGGAATCAAAATTGGGGGGCTTGATCATCCATGCATCCAGGACCACATCTCCGATATCTATTTTAATAAATTCCGGTTCGTTAATGTGCAGCGCGGCTATCTTGTCTTTCAGTGCTTTGTTGTCCTGCAACATATTCACTTTTTTATGATCAGCTAGGTTCACCAACGTGATGGTGGGCGGGGTAGCGACATTCTCAAAAGTATGGATAGCCCACTTTGCATCGCCGGAAATCTGGTACGCATGCTGACCAGGCTTGCTATCAGGAAATACCCTGGCTGGTTTTCCTTTTCCATCAAGGCGGCTACGGTAAAGATAGCGTTGTGTGTAATCGACAGGCGAGGCAATATAGTATACGTAGCCACCTTTCGGATCGATACGATCAATGTTTACCACATCAAAGTCTCCTTGGGTGATCAGGTCCATCTGCTGGCCATCTCGGGATACTTTGTACAGGTGCATCCACCCGTCCCGTTCGCTGGTCCAGGTAAAATACTGATCGTTATCAAGCCACTGGATATTATCGTATACATCCAGAAAAGCTTCATCCTGATCGGTCATGATATTTTCCAAAGCCATCGTTTTGGTATCACCGACCCATACTTTGTTGGTGTTCTGAAGCCGATTGAGTTGCTGGATAAAAACTTCGCTGGAATTAGGAATAAAGTCCATTCGGGGCAGGTAATTATTTTTGGGATCACCGGGTATATCAAACCATCGGGTAGCTCCACCATCCGCACTTACAACCCCTATTTTTACGGCTGAATTATCAGTACCTACTTTTGGGTAAGGCAACGGAATGATCTGTGAATAGACAGAGTCGATATTATCAATCATATAGAATGTGCCGGTGCCTTGGGTGTCAGATTGCCAGTACGCGATCTGGGTACCGTTGGGACTCCATCGGAAACCATCGCGAGCGCTGAATTCTTCTTCGTAGACCCAGTCGAAGGTGCCATTGATGATATGGTCACCGCCGTCCTGGGTAAGCTGCCTGACCTGCCCACTCGCCATTTCTTCTACGTAAATATTGAGCTTGCTCACAAAGGCGACCCGGGAGGCATCCGGTGAAAACTTGGCAAACATCAGGGTGGTGCTTTCTACTGACTTGCCTACCTGTTGGAGCTTGCCGGTGGATACATCCAGCACCCAGTAATCTCCCCGGGTGTGGTATCTCCAGACCCTGCGGGTGTTGGTAAAGATCAATAACTTTTTGTTATCCGCCGACCACTCGTAATCTCGGATGGACAAAGGAGTGCCTTCTCCGGCAGGAATCATTTGTTTAGCATCCACCAGCACGGTTCTTTTTCCGGACTCGACCTCATACTGCACGATATCTGTTCCGTCCAGCGAGGGATTAGGTTCCAGGGTGGAGTATCCTTCATTATCTTTCATCCAACGCACCGGCCCAAAGCCTTCCTGCCGGTAGGTGCCATTCTGATAGATACCTTCTAAGGTTAACGGCTGGCTTGCCCCTTGCCCCAACACTGAAAAGCTCATCCAGGTAGCTAGTACATATAATACAACTCGTTTCATGATTAGTAAGGATAATTGTCGCTATGCTTCTTGTTCCTCAAATAGTTATTGCCATCGTCATCAAAATCAGATGGTGGCTAAAATATATGTGCTTCCCGACTGGGTTTCAAATTCTATCGTGCCATCTTTAAATTTTTTTACGTTGACCTTTTTGCCTTGAGAAGTCACCCGAATGTTGTATACCGTTTTGATCCGGCACTTTTTTCCCTTTTTAGACAAAATTTCTACCTCGCCCAGTTTGCCTTCCTTCCAGTCAATGTTCATTTCAAATGCCCCTCTCGCACAAACTCCTTTAAAATTGCCCGTATGCCAATCTTCGGGAAGGGCGGGCAATAGTTCAATGGCTGGCTCATGTGATTGCAGCAGCATCTCGCTGATGCCCGCCGTTACGCCCATCGTGCCATCTATCTGCAAGGCGGTACCATTCATGGAAAAAAGCTGGGGATAACATTGCTCCTTGAGATACTGCTTAAAAATTTTGTTAGCCCGGTTACCGTCGTACAGCCTGGCCCATAGTGCCATCTTCCAGCCTCTTGAGAACCCTGTACTCCCATCTCCGCGCTGCTCTAGCACTTTGGTGCAGGCCCTTTTTAGCTCAGGATTCCGGCGGACAGAGATCACATGACCGGGATACAGCCCGTACATATGAGAAAAATGCCGGTGGTCGTCTTCCATTTGTCCCCAATCTTCCGTCCACTCCTGCAATGCGCCGTCTTTGCCCACTAGCGGGGGCACCAGCCGATCTCTGGCACGCTGTACGGAATCCGCAAAAGACTGGTCGGTTTTGAGCACCTTCGTCGCTTCCAGGTAATACCCAAACAAGTCGGTCAGGATTTGCATGTCGATGGTAGAACCGGCGCAGATCATGGTGCCGGGACGAATGCTGGCCGTGATCTCTTCAAAAAACGGCTGGTTATCCGGGCTTTTGGGGAAATTTTCCGGAGATGTGGAAGGATTAGTCACCAGCCATTTGCCATTGGGATGTTCTACCAGAAAATCCATGAAAAACTGCACCGATCCTTTCATCACCGGATATATTTCCTTGAGGTAGGTTTCGTCCTGCGTATAGAGGTAATGTTCCCAAAGGTGGGTAGTAAGCCAGGCTCCGCCCACCGTGAACGTGCCCCAGGCAGGGCCATCCATCGGAGCCGCTACCCGCCAGATATCGGTGTTTTGATGAAAAACCCATCCTTTAGCTCCATAGTTTTCTTTGGCTACTTGTGAACCTTGGTCGGTAAGTTCCTTTACCAGTGTGGTCAGGGGTTCGGCACATTCCGAAAGATTGGCGGACTCCACCGGCCAATAGTTCATCTCCAGGTTGATGTTGGTGGTATACTTGGAGTCCCAGTCGGGGTTCATGTCCTGGTTCCAGATGCCTTGAAGGTTGGCCGCTTCGGTGCCGGGGCGCGAGGAGGAGATCAGCACATACCGGCCAAACTGGTACGATAAAGCGGCCATCGCGGGGTCAGGAGACGATGAGATGATTGCCATGCGTTCGTCGGTGGGCAGATAGCTGTTTTTGGTGATGGGCAGGTCCAGAGAAACCCGATCGAAAAGACTTTTGTAGTCGGCGACCGCAGCACTTTTGATGTCATCGTACGATTTGCCCTGAATGCCCTCCAGGTTGTCAGCCACCCGCTGGTGTTCGTCGGCAGATACATCCTGATAGTCCACAAAATTGGTCGCTGCGGCGAAGTAGAGAGTTACTGTGTCGGCATTTTCAATAGAAAGCTTCTCATTTTCTGCCTGAAAGGAACCTCCTGCTTTGACGGCCTGTAGCTGGGCCTCGTAGCGTAATTTGCCTTCCACCGACATATAGTCAGCCGATTTTCCAGTCAGCCGCAAAGCATCATCGCCCAGCCGGTCCATCAGGAAATAATCCGTCGCATAATTGGAATGCGCCTGGTTGCGCACGCCCCGGAGTTGCGCTTCCAGTGAAATACTTCCCGGCTGGCTGGCCGTAATTCTGACCACAATCACCTGATCGGGAGCCGATGAGAACACATCCCGGCGATAGGTGACGCCGTGCGCAGTATAGGCCACACTGGTGATGCCCGTTTCCAGATCCAGCCAGCGCTTATAATGGCTAACTGTATCTTCGTTTTCCATCGTCAAATGAAGATCCGCCAGTGATTGGTATTTTTGCTGTTCCACCGGATAGCCCATCATGTGCCTGCCAAACAGCTTGTGCGCCTTCCACATTTCCCCGTCGAACACCAGCTTCTGAACTTCAGGAAGGGTTTTGTATCCTCCCTCAACCACGGTAGAATAGGGTCCGCCCGACCAGTAGGTTTCTTCGTTGAACTGAATCCGTTCTTCACCGTATTGCCCGAAAACCATTGCGCCCAGGCGTCCGTTGCCCACCGGCAAGGCTTCTACCCATTGGGTGGCGGGCTTATTGTACCACAAAAGGGTAGCAGGATTGAATGACTGTTGCTCAATGTTGTTGAAAATTTCCGACTCCTGCCCATTTTGCCCTTCCACGGTCATTGCTATGAAAAGGGCGGCTCCTAGTATGATGTATTTTTTGTTCATTTACTGAGGTTGTACATTATTCAATCATCAAAAAAAGTTCTACTGCTGGCCGGTGACAATAGGCACGTAGCCAGTTTCGTAGCCTTTGGGAGGGGTTGCCATAAGGGCCGGGTCAAAGGAGACCAACTCTCCTTCCGTCTGTGGCTCCATATACTGATCATCAATTCTCCAGGTGGCATGTATCTTTTCCACGAGCGATTGCAGCTTCTCCTTTTCTTCATCACTCCAGTCAAATTGCTGTAGCGAAGGTTGATCTATAAAACGGTACCAGCAATAGGTAACCGTTGATCCATCGGCCAGTTTTATTTCAATAGGCTTAGATGCAGGTCCGGGAGTGCTCCAGGCTCCGGTGTGAGGAGAAGTATAGGGTTCCCCTCGCTTGGCCAATTCGAAGTCCTGGGATGTCAGTTCGGAGGGAACTTCGGCAGCGGAGACGGGCACCCGACTTTCTTCACCGGTATCCAGAAAATACTGAGGAAACTTCCCTTCCGATCCGGATGAACTGTTTTTCCAACGTATACCAAATACATTACCTGGAAATATTTTAGTCTCTAAGAGATCATCTACGTTATCCAGCGGTTTACCATCCTGGTCAAAATCAGTCTTTCTGGTAGTTAAGACCGGCTCGTGAGCACCCGCTTGGTTGAAGACTCCGGTACTTACTTTCTCTCCATCCCGCCAGGCTTTAAAAGATTTGTACAGTGCATCTTTGGAATAAAACTTCACATCCTGCACCAGCAGCGTGCGCCCCTGCTGATCCACCGGAAATTGCAGGGCAGGTATTTTATAATAGGTCGAATCGTCGGATGTTTTTAGCTCGAGCTTAGGAACGGTGTTAATTTCCATGGCTCCCGCACCCGCCTCTCCCGGTCTCACATCCCGGGTGTGGCCGGTGGCTGCAGCATACTCTTTGGCGATTTTCGTCCAGGTTTCCGCTACGTAGTAGGCTACCGGCCCTTTGAAGTTGGCGGCATTCAGAAAGAGCGTCCAGCTTTGATCTCCGGTCGGAGGGGTGCCCTGGTTGCCATCCATGAAGGGCAAAGCCATCCAGGCATACCCAAGAAACTGACCATTAGGTGCTCCCTGAAAAGTCAATCCATCGGGTGGCACTACGATCCGATTACTCAGTTGGGCAATCCCCATTTTGGTATCTTCCAGCGCAGTACTACTATAAAAAAAAGACCATCCGGGAGAGGCCACTTCGTAGTCGTAGCAACTGGGAACGCCATTCATGCTAAACTTAGGAGGACCATAGCGAAATCGGTTTCCTGCCCAGTAGCCCAGTCCCCCTTCCACCGTCTGAAAAACCTCTGACCAGGAGGGCCCTCTCTCTTCCCAGTTTCTGGCATACGTACCCATTGGGCAAAGCGGGAAATCAACTTCATCGTTTTCAGGGATGATCCAGGTACTAGGCAAGCCTATCTGGAAGTTAGCCAGCGGTTTGTCTATTAATGGCCATACGGCTGAGTAAAAACTTACTCCTACTCCGTATCCGTCGGGTGGTTTTGGTGCATAATAACTGATATAACCATGCAACCCATTAGTGCCTGAAGTGATTTCAGAACTACCCAAACTAAGCGGATCAGACCGTTTTTCATGATTACATGAACATGACAGGATAAGAAGCATGAACATCAGTAAGGATGTATAGTGGATCATAAAAAGGGAGGGTAAAAAGGACAGAACAACGCTACCTCCTTGGTTTACAATATATATAGATACGTGCATCTATTGAACTCCAGTTCTGTTATCCCACCACAGCTGGGTGCCCCAGAATATATCCTGCTCGGCTACCTCCTGCGGAAAACTCGTGTTCAACGTCTTTTCCTCGTCCGGATACGCCATCCGAAAGGGAGGGCGGTTGTGGGAACCGGCGTAGTTGGTTTCCACCCCGGTCATCAACGGCACATCGGTTCTTCTGGCCTCGGCCCAGGCCTCCACGCTTTGCTTGAACAAACTGATCCATTTCTGTAGGTAGATCTTCTCCAGATTAGTGCTCGTACCTCCCCCCCAGGCTACCTCCGGCTCCGCCAAAAAGATGGCAATTTCCGGCTTCGCTATCCCGTTCTCTTCCAGCGACCGGGCGATGCCCATCTCATATTCCATCTGGGCATCACCTCCGGCAGCCAGCCCTCGTTCGTAGGCTTCCGCCTTCAGGAAATACACTTCAGCCGCATTCATGAAGGGAGAAAAGCCCGCTGGGTTATTGCCGAACCGATCGCCGATGTGAGACACATTGTTTCCGTTGTTCAGCGTGTCGCTCAACTGGTTGGCACCAAAATGATAGCCATTGTATTCTCCGTACTTGTTTTCATCAGCGTACACCGGCAAGCGGGGATCATTGTTGTTCTTCAGGGCATCAATCAGGGTGCTATTG
>JBBSOG010000151.1:0-12169 GCA_038259985.1 Cytophagales bacterium
ATCAGCTAATCAGCAAACTTTACCATGATGACCATCGCGAATACTATGAATATTTAATTCAAAACTTAGGACTCATAAAGGAGACTTTTATAGATCAAGGTCAATGTAAAAATTTAAGGCATCTCTCCTTTGCATTAGAAATGTTCGTGGATGTCTTTTATGACTTACATGAAAGTGACAGATTTAAAACTCTTGAGGAGAAATATATACAAGAAGAGCTTATTCATCTCTTCAAATTTACTCTAAGCATAAGTATTGAATTTCGGAAAGGAAAAATAAATGCTATTAATAAAAGAGGGTTAGATTCAAACGCATCTCTACTAGATTTAAGCATCCAAGCTATTTCACCTTCAGTTACGAATAGCGCTAAAGATTCTGAAAGAGATAATTTTGATTATGATTTCAAAGTCAAGTATTATCCTCAAAGGAGATACTTTCATTTTACTTCTCTATACGAATTTATCACTGGCAAAAAAGGATTCGATTCTAGTGTAGCAGGAAGAGAATTAGATGTATGTTTTGGGGACGCTAGAGAAAGGGATAAAGAAGAATGGAGAGTTTTTAATATTGCATCAAATTTTGAATACTTAGATTTTAGTAATGATGATTTTTTATCATTTCGTGATAAGCTTTTGACTCTAACCTTGCAAAATTATTACTCGCCAGCTAATTATATTACTGCATCAAACAGATTGTGGCATATGACATGCTCAATTTTGAGTGAAGATGAAGAAGAACTGAAAGCAAAGCTTAAAGGTCACCTTAAAAATTCATTTAAAAAATTTGGTGGAGATTATTCTTTAGATATTGTGTATGAGGAAAACAAGCTTGATTCTCTAACCAAAGAAGTATTTCAGGAGGCATTAATTCTAAATGAAGAGTACACTAACAGAAATGATAGTGGCTATATTGATTCCCTCAAAAAGATAGTCATGGAAGACTTTCAGCAGTTTGTAAATGAATTAAAAGATGAAAAAAACCTTTATAAATCAATCATAGACCAAATCCATATTGATAACTTACTTGAGGGTTATCAAAAAGTTGTAGCATCGGGTGAAAATAGATTGCTTAGAGAATTCAATACAATTTTGAGACGTAGAATTAAATCTAAAAATGTAAAAACTGAAATGACCTCGCTCAAAGCTTTTAAAGAAAAAATAATTAAAACCATTAATTTAGAGGAAAAAAACCTGACTAACGGAATGGTTAAGAACCTTATTGATATTCTTGATACACAGCAAGAGTAAAACGAACCAAATTAATGGCTAATTCTTTCAAAAACCCACTTTGCCACTCTCAAGCAGAACAAACAAAATTGATAGCTGAATAATACTATTTCATTAATTCTACAACCTTTCATCAAACAAGAAATCCTCCATCCCCATTAGTTTAACCTTACCAAACGCTGCATGACGCGTATTGATGATGTAGTTTCATTCACTGGGAATGATGGAAGATGGCGTTTTGAGGATGGGAAATTTATTTTCTGTATACCAGGATTTGCCGATCTGCGAGCATTGCTCACAATAGCCTTTTTTCCAGCCTTGAGGTAATCCATTTTCCTCTACAGCCAAAATTGGCAGCCCATCCGGGATAGCGATGATCATGGTCTCAAAAAGCTGATCACAACCAATATTCCTATTTTATATACTATATATATTGTATATATTTAAGTCTATATACAGTCACTATAGGTTTCATCGTATGAAAAAGATCATAGAAGTGGAAGACAGCCTTCTTACCAAGTTAAAAATCCTCTCTGCTTTTGAAAATATGAGTGTCAAAGCACTGATAGAAAAAGCTGTGGTGCGCTTTGTAGCGGAAAAGGAAAAAGAGCGGCTTGATGACATGAGCGAGGAAGAAAAAGAAGACCTGGGGTTATTGTTGTTGATGCAACAGGTAGACAGGAAAGACACGGTCAGTGAGGAAGCGTTCCTAAAAGCACTGCGTGAATGAAACTCGTATATACCAGGGCAGTTACTAAAGATGTCCGCAAAGTGAAGGATAAAAAAGTGATTGCTAAAGTAGTCACTGTGCTTGAGTCTATCAAAGAAGCTTCCCGCCTTGACGAGTTACCATCCATCAAAAAAATGTCCGGTCACCCCACAGCCTACCGTATCAGGGTCGGGGCTTATCGACTGGGATTTTATTACGAGGACGGGAGCGTTGTTCTTGCCCGCTTTCTGAAGCGAAATGACATCTATAAAGTTTTTCCATAGGTTTTATCGTGATCCCCTTACGGTTTCCCTGAACCTATCCTGCTTGGGGCTTCGTTATAAAAATGTATACCTTTGCACACAAATTTTTTCATCGCATTAAAACCACGTACTGATATGTCCACTGGATTTTATAATGTTCCTACCCCTACCAACGAACCTATTTACGACTATGCGCCAGGCACGCCCGAAAGGGAAGCGCTAAAGGCTACACTCAAAGCCCTAAAAGATCAGCCGATAGAAGTACCGCTTTACATTGGGAGCGAGCAACTCAAGACTGGCAACAAAAAGAGATTATCTTCCCCGCATAACCATCAGTTTACGCTCGGCCATTATTACGAAGGCGATGCCTCTCACGTACAGCAGGCAATTGATTCTGCGCTGAATGTAAAAGAAAGCTGGGAAAATATGGCATGGGAGCATCGCGCCAGTATCTTTCTGAAAGCTGCCGAACTGATTTCCGGCCCTTATCGCTACCAGATGAACGCCACCACCATGCTGGGACAGTCCAAGACTGCCCATCAGTCGGAGATAGACGCGGTCTGTGAGCTGATAGATTTTCTGCGCTTCAATGTGCAGTATATGGCAGAAATCTATGGGCAGCAGCCACCGATTTCTCCCAAAGGGATATGGAACCGCCTGGAGCAGCGTCCGCTGGAAGGCTTTATCTTTGCTATTACGCCTTTCAATTTTACGGCGATTTCCGGTAACCTCCCGGCTGCGCCTGCTATGATGGGCAATGTGGTGGTCTGGAAACCTGCCGAAACGCAAATCTACGCCGCCAACCTGGTCATGAAAATTTTCCGCGAAGCCGGGCTGCCTGATGGTGTCATCAACCTGATCAATGTGGATGGGCCGGTAGCCGGAGAGGTAGTGTTCAACCACCGGGATTTTGCCGGACTGCACTTCACCGGGAGCACCAAAGTTTTCAAGCAACTCTGGAAAACCATTGGCAACAATATTGATAAATACCGCTCTTATCCACGTATTGTGGGGGAAACCGGCGGCAAAGACTTTGTAATCGCCCACAAATCCGCTGACGCCAAAGCATTGGCTACTGCCCTGATCCGCGGTGCCTTTGAGTTCCAGGGACAAAAATGTTCAGCCGCCTCCCGTGCCTATATTCCAAATAATCTATGGGAAGAGGTAAAAAGCTATATGCTGGAAGACCTGAAAAACATCAAAATGGGCGATGTGGAAGACTTCAGCAACTTCATGGGCGCAGTCATTAGTGAGGTTTCGTTTGACAAAATTGCCAAGTACATAGATGGTGCGCGTAAGGACGATCTGGCGGAGATCATAGCCGGAGGGGAATATGATAAATCCAAGGGGTATTTTGTACAGCCGACCATCATTCAGGCACATGACCCTAAGTACACCACCATGCAGGAGGAGATCTTTGGTCCGGTGCTGACGGTGTATGTGTATCAGGCGGAACGCTTTGAAGAAACCTTGGAACTGGTAGACCAAACTTCTCCTTATGCTCTGACAGGAGCGATATTTTCCCAGGACAGAATAGCTATTGAACTGGGCATGAACAAATTACGTCATTCGGCAGGTAATTTTTACATCAACGACAAACCTACCGGGGCAGTGGTAGGGCAGCAGCCTTTTGGCGGTGCCAGAGGTTCAGGAACCAATGACAAAGCCGGTGCGATGATCAACCTCCTACGCTGGGTTTCGCCCCGCACCATCAAAGAAACTTTTGCCCCGCCTTGTGACTTCCGTTATCCGTATATGGGGAAGGAGTAAAAAACCTAAAGGATTTGGGTCTCTGTAGGGACATGACGGTACGCCGCGCAATTAATCGCGCGGCGTGGCCGACCAGGCGAACCGTTATGTCCCTACTATTTTCGTTATATAAATATCAGATAGTAAAAAATAGTATTTAATGGTTCTGTGTAACTAAAGGTGAATTTTTCCACTTAAAATAAACAGCATTTATTTTATCTAGCAGGGAAAATTTGGTTTACATAAACCATAATAATAATGACAAAAGCTTTGCTTTCCCTAATGCTTGTTTTGGTTTTCTTCAATCTACAAGCGCAAAATATAGGTCTTAGAAGCACCAACAAAACTTACGTAGCTGAGTCTCTGGTTTTCAACAGCGATTCTCAACTCCAATCAATAGAATTTTCATCTGTTGCCTTAGAGCAGGCACTTCAACACAGCAACACCCAGGATAAACATCCGCTGGTAAAGGTGGGAAAAACCTTGACTTTTATTGGTGTTCCACTTCTCCTGATCGGAACCATCATGGTAGTCAATGCTGACGCTTTGTATTATAACTGCGTAAACGGAAAATGCGAAGGTGATCCCCAGGGTGGTTTTGGCGTACTTGTGTTAACCGGCGGTATCGGAGCTACTACCACGGGCATTATCCTTTGGAGCATTGGAAACAAAAAATCAAAGTAAAAGTGTGAGTTTAACGGTGGGCTTATCAATTATAAGCGCCAAGTTCCAGCAAACTGACAAAGTGTAATGAACTGTATGAAACCTTTAAAGGTTTTTTTTGCCAAAATATTGAATACCTCTCTTAACCGAGTACAATGGACCCGCAATCCAATCCCTAAAAATAAGCTTGTGTACTTGATATTGTATTTTTTATACCCATCTTACCATACCAAAGCCTGATTTTTATCTATTTTTGAATACAGGCGTTTGCCTTTTGATGGATATGAAATTGATATATACAGAACAGAACCATGAAGACGAAGACCACAGGTAAAACCAAAAAGAAAAGTACCAAAAAGAACAAAGTGCCTTACCACAAGAAGCCGGACAACATGAGTCTGGAAAACTGGCAGTTGGCCCTGCGCAAGCAATTCGGCAACGACAGCACTTTTGAGATCAAAAAACTTACCGAACACCCGGTCTACGCAGATTTCTACGTCTTCAATCCTATCACTGAAAGTGCCTACAAAGTAGCCATTCGTAGCAGTCCCCAAGCAGTAACTGAGGGACACAACGAAAACTTTTGTGCCTGCTACGACTTTAAAACCAATCAGTTAGGCACCTGCAAACACATTGAGGCAGTGTTGGGCAAGCTCTGGCGTACCACGCGCCTGCGCAAGTATTTTAAAGAAGAAAGTGAAGCCCCTTATACTTCGGTTTACCTCAAGTACCAAAGCGAGCGCCAAGTCATGATCCGGGTAGGCAGCGAAAACCAGGATATTTTTGAGCGACTCGCTAATCAATATTTTGACGAAAATAGGGTACTGAAGCCTCGCTCTTTTGCCAACTTTGACAAGTTTATGGAGAAAGCTCATTCCCTGGATGATGATTTCCGCTGCTACGATGATGCCCTGGAGTATGTGATAGAACAGCGAGAGAAAGACAAGCGGCAGCAACTGCTGAGCGACCGCATCAAAAATATCAAGAGCGACTATTTTAAGACATTGATCAAAACGGACCTGTTACCTTACCAGCGGGAAGGGGTGTACTTCGCTGCCCGGGCAGGGCGCTCGCTCATCGCTGATGAAATGGGTTTGGGAAAAACCATAGAGGCCTTTGCTTCCGCTGAACTGATGAGGAAAGAATTCGGCATCGGCCGGGTACTCATCATTTGCCCCACCTCGCTCAAATACCAGTGGAAATCAGAAATAGAAAAGTTTACCGATAGCTCTTCTTTGGTGGTAGAAGGTAATCCGCTGGCACGTATCCCCCAGTACTTGGAAGACGACAGCTTTTACAAAATCGTCAGCTACTATACTGCCGGGAATGACCTGAAGTATATCAACGAGCAGGAGTTTGACCTGGTGATCTTGGACGAAGCACAGCGCATCAAAAACTGGAAGACCAAAGTCTCGCAGAATATCAAAAAAGTACAGTCTACCTACGCCATCGTGCTGACCGGTACGCCGCTGGAAAATAAGCTGGAAGAACTGTATTCTATCATCCAGTTCATTGACCCTTTTCTGCTCGGTTCACTCTTCCATTTTCTCAATACTTATCAGGTCACTGACGATACCGGTAAAGTAATTGGCTATCAGCATCTGAACAAGATTGGGAAAACTTTGCAGGAGGTGATGATCCGCCGGACCAAAAAGAATGTACTTAACCAGTTGCCTGCCCGGCAGGACAAAAATCTCTTTGTGCCCATGACCGCCATGCAACACGAAGTACACCAGGAGTACGCTGATGTAGTGGCCCGATTGGTCAATAAATGGAAAAGGATGGGCTTTCTGCCGGAAAAGGATCGGCAGCGCCTGATGATTAGCCTGAACATGATGCGGATGTCCTGCAACAGTACCTACATTATTGACCAGCGCACCCGCCACGATACCAAGATAGACGAACTGATGAGCATACTAGAAGAAGTTCTGGAAGTGCAGGAAGAGAAAGTCGTCATCTTCAGTCAGTGGGAACGCATGACCCGACTGGTTGCCCAGGAGTTGGATGCCAAAGGCATAAAGTACGAATACCTGCACGGCGGTGTGCCCAGTATCAAGCGCAAAGACTTGTACAAAAACTTTAATCAAGACCCGGAAACCGTCGTGTTTATGTCAACAGATGCGGGCGGGGTGGGGCTTAACCTGCAAGCCGCTTCTTATATGGTCAATCTGGATATTCCCTGGAACCCGGCGACGCTGGAGCAGCGCATTGCGCGTATTTATCGCATAGGGCAAAAGCGCAAAGTATCTATCATCAATCTGGTGTCCAGCGGTACAATAGAGCACCGGATGCTGGACGTGCTAAAGTTCAAATCCAAAATGGCCGAAGGTGTACTGGACCAGGGCGAGGACGCAATTTTTATGTTGGAGAGCCGCTTTAAGCAGTTTATGAACTCGGTAGAAAATGTAGTACCCGGCGCATTGGAAGGTGCGGTAGCCGATACCGGTTTTGTACAGCAGGAAGAAGAGCGCGAAGCTATCGCCCCACAAGAGGAAGCTACCCACGAAGTCACCGCCGAACTGTTTATGGAGGAAGATGCACCGACCAATGGCAAGGCAGCGGAGGCTAAGCCCATGGAGAGCAACACGGAACGAGCATTGCCGGAAGGAGCAGAGATACTATCCAACGGACTCAAATTCTTTAGCCAACTCAGCCAAACCTTGAAAGACAAATCGGCTACGGAGAAATTGGTGGCTTCTATTACTGAACGGGATAAAGCAACTGGCAAAACCTATCTCAAGATTCCTGTAGAAGACGAAAAGGTAGTAGAAGAAGCCCTAAGTGCTTTGGGGACATTGTTCAAAATGATGCAGAAGTGATTGTAATAAGTTTGGAAAAAATTTAACTTAGTTGATCTTAATTTTTTGCCATGAAAGTATACGAAGAGATTATAGATTTTATTGCCTCCGGACCATCCTCTGATCATGTCGTGACGTTTCAGCCATCTGTCAAAACGAAAGTATTGGTCAGCGACTTGATTCATAAAGAAAAAACATCGGGCCTTTTTACCGAGGAAACGTCGGAGCTGGGGCATTATTTACAGATAGAACATATTATGAGATTGGCTAAAGCAAAAGCCAGAAGAAATATCAGTCATGGCTGATTATGTTTCTACAGAACTCCGAAAGTTAGTGACTTCCCGCGCCGACTATCTTTGTGAGTGTTGTTTGATTGCCGAAGAAGATACTTTCTTAGGTTGCGAAGTGGACCATATTATTAGCCTAAAACATGAAGGTAAAACGGAGGCTGATATTCTCGCTTATGCTTGCACATTTTGCAATCGCTATAAAGGGAGCGACATTGCCTCCATTCATGAATCCGGTAAATTGGAGCATTTTTTTAATCCCCGTATAGATTACTGGTCAGGGCACTTTTATTTGAATAATGGTGTGATTATTCCGCTCACGGTTGTTGGAGAAGTTACCGTAGATATATTTAAGTTCAATAACGCTGAGCGCATTTTAGAAAGAGAAGCTCTGGGATTTATTGGTAGATATCCTAACGAAAATGCTAAGAAACGTTGCCTGTAAAAATAAAAGAAGTCCTTAGTGCTCTGGGGACACTGTTCAAAATGATGCAGAAGTGGTGGCGAAAGAGAACTGCCAGATTTCTGAAATTGGCAGTTCTAACTAAAAAAATTAGAGCAATTTTTAAATCTATGATACACTACCGAATACTCCTTTTTCTAATTCTTTCCCTAGCCTATCTCCCTCTATCTGCCCAACAAACGGCGCATGCAACGCATCAAAGGTTAACTGTAGGGAGGCTAAAGTGCACTCTTGAAGCAGTGCCCGCACACAGATTATCTCGCTGTCTTTGGCTCCATGATAAAACAGGCCAGGCAGACTCATACTGCTGCCCTGTACTAGTGGACGAACCAAACATAGACCTCTTGTCTGCCCACTGACCCCGTCAATGTTGCCCCGCAGTTCCTTGCCATCAAAACTGACCCAGCTATCAGTGGGCACCAAACAGACTTGCCAGCCAAAGTAGCGGGCGTGGAATTGTTGATAGGCTTGTTCATCTACTAAGGCTAGCAGCCTACGCAACTGAACATCAGAAACCGCGCGTGACTCCTCTACGTCTAGTAAAAAGCATAAACAGCGATGGTGACGCACTAAAAACCGGTGAATCTCTGATATGAGTACCATGCCAGACATCGTCGCTAGCAATACTGCGCAGAGCACGAAGTGTAAATTATGTCTTTTCCCCCGGTTGTCACGCCGATCAGGCAAATTTGCTTGCAGATACTCATAGTAAGTCTTACCGCGCCACGGGGGCATTCGTTTTTTTAGAGAGTCTAGGATAGCATCTTATTTTGATGGTGGATCATCAAAAATAACAGCTTTTTGCTAAACTCTCTTTTTTATGAAAAAGCCGTGGATAAAATATTATTTTTTACGTTTTTTTCCTATATTAGGAAAAGGGGAAAATCCTCTCCCTGGAAATGAGGCTTGAAAAGGATGAATCTTTGATTTCTTGTTGACAAACTGACGAAAGGTTTGCGAATCAGGAAATCTTCAAAAGGATTGATGGGTTTTTGCCTAATTGATATATCTATGGAATGTGGCTAATAATTCGGCTTTCCCAAGTTACTAGCCAGAGAAATCCTCCTCTTTGGTGACTTATATTGTAGGCAGCGTGGCCCCTAACATTATGATGTACCTTTACTTATTTTTAATCTTCAGTTGCTCAATTGCCTGCAACGGTTCAGCCAATGACGATTTGAAGGAACCTGATATAGATCTATCAGAACCGGAAGTAATGGTAGAAAGAGATAAAGAAGCCTATCAGGTGAATGAGAAAATCAGGATTACAATAAAGAATATGCTGGAGGAACCAGTTACCTCCATGGATCAGCAAACCTATTGCACCATTATTTTACTTGAAGAACAGAAAGAGACTGGCTGGCTACCGGTCAAAAATTGTACTCTCAACGCACCGGCCCGGGAGGTTACCATCAATGCAAACTCTTCTGAATTTAAAATAGTCGAGATCGTTCCCGACCAGCAATCTGCTGAAACGCTCCAAGTTGGCACCTACCGGGCAACTCTAGTATATTCAAAAGGAGAACATTTCAAACCAGCTGAAAATAGCACTGCCTACTCCGAGACCTTTGATGTGCAATAAGCATTCCTAGTTTAGGAAGAACGGCTTTTCATTTCATTCTTACACTACTTAAACTACCTACCATGAAAAAAACATCCTTCCACAGACTTTGGGGACTTCTCATTCTGGTTTTGCTAGTTCCTTTGCACCTTTACAGCCAGGAGGCTAATGACCTGCCAATCGTAACGGAAGCCCAAAAAAAGCTTCAGAACCAGCCAAAAGTATCTCCTCTTGAATCAAAATCCGGCAGAATAGAGGCAACCCGCATGTTAGGAGAGATTCCGAATGTAAATGTAAGCAACATCAACGGAAACGAGTCAGAAGTCAGCATCTCGGTCAATCCTACTAATCGGGATAACCAGGTGATTGCCGGACATGCCCCCAATTTCAATACCATGAATACCTTCTTCACGACGGATGGGGGACAGAACTGGACATCTGTGCCGCTGGGGAATGGGCAGGATGGGCGGACAAGCACGTTCCGCTTCGATCCTACCGTATCGTTTGCCGAAGACGGCAACGTCTATGTCGGGTATGGTCTGGATGATGCAGATGGCAACCGCTATCTTATGGTAGCCCGCAGTACCAATGGTGGCCTTAGCTATGACCAGTTTACTACGGTAGCAATAGATAACTCTCTGGATAAGTGGATTATTGGGACCGGCCCCGATGCCACGATACCCGGACAATTCAATGTCTATTTAGCCTACCGTATTACCCAGTCAGGCAATGTGGTTACGCGGCTGGCGTCTTCTTATGACCAGGGAGCAACGTTTTCAACCGATGTACTTGTCAATGATGCGGGTTCTCTGAACACCTTCGCCATGCCGGCGGTAGGGCCAAATGGAGAAGTGTATGTGGTATGGGACGATCAATCTAACCAGCCGACCTCCAGCTCAATAAGAATGGATGTTTCCCTCGATAATGGGAGTACCTTTGGCACCGACAGACTGGTAAGCACTACTCCTGTTACGCGGGGCAATACCAACCGATATGATATATTAGCCCAGCCTGATCGTGGAATACTGGCCGTGCCTTCTATTGCTGTGGACCGCTCGGGCGGACCAAATAATGGGCGCGTATATGTTGCCTATACCACCGTAGGGGGAGGCGGATTTAATGATACGGACATCGTTATTCGCTTCTCTGATAATCAGGGGGTAAACTGGTCAGCAGAGATGGTTGTAAATAATGACGGAGGAACCAACAGCCAGTTTCTGCCTTGGCTGGACGTGGATCAGGTAACCGGACAGGTGGTGGTCGTTTGGTATGATGCCCGTAATGATGGAAGCAACCAGCAGGTAGAAGCCTTCATTGGCTACAGTAACGATGGTGGTAATTCCTTCACCAACGTGCTGGTGTCGGACAATCCTTCTGACCAATCGACAAATAACCCTAGCCGGACGACTAACAACTTCCTGGAATACATTGGGTTATCAAGTTTAAATGGTGTTGCCTTTCCTGTTTGGGCGGATAATAGTCTGAATTTAAGTGACTTGGATTTTTTCTCCGACCAAATTCCTATTGGCGATCCTCCGGTAGCCGATGCCGGTAATGATCAAACGGTAGAGTGCGAAGGACATCCAGGAACTGAAGTCACCCTGGATGCATCCGGCTCAGGTGATCCGAACGGCGACGATTTGACTTACACCTGGTACGAAGGGATGAGTATTATCGCCGGACCTACAACAGATCCGATGGTTGTAGTAACCCTTTCCCTCGGCATTCACACCATTACTCTTGAAGTAGATGACGGCAATTTGTTAACGGACACCGACGAACTGACTGTTACAGTGGAAGATACCACTCCGCCGGTCATTACTCTGAATGGCGATAGCGAAATTACCTTGGAATGCGGGATAGATGATTATATTGAGGCAGGGGCTACGGCCACGGATATCTGCGATCCAGCGGTTGCCATCGTCATTTCCGGCACGGTAGATACCCATGTCCCCGGCACCTATATTATCACCTACAACGCTACTGATGCCAGCGGTAATGCTGCCGATGAGGTGGAGCGAACAGTAATTGTAGAGGATACTACTCCACCGGTAATTACCGTATTATCGACTCCAACTACACTCTGGCCGCCTAATCATAAGTATCACACTCTCTCGCTAGATGAACTGGATATTCTGGTAGAAGATGAATGCGATAAGGAAGTATCCAGTGATGATGTAGTTATCGTTTCTGTGGTAAGTGATGAGTTGGAAAATGCTAAAGGTGGTGGCGATGGTTCCACTTATGATGACATAGTGATTAGTAGTGGCTGCCGGTCCGTAGACCTTCGGGCTGAACGTCTTGGCAAGGGAAACGGTCGGGTCTATACCCTGACCTTAAAGGTTGCTGACGCCAGTGGTAATGTAGGTGAAGCTTCCTACGAGGTACATGTTTCACATGATAAGAATGCTGGGCCTCTTGCCATTAAAGATGTACCCCTGTATATGGTC
>JBBSOG010000152.1:0-12090 GCA_038259985.1 Cytophagales bacterium
CGTCAACAAAGGGGGAATAAAGGGTCACAGATGAGCCGGAGCCATTGTCAATTTGTAGTTTTCCTTTCAGTATATCTCCGTTGGCCAGCGTAAGATCAGCATGGATGTAGGGCCTTCCAGAGATCAGTTCTACCTTATGGGCAGTAAAATTCAATGGGGGCTGAAAATCTTGCGGGTCATAGATATCCAGGGCAAATTTGTCATAATTCACCATGATTACATAGCGTTGAAGCAAATCATGCCCGATAATGCCATCCACCCTTCGTTCCAGTACTTTGTCCAGATGGTCTAGGGGAAGATGGGAAATACGGATATCACCTACTGAGATGCCACCTATGTCCAGTTGATTGTGCCGGGAATAATACACCAGGGACGGGCCTTTGTTAGTCCTTACCGAAGAAAACCCATCGCTGGAGAGCTTGATGCGGCTGGCTTTCTGCTGGCTGATTACCGTAGATGCAGCTCCGGTATCGAATATAAAATGGAGAGGCTCGGAGTGATTGATACTCAGTTTAATGAAAATGTGCTCTCCATATAATTCAAAGGGAACAGAAGCAAGTGTGCCTTTGGCAAGCAAGGGCGGGCTTATTAATAATACACTTAAAAAGATTATCAGGAAGTATAATCTGGGCTGGGATTTTCTCATTAATGACAAATTACACTGTGGTTTGATACGGAACTAAGCATTAGTAAACAATCATGATACCAGTCCGATAAATCAACTAAAAATATACTGCTTAAAATTGCCAAATAAAACTTTCGGACTTACATATGAGCTGTACGCTAAAAAAACATAAATACGATACAGTAAGGTTGTTATTGCATGTCCATTTTTGAACACGGTTTCAGATGTAGCATTTCATTTTTATTGTTAACTTTATCACCCATTGCATTGTCAAGCCTAAGTAAGTTTTATGAAAAGCCATTTGAGAAAACTAATCTTTGTTTTTATTTATGCTGTTTATTTACCAATAAATGCAGGTGCCCAATCTTTAGATAAGCAGGAGGCCATCAATGAAATTTTCAGCAAATATCACGAATATGAAGGCTTTCAGGGCGCTGTATTGGTTGCTGAGCAAGGAGAAGTAATTTACAAAAACGCTTTTGGCTTATCCAATCGGGAGTGGAACATCCCTAATCAAATAGACAGCCGATTTGATATTGCTTCTATCAGCAAACAGTTTACGGCTATGCTGGTGATGCAATTTTATGAAGAAGGAAAAATCCACCTGGACAGTACGATTTCTACTTACTATCCTGAGTACCGCTCTGATGTGGGAAATCAGGTTACCATCCATCATTTACTCACCCATCGTTCAGGAATTCCTAATTATACCAGCATTCCTTACGTATGGACAGACTCTTTGGCTAACCGTTACACCAGGGAGCAACTGGTCAAGAAATTTTGCAGTGGTGACCTGGAGTTTAAGCCAGGTACCCGATACAGCTACAACAATTCAGGCTACCTGTTGCTCAGTACTATTTTAGAGAAAGTGAGTGGAATGCCTTTTGATCTTTTACTACAGGAAAGAATCCTCAATCCGGTAAAAATGATGAATACCGGAATTGATGAAAGGGAAAAAATCATTGATAAAAGGGCTTATGGCTATGTGCAAGAACTGGAAGATTATGAAAATGCCCGTCCAATGTATATGGCTAATCTCCAGGGGGCAGGTAATATGTATGCTACGGTGGAGGACTTATATCTATGGGATAGGGCTTTGCATAAGAATAAACTATTATCCAGAAAAGGTTTAAGGGAGATGATGACCCCTTTTAGTGACCCAAGTGATACTTGGATACCTCCTTTTAGTAATTCTTACGGCTATGGTCTAGGGATTTCTAAGGTAGAGATAGGAAAAAATAAAGAAGCAGAGGTTATTTTTCATAGTGGTCATATCGCTGGGTTTAGCTCTTTTATGCTGAGTTTTTTAGAAGATGAGCACCTGATCATTATGCTGAGCAATACAGGAAACGTAAGTACCGCCCGCATGAACGAAATCGCCCAGGAAATAAAAAATGTGCTTTACCGTCTCCCTTATGAGCTACCCAAACGCTCACTGCGCAGTTCTTTGTACAAATTATCTACAGAAAATGGCGTAGAAGTGGCTATTGAGCAGTATTATCAGCTTACCCAAGCTTTTCCTTATGCTTACGAAAATACTGAAGAAGATTTACACTTACTAGGACTGGATCTATTGGCTGCTAATATGAGGGGGGCAGCTATAGCATTTTTTGAACTCAATGTGAAAGTAAACCCCAGTTGGAAAACCTACAATGCTTTAGGCGAGGTGTATTATGAAGATAAGAAATTCCAAGAGGCTGCACAATTCTATAAGCAGTCCATTAGACTGAACCCAAAACAAACAGATAAAGAAATGGATGCTTTCAACGCTTCCCAGAAGGCAATTTCCAGCTTAAGGCCATAAGCTACTGATGGTATCCAAATACGTTGTCTTATCCCTGTATTTTTTAGTGCTGTTTGGCATAGGATATCTGGCTGCCGGTAGGGTCAAAGATATCAAAGATTATTATGTAGGTGGTAAGAACTTGGGGTTTTGGGTAGCCGCTTTTTCTTCACGGGCTACCGGGGCATCCGCCTGGGTATTGCTGGGGTTAACTGGCATGGGAGCGATTTTCGGCATACATGCTTATTGGATAGCCTTAGGAACACTCTTGGGAGAAAGCATATCTTGGTTTATGATGGCTAAACCCTTCAAAAGACTTACTGACCAATACGATAGTATTACTGTGCCCGATTACCTGGAAAGCCGTTTTAAGGCGGGCAGTCATTGGCTCAGGGCAATTGCCGCCACAGCACTCTCTCTTTTTGTGATGATTTATGTGAGTGCCCAGATTGATGCCACCGGCACCGCCTTTGAAACTTTTTTAGACTGGAATTATTTTGCCGGGGCCATTTTCGGGTTTCTAATAGTTGTGGCTTATATGTCTTTTGGAGGTTTCATTGCGGTAGTCTGGTCCGACGTTTTTCAGGGAAGTATTATGGTGATCGGATTAGTGGTATTGCCTGCCTATTTTCTGTTTGCTATCGGATCACCTGAGGAAGTGATCAATGGCTTAAAAGCGATTGACTCTGACTTGCTGAATATTTGGGGCGGAGGAGGCTTCAATACGGCTAACGTAGCTAAAGTAACCGGTTTTGTGATGATAGGGTTGGGATACTTGGGTTCTCCTCAGCTATTTGTTCGTTACATGTCAATTAAAAACACTAAACAAATTGACCGGGGAAAGTGGGCGGCCGTGAGCCTTACCCTGCTGATGAACATGTCTGCCGTAACCATAGGCATTCTCGGACGATATTACTTTACTACGGGCTCCGATGATCCAGCTACTGTTTTGGGAAATGGTGGACAGAATGTCCTCATTTTGCTGGTAGAAGAGACCATGCCCGAAATATTCAGTGGATTGTACATAGCCGCTATATTAGCTGCCATCATGTCTACCATAGACTCACTTTTGATTTTGGCTTCCAGCGCAATTTCTCGCGACTTTTATCAAAAAATCTTTCATCCTGGTATGCAGGATAAGCAATTGTCTTTATTTTCAAAGAAAATCACCATCGCTATATCCTTTTTTGCTTTGCTATTGGCGATGACTGTAGCGTTGGTTTCTCCCAATCGCACCATTTTTTGGTTTGTTATTTTTGGCTGGTCAGGTATTGCTGCGACTTTCTGTCCTGTCATCCTGCTATCCTTATTTTGGAAGGGTTTCAATGAGAAAGGGGCAATCGCTTCTATGGTGAGTGGATTCCTCTGTATTCCGCTTTTCAAGTTTGTGTTCCCGGCTATTCCTGAATATGGTATTTACTTTCAGTACATTGCTGAGCTATTTCCATCTTTCATTATTTCAATGGTCTGTGGAATCATGGTAAGTATATTGACAAGGGATACGACTAAAGTATAATTCCATTCGATAAAAAATGCTTTTTTAGGGATTTTATCTCGTATGAATTTTTTACTCTTTACTGAATTCTGTTATTATTATTCCTCAATTTCGTATGTAAAGTGGAATAATCAAGGGCAAACATTGTGATTATTGTAATTTTTTAGATTATCATGTTAAAAAAAAGTATGTAAGCTAGATATTTTCGTACATATGTGCTATTTTGCATAAAAAAAGTAATAAACATAACCGCCATGGAAAATTTGTATTCTTTTCACAGACTCTCTTTAGAAGAAAGAACTCAGTTCATACTTGGAAATGGATCTTTGTTGTGCAGTCGTTATTTTGCCGGGAGAAAAGTTTTTTTATACCACACAGGCAAGTTTTATGCAGAAATCTGGTTTGATACCCGTAAAAGCAAAGTGTCTAATATTATTCCTTTTACCACAACCAAATGCCTAAAACCTTATCTGGATTTAATTGACATTGGAGATGCATTCAGGCCTAAAGTAGATTAGCTTTGACTTTAATCAACGGCTAGTTTACCTGAGCTGTCATAGTAAAGTTCGCCATAATCAAGCATGATACGAATAGTGTCTAGCAGCATCGGTTTGTTGTTGGGTTTTAAGTCGGTAACTAACTTTTCTAAAGGGGTAGCGTTACCCGCTAGATAACTTTTGACCAAAGTATTTAACACTTTGTATTGTTCGTCACTAAAGGCGTCATGAGACATCTTGTTCTTCTTTTCTACACATACGTCACATACACCACAATGGTCATAACTGATTTCATCAAAATACTCCAGAAGTAACTGGGTTCTACAACGATGCCGGTGTTCAGTATAATGTATAACAGCATTGACTTTGTCCGCGTAAATTCCCTTTTTCTGCTCCAGTGCCTTATTAGAAATAGGAATGCGGTTGGCATCAAAGCGGGCAGTCATAAAAGTAAGCTGAGGTTTATCTTTTTGCGCATAATAGGTTACCACATCCATCTCAGCCATATCCTTTAATTGCTTGCGTATTTCTTGGACAGGAATTTTTAATTGCCTGGCCAAATCATTTTCCGAAATACTGATAAAGTTAGCGTATAGTTCTCCTCCATATAGTCTTTGAAGCGCTTTAGTCAAAGGATCTAATCGTCCATGGGCTACCTGAAACTTATACATCTCTGTATGGTCTATCAAAATATGCAGCTTTGAAGGCGCAAAAAATGATTCACTAAGCTGAATTAGCCCATGTTCTTCCAATCTTTGAAGCGCATAAAAAGCCTGGGTGCTACTCAAACGATAGGTTTTAATAAAGTCGTTCAGGTCAAAATCATAACTGGCCATAAAACTACTACCCACCGCGATGCGATAATAATTGGCTAAGTATTGATAAATCTGGCGAATATAGTCCAGGCCCGGATGGGTGTCTTCTATCCGTTTCTGTAGATTTTGGATATCATTCTGATCATAGAGGATGACCGCATAGGCTTTCCTTTCATCCCTTCCAGCACGGCCAGCCTCCTGGTAGTAGGCTTCCAGGTTGTCAGGCAAGTCTACATGGATAACTACCCGCACATCAGGCTTGTCAATGCCCATTCCAAAAGCATTAGTCGCTACGATTACCCTTGTTTTGTCGGTGATCCAATCTTCCTGTTTCTGGGAACGTTCTTCATTTTTCAAACCGGCGTGATAAAAATCACTACTGATTTTCTGCTTTTTAAGCCACTGGGCAATGGCCTGGGTACGTTTGCGGCTGCGTACATAAATAATGGAGGTTCCGGGTACGCTACGCAAAATTTCCAGCAACTTTTGCTCTTTGTTTTCTACCTTCCGTACTGCATAAGACAAATTAGCGCGGGCAAAACTCTTTTGGAATAACTTATTATTTTTAAATGAAAGCTTGTCCTGTATATCTTGCTTTACTTCCCTAGTGGCAGTAGCCGTCAGGGCAATGATATTGATTTCGGGAAAAAGCGCCCTGAAATCAGTGATTTCCAGGTAGGGAGGGCGAAAGTCATAGCCCCACTGAGAAATGCAGTGCGCTTCGTCTACCGCGATGAGGCCAATATGCATGCGCTTGGCCCTTTCTATAAAAATTTCAGTTTTGAGCCGTTCAGGGGACACGTACAAAAACTTCACATTTCCATAGACACAGTTATCAAGATGAAGGTCAATTTCCCTTTTGCTCATGCCGGAGTAGATGGCAATGGCCGATATTTTTCTTTTTCGGAGGTGTTCTACTTGGTCTTTCATCAGGGCGATCAAGGGGGAGATGACGATACAAACACCATCACGCATCAGGGCCGGCACCTGAAAACAGATACTTTTGCCTCCGCCAGTGGGCAGAAGGGCAAGGGTGTCATGACCGGAGAGTATGCTCTCAATAATTTCCTCCTGCATCGGACGGAAATTGTCATAACCCCAGTATTGTTTCAGTATTGTTTTGGCAGACATGGAAAATCAATATTGACGATGCTCAAAAAGTAATCAAATGCTGATTGATTTCAAATCTTACTCCTTTTCTTCAATAGTGGCCCCGCCCCCTAGTGCAGATGATACCTGAAAAAAGCCTAAAGGGGGATTTTGAGGATTGGTCGTGTTGATAATATTAGTAGTAGGATTACGAGGGGGAGAACTAAATAAACCTCCATCATTAAAGAGCAATTCCACCAGTTCGTTGTAATAGCTGAACATATTTTTGTCCAGGCTATACATTTCTATACGTACCGAATCGCCTACCTCAAAGGCATAATTGGCCAGCTGAAGCGTATCTATTTCTTCCTGAAGAAACTCATCACTTTGGATAAGGTAATCGCCTCTTTCATTATAAAGGGAATCATTTTCATAAATTTTGAAGCGATAAAAATTGGTTCCCCTTTCTTTAGGCGTACTTCCACTGAAGAAAAAATAATAGCCTTCATCAAGAAAAATGGTCTTTTTGCGATAACTGTAAGAGAAAGAATCTAACTGGGCGACCGGCAATATCGTACCGGTGGATTCATATTCATTGCCTTCGTAACTCAGTCGCAGTCGGTAATCATTGCCTAACTCCAGTGGTATGGTGGTATTTGCATACAGGCCCGGCTGATTCTCTATTGGAGACAGATCATAGCTTGTGCCTTGTTGTAAATCATCAAGTTGTAAAATTGCATCGTTGACCGGATGAAAAACATTCTCATCGTAGTAGTTGCCGGAAGTAGATACTCTGACGCTTACCTGGTTTCTTTCAGGATCATCAGCCCAGTAGGTAAGGTTTCCTTCTATGATCAGTTGGGGCTGGTCTACTGGTAATTCCAGGTCAATCACCTCACGGCAAGCTCCTAGCCCGCTGATGATTAAAATCAATACCAAGTATATGCTATGACTTCTCATACTCAAAATTTGAAATTGTAAGTGACTGAAGGAATGATACTGAACAAGTAAGTCTTGATGGCGGCCGGACGCACACTTTCAATAGTATCATCGCCCTCCAGGTCAAAACCAGTATCTTCATTATAAAGATCTTCAAAAGTGATAATGAACGGGTTTTTTTGTGCGTAGGCATTGTATACTGAAAAGCTCCAACTGCTATTCCAACGTCGGCCTTCCTTTGGTTTACCGTCCAGCACCGCTGATAAATCCAGGCGGTGAAAATCAGGCATACGGTGGGCATTGCGGCCATAAGGGTCATAATAGGGTACAGACTGCCCATCCAGCGGGTATCTACCCGAAGGAAGGGAGACGGCCAAGCCAGTAGAATACACCCAAGTTCCGGAAAGTGTCAACCTTTTATTGAGCTGATGAGAAACAACCAACGAAATATCATGGATGCGGTCATATCGGGCATTGTAAGATTTTCCATTGTTGATGCCATCTATTTGCCTGCGGGTCCGGGAAAGTGTGTAACTCACCCAGCCAGTCGTTTTTCCTACATTTTTTCTCAGTAAAAATTCCGCCCCGTATGCCCAACCTTTTCCGGCAGAAATTTCCGTTTCAATATTGTTGTTGAGCAATATATCCGCACCGGATTTGAAGTCAATCACATTTTGCATCCATTTATAATAAACTTCTACCGAAGCTTCCAGGGTGTTGCTGGCCAGGTTACGGAAATAACCGGCAGCTATCTGGTCACCGATTAGCGGTTTGACGTAGCGGTCGGCAGGAATCCAGCGGTCAATGGGTAAACCAGCGGTAGCATTGGAAGCGACCTGCAAATATTGCCGCATACGGTTATATGAAGTCTTGATAGAACTACGATTGCCTACGAGGTACCTTGCAGAGAAACGGGGTTCAAGACCATGATAGAACTGTATGCTTTCTCCGGTGCTGTATTCTTCTGTATCCACAATAGTTTCATCGGATAAGGGCTTACCCTCTTCATATATGAAAACTTTGCCGGGACCAATCTGCTGAAAAACAGAATATCTTAGCCCATATTCCAGCGAAACCCGATCAGTGAGTTGCTGCTGATTGCTCACATAAACTGCCTGTTCCAAAGCAAATTTATCATCTAAAATTAAGGGGGCAAAATTAGTGTCCCCTGATGGAATGATGCTGGGCGGCGCAAATTTATGGAGTTGTACTGAGTAGCCGAAGTCAATGGAATTTTTGGGGTTAGCAAAAAAGTTAAAATCTAATTTACCACTCATCTCTCTCAGTTTTGAAGTCCAGGTAAACTCCGCTACTTCAGTATCAATCTCAAAGCCGTAATCAAAATTACTGTAGATGAAAGTCGTATTCAGGAACAATTTATCTGAGATGAGGTAATTCCAGCGGGTAGTGGCGGTAGCATTGCCCCAGTTTAGCCCAAACTCATCGGCAATACCGAAACGGTCCCTGCCAAAATAACCCGAAATAAACAGCTTATGTTTTTCGTTGAATTGATAGTTGGCTTTGGCATTGAAATCATAAAAATACAGCGTATTGTTATTGATGTCTTCATTATTGGATAACTTCAGAAATACATCGGCATAAGTGCGACTGCCCGACAAAATGAAGGAAGATTGGTTCTTTTTGATAGGGCCTTCTACCGTGAGTCGGCTGGAGATGGAGCCTATTCCACCGGAAACGTTGAATTTCTTGTTGTTACCTTCTTTCATCTGGATATCCAGAATGGAGGACAAACGCCCGCCAAAGCGTGCGGGAATGCCTCCTTTGTAGAGTTCCAAATTTTTGATGGCGTCGGGGTTAAATACAGAAAAGAAACCAAGAAAGTGGGAGGGATTAAATACCGTCGCCTCATCCAGTAGCACTAGGTTCTGATCAGCAGAGCCTCCCCTCACAAAAAGACCAGTTGTACCTTCCCCGGCAGACTGGACACCCGGCAAAAGTTGAACGGTTCGCAACACATCTACTTCCCCGAACAGGGCAGGCAATGATTTTATTTTTTCTATTTTGAGTTCTTCCCGGCTCATCTTCACATCCTGAAAATTATCTTCCGGACGGTCAGCAGAAATAATGATTTCTTGTAATTCTACTTCATCATCACCGAGTTCCATAGAAATCGTAGTATCCGCGCTAAGTGTAAACTGCGTGCTTTGGGTTTGGAAGCCCAGATACGAATAATTAACAGTATAGCTATCCTGAGGAAGGGTAAGGGAGTAGAATCCATATACATTGGTCACTGTGCCGGTGCCTGGCTTTTCCCTTAGGGATACAGTGGCCCCAATTAGGGCTTCCCCATTGCTGACGTCATTGATATACCCGCTGATGGTATACTGGTTTTGGGCATAAAGTTGCTGGTATAGCAGCGCTAAAAGAAAAATACAGTAAATTTTTTTCATGCAAACGTGGTACTTGGGCGGTGCTTACTTTTGGCAAAGATATAGCGATATAGCTATTACTCATAGCGATATAGCTATTACTCATAGCGATATAGCTATTACTCTAGGTATCAACGCTAACGAAAGCTTAGAGGTGTGGTTTTCTTGAAAAAAGTGGAAAATCGCTTTACGTCGGATATGCTTTCTAAGCATTATCAGCCTGGAACAATCTGTCAATCCCTAAATATTGTAATATACTCATCATAAATTGTGTCTAAAATTGGATTTAACAAAGTAGCGTTTGTTACTCTTTAATGAAGAGCTAAGATTTTGTACCTTTGTTGTTTATATGGTTCGGGCAAAAGGACTGAATCATAAAGTATAAATTCATATAAATATCATTTTTATGACTGTTGCTAAAAACGGAAACACAGTAAAAGTACATTATACAGGAAAACTTAAAGACGGTACTGTCTTTGATTCATCGCTGGAGCGCAACGAACCATTAGAGTTCACGCTGGGCCAGGGCAATATGATCGCCGGTTTTGAAAAAGCGGTAGATGGCATGAAAGCAGGGGATACCACTGTAGCCGATATACCTGTCACAGAAGCTTACGGAGAAGTGAGGGAAGATATGATCCTGGAAGTCCCCAAAAAAGATGTGCCTGAAGATATTACCCCCGAAGTAGGGCAGCGCCTAGCAGTACAGCAACAAGACGGGCAATCCATTCCTGTTACCATTTCTAAAGTTTCAGAAGAAACAATTACTTTGGATGCCAACCATCCTCTGGCAGGCAAAGATCTCGTTTTTGAGATTGAACTGCTGGAAGTCAAATAACTAGAATTTTATTTTTCAAATTGGAAGGGGCTTGTGCTTAGTTGTGCAAGCCTTTTTTCATGTAATAAAACTAGATGCTGACGCGCGTTCAATGTCATTAAGTTAAGCGAAGCACTCGCCGGGACGCCCGTTGGATAAGCGTCAGTGCATCAACCGGAAGACCAGTCCTTTTAATATCTGGGCATCCGTTCCGCTGATATTGTCTATGCCTTTGGCATATTGATCTGCTATGCGTAAGTGATGAATGTTGCTGATCACCTTAGACAAAGGATAATTCACAGCGGCAATCTTGTATTCCTTAGCAAAAAAAGGATTGATTTTGAGTATCCCCGCCAGCGCCCGTTCCGACTTATCGGTAGCGTGATGTACCAAGAGCAGCTTACTAAAAAAAGTGAAGAGCAGCGCAATAATAGGGATGACAGGGTTCGCTTTTTGATTGGCCTCAAAATAGCTGATGATGCGGTTGGCTTTCAAAACATCCTGCACCGCCATCGCTTTTTGCAGTTCAAAGACATTGTACTCCTTACTGATGCCTATAAACTTCTGAATAACTGAGGGCGTAATTTTTTCTTCCCCTTCCTTTTGCCTGAAATTGATCAGTACCTTTTCAATCTCATTGGTGAGTCTTTCCAGATGGTTTCCGATATAATCAGCCAGCATCTGTACCGCTTTGTCCTCAATTTCATAGCCTTTACTTTTGAAATATTTGGCTATCCAGTCAGGCAACTGGTTGTCATACATTTTCTTGGACTCTACCAGGATTGCCAGTTTATCAAGCAGTTTAGCGAGAGGCTTACGGCCATCAAAAGTTTTATATTTGTGGCAAAATACCAGAATAGTGGATGGCATAGGGTTTTTAACATAGGCCTCCAGTAACAGTTGGCCATTTTTACTGTTCAAATCCTGAATTTCCTGCGCCTCTCGCACAATTACCACCTGCCGCTCCGACATCATGGGATAGCGCTTGGCATTATTCAAGATGGCGCTCACATCCACATCTTTGCCGTACATCACCATCTGGTTGAACCCTCGCTCACTTTCGCTCAGTGCGTTTTCTTCTATCTCATCAGCGATCAGGTCAATATAATAAGGCTCATCACCCTGCAAAAAGTAAATCGGGGCATATTGCTTCTCACGCAACGATTTGAGTACGGATTCAGGTGTATGGGGCATAAAATTTAATTATTTGGAGACTGGAATCCGAAGTCTGGAGACCGCCCAACTTCCAGCCTCCCGTCTCTGGCTTCCTTTTCATAACATAGATTTCAGGACTTCCAGGGCTTTATGCACATCCATTTCAGTCATCCACTTTTCTTGAGCGATCATGACCGGTGCTTTCTTGCATTCACCCGTGCATTTGGTGCCAATCAGCTTCACTACTTTCTGCTGCCTTCGCTGTTTGAGCTCACGCTTGAGTGCCTTTTGTATATCTTTGCAGCCGTTTTTCTTACAATCTTTACCGTTACAGACAAAGATAAACTGCTGATGATTTTGTTTTTCCTTACTCATTGCTTTTATCTTTTCGGCATAACATCAGGAAGTGGCAACTAATTGCATGAGAATACCACAAAGCCAGGCGCCATAAGTGCCCACAAAATAGCCCAGCACTGCCAGCAGCA
>JBBSOG010000153.1:0-12067 GCA_038259985.1 Cytophagales bacterium
TGTCAGCGACGGAACAAAATTAGGTGCCCCCAACTTCATCAAAGAATTATATGAGCCTTTTACCTACGAGCAGGTGTCTGAAATGATCGGCAAAATAGTTCGCCCAGCTGACCTCAAAGCTGAGCTGGAAATTGTGTACCAGACCGTAGATAACCTGCACAAAGCTTGTCCTGATCACAAAGGGGATTGGTATTTTACCGGAAATTATCCTACGCAAGGGGGCAACAAGGTAGTCAACAAAGCCTTTGTCAACTTTATGGAAGGGAAAGTAGTGCGCGCTTATTAGGGCATGAGCCGTAAATCCCTTTATATTCTTTATTGGTTTTAATGGGCTACTTGAATTCAAGTTTTATTAAAACGATTATGCACTCCGCTATAAAATGTATTCAATTGCATTTGTAGATACAGAGATTGACCCCAATAGTCAGGAAATTCTTGACATTGGTGGTGTGAAGGATAACGGTCATCCTTTTCATTTGAATTCGCTTGCAGGTTTCACCAGCTTTCTCAGCGGAGTGGAATTTATTTGCGGCCATAATATCTTAAACCATGATATAAAATACATTGGCCATGTTGTTACGGATGCCGAAATTGATCCTGCCAACATCATTGACACTTTGTACCTCTCCCCACTTTTGTTCCCTGCCCGGCCCTATCATGCACTGCTCAAAGACGATAAGCTTCAGACGGAGGACGCCAACAATCCGCTGAATGATTCTATCAAAGCCAGAGATCTTTTCTTTGATGAAATTTCTGCTTTCAAACAATCAGAAGATTCCCTTCAGCGAATTTTATATTTGCTTCTGAACGACAAAAAGGAATTTCAAGCCTTTTTTAAATTCATTGCATACAAAAGCATTGGACAAAACCTTGAGTCTATCATTCGTGAAAAATTCCAGGTTGAAATATGTGCTCATGCCGACTTGACCTGGATAATCTCTGAATACCCGATAGCGTTGGCATATTGTCTGTCACTCGTTAATTGCCGAAACCGCTATTCTATCACCCCGCCCTGGGTGCTTAAAAATTACCCTGAAGTTGACCGGGTAATGCATCTACTCAGGGGCAGGCCATGCCTTAGTGGCTGTGGGTATTGCAATCAGGCACTGGACATTCATAAGGGGCTGAAAAAACATTTTGGTTTTGATACTTTCAGGACTTACGCAGGTGAACCATTACAGGAAAAAGCAGCAGTTGACAACAAATCTATCCTGGCGATATTTCCGACGGGGGGTGGTAAATCCATTACTTTTCAGCTTCCGGCTTTCATGAGTGGGGAAGCAAACAAAGGGTTAACAGTGGTCATTTCCCCATTGCAATCTTTGATGAAAGACCAGGTGGATAATCTTGAAAAAATCGGTATCACCGAAGCAGTCACCATCAATGGTTTGCTTGACCCGATTGAAAGGGCAAAATCTTTTGAAAGGGTAGAAGATGGCTCGGCCTCTATGTTGTACATTTCCCCTGAGTCTTTGCGTTCTAAAACGATTGAAAGACTGTTATTAGGAAGAAAAATCGTCCGCATCGTCATTGACGAGGCCCACTGCTTTTCGTCCTGGGGGCAAGATTTCAGGGTTGATTATCTGTACATCGGTGATTTTATCAAATCGATACAGGAAAAGAAAAATCTGGAAGACCCTATTCCGGTGTCCTGCTTCACGGCTACTGCCAAGCAGAAAGTCATTGAGGATATTTGTATTTACTTCAAAGAAAAACTTTCCATTGATTTAGAAGTTTTTCGTTCCGCTGCTACCAGGACAAATCTCCAGTACAAAGTTTATGAAAAAGGAAATGAAGAAGAGAAATATAACACGGTACGGGATTTAATAGAGGAGTAAAAATGCCCGACGATCATCTATGTTTCCCGGACCAGGAAAGCTTACAAAATAGCGGAGCGCTTGGCTGAAGAAAGCTTTAGTGCCAAAGCTTATCACGGCAAGATGGAGGTGAAAGAAAAGACAGCCAATCAAACTGATTTCATTGAGGGTGAAGTGCAGATTATGGTGGCTACTTCTGCTTTTGGAATGGGTGTGGACAAGAAAGATGTAGGCATGGTGGTTCATTATGATATTTCGGACTCGCTGGAGAACTACATCCAGGAAGCGGGCAGGGCAGGACGGGATGAAAATATTACGGCAGAATGCTTTGTCCTGTTCAACGAGGAAGACCTTAGCAAACATTTTATCCTGTTGAACCAGACCAAACTGAGTATCAAAGAAATCCAGCAGGTCTGGAAAGCAATCAAAGAAATTACAAGATATCGCCAAAAAGTGTCAAATTCCGCCCTGGAGATTGCCCGGAAAGCCGGTTGGGATGATACCATCGTCGAAATTGAAACCAGGGTAAAGACGGCCATCGCTGCCCTTGAGGAAGCCGGTTATCTGAAGCGGGGACAAAATATGCCGAGGGTTTTTGCTGATAGTATTCTATCTAAAACAGCACAGGAGGCGATTGATAAAATCAATGGGTCCACAAGGTTTAAGGAGAAGCAAAAAGAAAAAGCAGTCAGAATCATTAAGAAATTATTTTCAAGCAAAAGCAGAAAACAAGCGAGCAATGAACCTGCTGAATCCAGGGTGGATTACATCTCCGACCATTTGGGAATTGTAAAGAAGTGATCAATATCTTGAACCTGCTGCGTGAAGAAAAGATTCTGGCGGATGCCAAAGACCTGACCGCTTTTATTAAGAAAGGAGAACATAAAAACCGTTCATTATCCATTGTTAAAACCTTTTGCCACATTGAAAACTTTCTATTGGGGGTTTTTGAAGAGCATGAAAAAACTTTTCATCTCAAACAACTGAATGAGGATGCCGGGCAGGATTGCAAAGATGTGATTCCCTACGGGATCAAAACCATCATCAATTTTTGGGCGATCAAAAACTGGGTAAAACGGCACTATGAGGCATATTCCAAAAACAATATCACAGTGCTCTGCATCCAGCCGAAGGCAGTATTGAAAGAAAAGTTAGAGAAGCGCCATGCCTTGGCCAGTTTTATTGTTGAATTTCTCTATGACAGAAGCAATACAAACCTGGCAGAAAATGAGCAAGAAAGGGAAGAAGTACTAGTGGAATTTTCTGTGCATGAACTCAAGGAGGCTTACGAAAACAGGCCTCTGCTTTTTGATACGAATGCAAGCATTGAGGATATAGAAGATACGCTTTTTTACCTTTCAAGAATTGACGCGATCAAAATTGAAGGTGGATTTTTGGTGATCTATAACCGCCTTAGCATTAAACGGCTTGAGCAAAACAACAGGAGGAGATACAAAGAAGAAGATTATGAAAAGCTCAACCAGTTTTATGAAAATAAGATACAGCAGATCCATATCGTGGGAGAGTATGCCAAGAAAATGGTAGAAGATTACCAGGGCGCTTTGCAGTTTGTAGACGACTATTTTCAGTTGAATTACACTTCTTTTCTCCACAAATATTTTCCCGGAAGCCGACAGGGCGAGATCAAAAAACCCCTAACACCTACCAAGTTCCGACAACTGTTTGAAGGGCTGACACCAACTCAAACAGAAGTTATTCATGACAATCGGCAATATATAGCAGTGATCGCCGGGCCGGGAAAGTGGTAAAACTAAGTTGCTGGTCCATAAGCTGGCATCGTTGATGATGATAGAAGATGTAAAGCATGAGCAATTGTTGATGCTTACCTTTTCCAGGGCCGCTGCCACAGAGTTTAAAAAGAGGTTACAGGACTTTATTGGCAATGCGGCATATAATATTGAAATCAAAACCTTTCATTCCTATTGTTTTGATTTGTTAGGGAAAGTGGGCAGTCTGGAAAAATCAGATGCTATTCTAAAAAGCACCATTGAAAAGATCAAGAACAGAGATGTGGAAGTCAACCGTATCACAAAGACGGTGCTGGTGATAGACGAAGCCCAGGATATGAATGCTAAGAATTTGCTTTGATCAATACGCTGATGGAGCTAAATGAGGACATGAGGGTGATTGCGGTAGGAGATGATGACCAGAACATTTATGAATTCAGAGGGGCAAGTGCAAAGTACATGGCACAGTTCATTAAGGAAAAGAAAGCTGCAAAACGTGAACTGATAATAAACTTCCGGAGCAAAAATAACCTGGTGGAATTTACCAACCAGTTTGTAAAAAGGATTCGTCATCGCCTGAAAGAAACCCCTATTATCGCCAAGGATAATGAGAATGGAAACATAAAGCTGGTGCGTTATCAAAGTGGAAACCTGATTGTCCCTCTGGTAAATGATATCCTGGATACAGGGCTTTCAGGAAATACCTGCGTCTTGACAAAAACTAATGATGAAGCTTTGCAGATTACGGGATTATTGCTCAACAACCGAATGAAGGCCAAGCTCATTCAAACTAATGATGGGTTCAGTTTGTATCATCTTGCCGAAGTGCGATATTTTTTGAGCCAATTGAAGTTGGGAGAAGGAATATATAGAATTGCCGATGAAGTTTGGGCAAATGCTCAGCGTGACCTAAGCAACAGGTTTGGCCAGAGTAACAAGCTGGAAATATGCAAAAACCTTATCAAAGCTTTTGAGGTAGCCAACCCCAAGGTCAAATACAAATCTGATTAAGAAGTTTTTATCAGGGAGTCCAGGTTGGAAGATTTTTACAAGCCAGAAGGTGAAACAATTTTTGTGTCAACCATGCACAAAGCAAAAGGAAAAGAGTTTAACAATGTTTTTCTGATGCTGGAAAATTTCAATCCTGACACTGATGAAGCCAAGCGACTATTATACGTGGCTATGACCAGGGCAAAGCAAAATCTGACTATCCACCTTAACGAAAATTATCTTGATGATATCACTGTAGACAAATTAGAACGTACTGATGACGACCAATCCTATTTGCCACCCGGTAAGATAGCTATGCACCTGACTTTTAAGGATGTGTGGCTAGATTACTTCATCAGCAAGCAACATCTTATTTCCCCGTTAGTAAGTGGCGATGAAATCAAAATCAATGGTGATGAATGCACAAATTTTAAAGGTCAATCCCTGTTGAAATTTTCTAAACAGTTTCTCAACACCATTGAAACACATAAGCAAAAAGGATATCAATTGAAAGAAGTTAAAGTAAATTTTATCCTTTATTGGAAAAAGGAGGGGGCGGAACAAGAAATAAAGATTATTCTGCCGGAGGTGTATTTTGAGAGAGATTAGTGAATATTATTTAAATCTAGCATTCTAAATAAAGTTCTTCTTGTCGCTTCTCATACCGAAGTATTTAACATTAAGATCAAACCGTAAGCTCTATCGGATTACCATCGGGATCAAGCACCTGGCTCTCGTAATACCCATCACCGGTAGTGCGGGGACCATCTGTTTTTTGATAGCCATCTTTCACCAGCCTTTCGGTAAGTTCATCTACTTTTTCTTTGCTGCCCAGTGAAAATGCCAAATGAGTGAACCCGGACAGAAAACCATCATTTTTGCCTTGCTGCACTTCCGGCCTTTTCATGATTTCCAGCCGGGCACCTGAATCAAACGTAAGGAAATAAGTTTCCAATTGTTTTTTAGAGTTATAGTATTTTTCATTACTTCTGGCCCCGAAGTACTTGATGTAAAAAGCTTTAGACCTTTCCACGTCAAGCGTCCAGAGTGCTACGTGTTCTATTTTGATCATGGATATAAATTAAAAAGAAATTAGCAAATAGAAAGGACCTAAAATTCCCCCCGGTATTTTTTAGCCTGCCGTACATGGGCTAGATGATGGTCGGAATGCCAGGCATACATGCTCAGCGCTTCTCTAAGGCTGAAAGAATTGCCGTGCTCCGGATGTATGAAGGTACGTTCAAAATCCTCATCTGTCATCTTTTTCAGTAAAAACACCCACTTCTTATGTAATCCCTCCAATAGTTGTAGCGACCATTCAACAGGGCTTTCAGTAGTATCGGCAAGCTGGGCCCAAAGGGCTTCTTCATAAGGGCGTATCGTAGGCTGCTCCTCTGTAAGCGCCAATTTAAAACGCATCAGGCAGTTCATATGGCTATCGGCACAATGGTGAACCACTTGCTGGATCGTCCATCCATTAGGACGGTAAGGCCATTGTAGCTCGGACTTGGTCAGTTCAGATACTTCTACATTTAGTAACGCTGGAAATCGGGCAATAGCTTCAATCCATTCTTCTTGATGCGTGGCATTGATAGATTCTGGCTTAGCGAACTTACCGATCGGATAACGAAGGTTTTCTATTGAATTGGACATAGTATTTGATGATGGGAAAGAAGATATGTAATGAATGTATAACGAAAACAAGAAACAATACTGTAAACTGTTAGCAATCTGGTTCTTGTGTATTTAGTGCATAATTATGTTGTGGAAAGAAAATCATAAAAAGGTATACAACAAAATAACAGTATTAAAATATGCCATATGATTTGAATACAAGTATACGGGCGACATAATTTTATATGCATATTTTTTATTTAAATAATACAAATTGTAAACGAATTTATAAGTGAAAGCAATCTACAAACTGTTACTACAAGAACCGTAGCCGATTAACGGTTTTTTGCTGCTTATATAAATTCCCCTCCGATTATTACGCTGGTAGACTATAGCTAGTCAAAGACATGTATAGCACCTCGGTTTCACATTACTTTTGCTTCAGTACAGGAAAAGCTGAAGCAAGCAATCAAATTCATTGCGCTTAAACTGTTCCAAATTCAATAGGCCAATAAATAAAGGAATGCCTGAAAATCCTCAACTGTTTATGAAAACCACATCCAATACGAAATCTACAAAGGAAGCAACGGTAAAGACTACTGGCAAGCCTACTTCAACTTCCCAAATCAAAGTGCTAAAAGCACAGAAAGAAGCCCTGGAGAATCAATTGCTGGAAATGCGTGCTTTACAAGAGCAACTGAAAGCCGCCCAGGCAGGGCTTGAGCGCACAAATCATACCCATGAGATACTGGAACAGGCAGTAGATTCCATAATCATCTTTGATGCTAATAAAGAGATTATCTTTTACAATTCAGCCGCAGAAAGAATGTTTGGTTACAGACGTGAAGAGGTAATGGGGCAAAATGTGAAGATGATCGTTCCTATAGATCATCAGGGTGCCCACGACCAATACGTAGATGCTAATATTAACATTGGTGCCAACAAGGTAGCAGGCAAGGGCAGGGATTTGGAGCTGGTACGTAAAGACGGCAGTAAGTTTTGGGGCAAGCTTTCCCTGAGCGAAGTCAAAGTAGAGGAAGGCTATCAGTATACTGCTTTTATCAAAGACATTACGGAAGAAAAAGTAAATAAAGAGAAAGCAGATCATATGCAGGCAGCCGTAAATACGGGTTTTGCCTCTATTGAGTTTTTGCCGGATGGCACCATTCTTACCGCCAATCCAAACTTCCTGAAAACACTAGGGTATCAAGGTGCTGAAGAAGTGGTTGGCAAACATCACCGTATCTTCTGTAATTCGACATACGCCCAGTCCGGTGCGTACAAAAATTTCTGGGCAGCTTTAGCCGATGGCCAAATACAGGCAGGTGAATTTAAACGGCAGCAGCGAGATGGGGGCGAAGTATGGATCAGCGCCGCCTACACTCCTGTAAAAGATGAGAATGGCAAGGTGGTAAAAGTGATCAAGATCGCAACCGACATCACCAATATGATCGCCGCCCGTGCACAGGGCGAAAATATCCAGTCAGCCGTAGATACCGGTTGGGCTTACATAGAATTTGAACCGGACGGCACGATTGTTTCGGCAAATCACAATTTCCTCAGCACTATGGGCTTTGGGAATGAAACTGAAATAAAAGGACAGCATCATAGAATTTTCTGTGACGCTACCTATGCAGCTACTCCCGAATACAAGAAATTTTGGCAGGATCTGGGTAGTGGCGTCGTTCAAAACGGCGAATACCTTCGGGTAAGAAAAGATGGCAGGCAGGTATGGCTACAGGCTGCTTACACGCCAATAAAAGACGAGAAAGGCAATGTAGTGAAAGTGATCAAAATCGCTACGGATATATCAGGGGTGAAACTACCTGTGCTTGCCGTTAGTGAGATCATTGGCTGTTTAGCCCAGGGTGACCTTACCCAAAAGTTTGCTATTGCCGGCGATGGCTATGTACAAAAGATGGGCGATGCGCTCAATGTAGCTTTAGAAAATTTGAATGCTTTACTGGGAAGTATTGGAGAGAGCGCTGACTTCGTGGCGGACTCTTCAAATAGTATGCTGGAGAAAAGCGAAAGCATTAAAAATAATACGACAGAAGTTGCCTCAGCCATTTCCCAAATGGCCAAAGGAGCCCAGGATCAGGCGCTCAAAACCGATGAATCTTCCAAACTGGTAGAAGAAGTGATGACTACTGCTAACGAAATGGAAAGCAAAGCGGATGTTATCTACAAGGCAGCAGAACAAGGGCAGAGCAGTTGCGAAAATGGAATAAAGATCATCAAAAAGCTGGTAGAGAACATGGAAGGGATCAGAGGCTCCGCAAATATTACCGCCGAGTCAATCAGTATATTGACCCAGAGAGCGGAAGAGATTGGGCGCACCCTGAATGTGATCACTGATATTGCCTCACAGACGAACTTACTGGCGCTAAATGCCGCCATTGAAGCAGCCCGTGCCGGGGATGCCGGAAGGGGCTTTGCCGTAGTGGCAGAAGAGATACGCAAACTGGCAGAAGACTCCAGAAGGTCAGCCGTAGATATAGAAAAGATCATCGGCGACGTGCAGAAAGATACCCAGTCAGCCAGTAAGGCCATTGAAAAAATGGAAATCAGTGTCAAAGATGGAAACTCTGCTACGGTAGAAGCGGATACTATCTTCCAGGAAATTGCCAGGTCCAGCCAAGAAACCCTGAGCTACTCCAAAGAAATAAAGCATGCGACAAGTGGACAGAAAATAGCCATAGATTCGGTCGTGAAAAACATTGAGCAGATTGTCGTAGTGGCCGAAGAAACAGCGGCCGGTACCGAAGAAGTAGCTAGCTCCTCACAAATCCTTAATATTAGTATGGCCGAAGTGACAGAAGCCAGTAACAAACTCTCTGAGATTGCTGCCGAGTTGCAAGCCGGTGTAGGCCAGTTCAAACTGGTCAGGACCAGGAAGTAAGCTTAGGAATGAATTCGCACTAAAAATCCAGAAATCAATGGCAAGTCAAGATCATACCCCTGAGCAGGTACAGGAACAAAAGCTGGTGAAACATCAACTGATTGTGTTTAAGCTAGGAGAAGAGGAATATGGTATCCACATAGACCAGATTAAGGAAGTGGTACTTACCCCTCACATTACCCGTATGCCTAAGACGCCTTTCTATATCAAAGGTGTGGTCAATATACGTGGCAACATCATCGCTATCATTGACCTGGAAGAGAAATTTGGGTTGAAAGAAGCCAGAGAGAAAGATATCAACGAATCAAGAAATTATACCCTGGTGGTAGAAAGCGATACCATTAAGATGGGGGTATTGGTAGAAGAAGTGCCTAATACGCTTTCTGTTTCCTCGGCTGCCATTGACGAGTCGCCCAATCTGATGCAGGATAATGAGGAAGGTGGGGATTATGTGAGGGGCATTGTTAAAGCAGGGGAACGCCTGATTATACTTATTAATATTTTCCAGGTGATGACAGAAAAAGAACTTACCCAGACATTGCAAAAAGACAAAGCCTTAGCATAGGCTAAGCAACTAATTCAAAAAATAATACGATGGCAAAAAGTGTATTAATTGTAGATGACTCATTGTATATGAGAACGATGATCAAGGATGCCGTAGAAGAAGGCGGCTATGAAGTGGTAGGGCAGGCAGCCAATGGCGAAGAGGCAGTGGACCTGGCCTTAGAACTTCAACCCGATATCATCACCCTGGATAATATCTTACCCGATATGATTGGTACGGATATCCTGAAAGTTTACAAAGACGAGGAGCTTCCTTCTAAAGTGGTGATGATCAGCGCAGTAGGCCAGGAGTCAGTTATTGCGGAAGGGAAAGCCCTGGGCGCAGAAGAATATATCGTGAAACCTTTCACCACTGAAAAGTTGCTGGAAGTGCTCAACCGTCTCTAGGCGCAGGATAGCATGGTTTCTCAGAAGATCAAGACCCTGTTGATAGAAGATTCCGGCCTGATGCGGATTCTCCTCGCGGATATTTTGAGAAGTGACCCCGGTATAAGCTTGCTTTCCACCGCAATGAACGGTGAAGAAGGTGTAGAAAAAGTGAAGCAGTACAAGCCTGACGTTGTCATCACTGATATGGTGATGCCCCGTTTTGACGGCTTACATGTGGTCAGGCAAGTCATGAAACAAAATCCGATACCGGTCATTCTACTTAGCTCGCTGGAGAAGAAAGACCCCAAGATTTTTGATGCGCTTAGTGCCGGTGCCTTTGAATTTATCAACAAAGAGCAGGTAGTTGCTTTGGCTAAAAAAGGGCAATTTCCACTGAATGAGCTGGTGAAAACAGCAGCATTATCAAACGGAACTTCGCTGATTGCGCGCAAAATGCGCAAAAACACCAATTCCCACAGTTTTACCAAGGAGTTGCCCTATCAGATTATTGCTATCGGGGCATCTACCGGCGGCCCGGCGGCCATTGAGGCCGTGATCAAACAGTTTCCTGCCAACCTGAATATCCCGGTGGTTATCGCCCAGCACATGACAGAACAGTTTTTGCCCTCCTTTGCCCAGCGACTGGATAAGCTTAGTCCTTTGCATATCAAACTTGCTGAGCGCAATGAGGAGCTAAAAGGGGGGACAATTTATATCGCTCCCGGGCACACCAACATGAAAATAGTAAGCAATATCGTAACAGCTAAGCCTACCGTAGCCTTCACAAGCAAAACTTTTAAAGAATTTAATTTTCCCTCAGTTGACTGCCTACTCAGTTCGGTAGCGGAAGTGTATCGGCACAAAGCGATCGGGGTGATACTTACCGGTATGGGCAGGGACGGCAGCGAAGGTTTGCAAGCCATTTACCAGTACCAAGGCTACACCATAGCCCAGGATGAATCTTCATCAGTAGTATTTGGCATGCCCAAGTCAGCAGTGGAAAAGGGCGTGATCAGTCAGATAGTAAAACTAAGGGAGATGGGTGGTTTTCTGATGAGTTGTTTGTCCTAGAACTTTTGATTTACACGTATGAAAAAGGAAGAAGAGTATAGAGAAATATTTTTGGCCGAATCGCTGGACAACTACGAGGAACTGAACCGCCTACTTACCGAACTGGAAAAAAATCCGGATAGTAAAGCCGCAGTAGATGCCATTTTTCGGATCACCCATACGCTGAAGGGCAATGCTGCCGGCATGGGCTTTACGCAAATTGCAGAGTTAGCCCATACCACCGAGAGCCTCTTCGGAGAAATCAGGGACCATCGTATCCAGCTTGACGGAGAAATTTTCTCAGCCATCTTCAAAGCCGTTGATATATTGGGTAATATGATTAACGGACTTAAGGAAGACAAACAAGTACGTTACAAAGGCATCAAAACCAAGCTGGAAGTCATCATCAAACGTGCTACAGAACAGCCAACCGCTACCGCAACAACACCAGCAGTTGGAAACCCTTCACAAAAGGCAATAGAAGAAGAAAAACTAGAAGAGGCAATTGCGCAACTACAATCTGACCGAGATAATGAACAAGCTTTGCAGCCGGAGGCGCAGGAAGCAATAGAGGAAAAAGAAATTGAGGAGACTGAGGACACGGAAACCAAAATCACTTTTTCTGATTTGGTTCAGGTGCCGGTCAGGAAGTTGGATAATTTACTCAATCTGGTAGGGGAACTCATCATTGAGCGAGACCGTATCGTGACTGCCCAAAATGGAAGGCGTGCCAATAGTGAATACGCACGGCTCAGCCGTATTTCTTCTGATCTACAATACTCTGTAATGGATGTACGGCTGGTGCAGGTCGGGTTTCTGTTCAACAAATTTCATAGAGTGGTGCGCGACGCTGCTGCTATGGAGAATAAACAGCTTACGCTTAAACTGGAAGGCACCGACACCGAGATTGACCGTAATATTTTACAAACCATCAGTGATTCATTGATCCACCTCATCAGGAATGCGGTAGCCCATGGCGTAGAAACCAAAGAAGAGAGAAAAGCGCTACAAAA
>JBBSOG010000154.1:0-11957 GCA_038259985.1 Cytophagales bacterium
ACTTCGTAGTCAGGATGCTTTTGGGCGATGTTGATAGCCGCGAAAAAGCCGGAAGCCCCGCCGCCACATATGATGATTCTTTTTCTCAAGGTTGGTTTTTGCTACTTTGACCGCAAAGGTAAGTGCAAAAAATACATTCCAAAAACGATTTAAGAAGCTTTAGTCCATATTATAGAACTGATCGCTGTTGCGCTTGGGGATATACTCCCCATTAAGGAATTTATGGACACGGGCAACCCTTTTTTCATGGGCCCAAGGATGCTTCTTGATGTTATCGCCATCCGGCCGGCGGATCATAGCGACTAAATCAATGTATTCATCTTCGGTCAGCGCGTTGAAGGGCTTGTCAAAATAAGCCTGGGAGGCATTCTCAAATCCTTTGATTTCTTTACCGTGGTAACTTCCCAGGTAAACTTCATTGATAAAAAGCAACATCTGTGTATCCTTAGGCACTAAGGGGTCAAAAGCAAAGCGGGTAATCAATACGAGCTTGATTTTATCTAAGCCACGTTTGAAGTCGTCAAAAAAGTAAAATTTGCACAGTCCCTGCGCCAGGGTCGTTTTACCTGCTCCTGGGGTTTGCATATCTATTCCCTTATGTTCGTAAAATTTAGGGTCTTGTATGGAGAGCAACATTTGCATCTGCCGATCAGTAAAATCAGCGAGTTGCAACTTGATATGGCCTGAATCCAGCACATTTCTAACGATACGGGGTGTCTCGTCCCTTGCCTTCAGCACCACTACGGTATAGTAGGGAATTACCAGGCAGATAACAAAAAGTAAGCAGTATAGAATATTTTTGATGAACCGCATTTTGAATAATCACTACAGGGTAAAAGGTAACGTAAGATCAGCAAAAATTTGCATTTTACCGCACTAAATCCTACTGAATTTTGTACAATTAAATTTCTTTAATAAGCTATAAACGGCTTATTTGTATACCTTAAACAAATAGTATCACTATGAAAAGCTATGATACCCTTCAGGAAGCCATCAAAGATTTGCGCAAGCAAGGTTATCAGCATGATTTTAATGTTGAAAAAGATAAGATTTACTGCAAAACCCTTAAGATGTACTATAAGCCCAAGGAGTTTGACATTAAAGAAACTTATCGTTTTGAAGGAATGAGCAGCCCCGATGATAATGATGTTTTGTATGCTATTGAGACCAGTGTAGGAGACAAAAGAATCATGGTGGATGCCTACGGGGCTTATGCGGAAAGTATCACGCCCGAAATGTTACAGAAACTTAGGCATAAGCCATGAAGTCAGGGATATACAATATGATTGCAGGTCTTAACAAGTTTCCTTCTGAATGACAGGGATGTAGAAACACTACAAAACTTAAATTACAGTGTACTTATCGCTTTTATCTGAGTTGTTTTTCTGTGAAAAGCTTGAAACAAAAACAAGCATTGCTGAATGAAGATCGTTCAACAATGCCCTAGTTTTTGCTTTTCAATACGTTATGACTGCAATGTAAAGGCGGGCATCTTCATCACTTCACCGTTTTTCTGAGCAGATTCATGAGCGATGATCCCCACACAGGTGATATTGGCCGACTGCACTGCATTAGGATATGGTGATTCTCTTTTCACCAAAGCATCCATAAAGGCATGCACCAGATGGGGATGCGAACCACCATGCCCTGCACCCTGGGTAAAGGATAAATGCTGATGTTCATCTTCGTCATACACCCCTTTGGTGGTGAAATGCTGGATTTCCTTAGGCAAGAGCTTGGCAAAGTCAGGGCTTTCTATCTCTTCAGGAATTTCAGGCTCCGGTTTTTTTGCGGTATGCACGACCAGGGGCTGGCCTTCAATCAAGGGCCACTCTACGCCTTTCTTGGAACCATAAACCTCAAAACTCTCCCGGTACTGACGGGCTACGTCAAAAAGGGAACGGTAAATGTGCCCGGTAAGGTCAGAATTACGAAATTTGATGTGGGTACTCTCTACCGCATAAGGCGAATTATAGTGCTTTTGTAGTTCTTCACGAATGGTACCGGAACCAAAACAAGATACATACTCCGCTTCAGCACGGGTCAATCCAAGTACCGGACCTACGCAGTGGGTAGCATAATACATAGGCGGCAATCCTGGCCAGTAATTAGGCCAGCCGTCCATGTCCTGCTGATGGCTGGCTTTCAGAAACTGTACTTTGCCCAGTTCGCCTTTCTCATACAGCTCTTTCATAAATAGAAACTCCCGGGCATAGACTACGGTCTCCATCATCATGTAAGTCAGTCCGGTTTCCTGGGTCAGTTTTACAATTTGCTCACACTCTTCCACAGTTGTGGCCATGGGCACAGTGCAGGCTACGTGTTTACCCGCTTTTAGGGCCTGAATAGACTGGCTAGCATGATCAGGAATAGGTGTGTTGATATGTACAGCATGCACGTCAGGATCTTTCAGCAAATCTTCATAAGAAGTGTAGCGTTTTTCAATCCCAAAAGCATCCCCTACTTCGTCTAGTTTGGATTTCGTCCTTTGGCAAACGGCATACATATTCGCGTTAGGGTGTTTTTGGTAAATCGGAATAAACTCCGCACCAAATCCTAAGCCTACGATGGCTATGTTGATCTTATCTTTTTGCATAAGTAGTATATTAGTAGTTAAAAGTCTTCTTCATAAATGCCAGGCCATCAGAAGCAAAGAGGTCTTGATCAGGCGCTAAATGACGCCAGATACATACCGCTCCGGCCAGTTCTTTGATCTCCGGGGTAAAACTTTCTATAGATATCACACCACCGTATTTGATGTTTTCTAAGCCCTTGCGTAACGATTCCCAGCGTACGGAGCCAGTGCCCGGCGTGCCTCGGTAATTGTCAGCGATTTGTACATGTATAAGTTTGTCACCTGCCAGTTTCACTGCTTTTTCCAGATCAGGTTCTTCTATGTTCATATGGAAAACGTCTACCATGATTTTGGCAGCCTCGTGATTGATGTCTTTCACCAATCGTTGTACATCTTCTACAGTATTGATCAGATCTGACTCAAAGCGGTTCAAAGCCTCAATGGCAATGGATAAGCCATCTTTATGGGCCATGTCACATACTTTTCTCAGATTAGTTACCGCCCTGTCCCATTCCACTTTCCTGGCTTCCGGGCTAAGCATACGGGTTTTTCCTACCGCTGCATACATGGGGCCAGCGAGGAATTTAGCGTCCCAGTCATTGCAAAGTTGAAAACATTGGGAAATATAATCAAAGCAGGTTTGGTGAACTTCAGGGTCTTCGTGGGTAAGATCGCGCGTAGGGCCGAAAGCCCCGCAAACCACCGCTTTTAGGTCATAATTATCCAGTGCTTCTTTTACTTTATTGCCATCTATCTGTTCGGGATATTCCACTGGAATTTCCACTACATCATACCCCATATCTTTAATCTTGGGAAATAAAGAATGGGCAGTATCGGTTTCAAATGGGGAAGTCCATAGCCAGGTACTCACACCAAAAGTTGGCTTCATATAGTTGTGTAGGTTAGCTTAAAAAAACATCGTTCAGGCAATTGGCTTAATGTAGCACATTGAATGAACTGAGATATTATTAAAGATACAAACAAAGTGTACATGCTACAATGATTATAAAATTTACCTAGCTTTTCATACTGTATATTAGCATACTTTGACACTATATTATCATCAATTAATGTTTTTTATTATCATTGGGATAAATTAGTGCAAATATGCCGCAAGCTTTAAGAAAATCACCCATTCCTGATACACATATCTTTGTTATCAAAGAACTCAAAGAAGCCTATTTTGACCCTAATTGGCATTTCCATCAGGAGTACCAATTGTTTGTGGTGCTTCAGGGCAGGGGCACCCGTTTTGTAGGAGACCATATTAAATCATTTGAGGAAGGTGATATGGTATTTACCGGGCCTAACCTTCCCCATCTATGGCGCAGTGATGTGATGTATTTTGAAGGCAAACACGAATTGTGCACCCACGGTATCGTCATCTATTTTCAGGAGTATTTTCCCGGTAAAGATTTCATTCAAAAAGAGGAAGCTATACGTTTACGACATTTTCTGGAAAGGTCAAAAAAGGGCCTGGAAATTAAAGGTAAGTCGGCAAAAACAATCAGCCTGATGATGCAAAACCTTTTGCAAAAGCAAGGTTTGGAAAGTGTTATTTATCTGCTCCGAATCCTGGATATTTTAATCCACTCCGATGAAGTATATGAGCTTTCCAGCCCTGGTTATACTAATTTGCTTAAAGATGGGGATAGCGGAACCATGAACCTGATCCATACGTATGTGATGGATAATTTCAAACAAATGATTAGCCTGAAAGAAGTGGCTGCTATAGCGAGTATGACACCAACTTCGTTCAGCAGATATTTTAAGCGGCATGCCAATAAAACTTTTTCCGAACTGGTAAGCGAAGTAAGGATTGGACATGCCTGCCGATTACTCATTGAAAATAAAATGAACATCTCCCAGGCATGTTATGAAAGTGGGTTTCAGACGCTTACTAATTTTAACCGACAGTTTAAAGCATTGATGAAACGGACGCCTTTGCAATACAAAAAAGAATATGAAATCAGGCTAAGAAAATCGTTTCAAGACTAATCATTAGAATATTGTCGTTACCTTTTGACAGCGTATTCCTGCATCACCTTCAAATAATACGACGTATATCCCTCTAACAATACGATGCTTGGCTTTTATAGTGAAAGGAATCTCATTACCTTTCTGTAAAAACTAAACCTCATGTCAGCTCATAAAGTCAGTTTCAAAAATGCCCAGGGGGAGCAGCTTGCCGCACGTCTGGAATTACCTGCCAATGGGCAAGCCCGGGCATATGCAATCTTTGCCCACTGCTTCACTTGTAGTAAAAACTTAACTGCCATTGCCAATATCAGTCGTGCCCTCGCTCAGTCTGGTTTTGCCATACTTCGCTTTGATTTCACTGGTTTAGGTGAAAGTGAAGGTGATTTTGCTGACACCAATTTTAGCTCCAATGTAGATGACCTGGAAGCCGCCGCTGAGTATTTAAATAAAAAATACCAGGCGCCCAAGCTACTTATCGGCCATTCTTTGGGGGGAACAGCCGTCCTGCTGGCCAGCCTTAGGATTAAATCCGTAGAAGCCCTCGTGACAATAGGTTCACCGGCAGACCCGGCACACGTGACCCGTCTTTTTATTCAGGATATAGGGGTAATTGACAGGGAAGGAAAAGCAGAAATTAGTATCAGCGGACGTCCTTTTACCATCAAAAAACAGTTTTTGAATGACTTACAACATGCGCATCAACATGGGGAAATAGGTACGATCAAAAAGCCGCTCCTCATTATGCATTCACCAGTTGATAAAATAGTGGATATTGACAATGCCACGGCAATTTATAGACAGGCACATCATCCCAAATCGTTTATCTCCCTAGACAAAGCGGACCATTTGCTTAGCAAAAAAGAGGATTCCCAATACGTGGGAAATATGATTGCTAGTTGGGCAAGCCAATATATCAAAACTAAAGAAGCGGCGCACCTCAGTACAGACAAACAAGTAGTGACCCGCACCCGGGAAGGCTTCACTACCGAAATCATGGCTGACGAGCATTCCTTGATTGCCGATGAACCCACTGAGGTGGGGGGCAATGATTTTGGCCCCTCCCCTTATGAATTGTTAGCGGCGAGTTTGGGCGCATGTACCGGCATGACACTAAGAATGTATGCTGATCGTAAGCAATGGCCTCTGGAGGAAGTGAGGGTACACCTCCTACACCAAAAAATCCACGCAAATGACTGTGAAGCCTGCGAAGACGATTCACAAAAAATTGATCAGATTGAAAGGTTTATTGAAATTGAAGGCGATTTAAGTGATCAGCAAAAGGAAAAATTACTAGAGATTGCCGAAAAGTGCCCTGTGCATAAAATCTTACATAACCCTACCAAAGTCATTACCAAGCTTAGGGAGAATTGATAGGGATTATTTGCTGGTTTTGCCTCGCTTTTTTCCTTTTTGAAAGCTACCGCTTTTCCCTTTACGGGAGGGATTGGTGTTGTAGGTCGGCCCTTCTCCTATGTAATCGGGAAGTTTTGCTTTGGTAATTTCCTTTTCAATCAACTTTTCAATCTGGCTAAACGAGCGTTGTTCTTTTGGCCCGATAAAGGTGAATGCTGCCCCCTTTTTATCAGCGCGAGCGGTCCTTCCCACTCTGTGAACGTAGTCTTCCGCATCATGGGGCACATCATAATTAATAATCAGCTCTATGCCTTCTACATCAATTCCCCGGGATAAAATATCAGTAGCCACCAGCACCTGAAGCTGCTTGTTTCTAAACTTACGCATGATATCCTCCCGTTCGCTCTGCTCCAGGTCCGAGTGAATAGCGGAAATATTGTAATCCAGTCCACTTAATGCTTTACTGATTTCTTTCACCGTGGTTTTGCGTGCGCAGAACACAATCAGTGAACCTACTTTTTTCGCCTTTAACAAATGCTCCAGCAAAGGCAATTTCTGATTATCATAAAGCACAAATGCAGCTTGTGAAATACCTGAAGCAGTTTTGGAAATAGCAATATTGATTTCCTCAGGCTCTACCTGTATACTTTTAGCCAATTGCCTGATTTTTGCAGGCATAGTGGCCGAAAACATGAGAGACTGCTTTTTCTTAGGGAGATAACTAGCAATGCGCATAATATCCTCGTAAAAACCCATATCCAACATTCGGTCAGCCTCATCGAGAATAAAGTGCTTGAGTTGGTCCAAGTTTACATAGCCTAAATTTAGGTGCGACATGAGCTTACCCGGGGTAGCTACAATGATATCTGTGCCCTTCTTCAACGCTGATTTCTGACGGTCAAAAGTAGCCCCATCACTTCCCCCATAAATGGTAATGGAACTTACTGAAGTGAAATAGGAGAAACCTTCAAGTTGCTGGTCTATCTGCATCGCTAACTCTCTGGTGGGGACAATAATCAGCGTATTGATATTATCTGATTTATTATGCGACAGCTCATTGAGGATAGGCAAAAGATAGGCGGCGGTTTTTCCTGTGCCTGTCTGCGCGCAGGCAATTACATCTTTTCCTTCTAAAATGTAGGGGATAGCTTGTTGTTGGATAGGAGTAGGCTCATTAAAGCCCATTGCGCTGATGCCTTCCTGAAGCTCAGGGTGGAAATTAAATTCTTCGAAAGTCAAATTTTCTGTTTAATTAGGTTCTTTTAACAATAGAATAATTGCATTGTAGCAAATATATTAAAAAAAAAATGGTTCTTTCAGTGCTATTAGAGCTGAAAGAACCATTCTATGAAATTTTCTCCTCAAATACTTAAACTCAAACCAACAGCTCTCGCTCTTGGGCAACTTTGAGCAACTTACTAATAATCACGTCGGTAGGTATCTCCCGGGCAGTATCCTCAGTGATTACCTGCACAAAATCATCCACAAATTCTTTCTTTAAGCCTAAGGTAGCCGCAAAACGTTTACATATTTCCCTTTCCTTTTCGTGTACCTCCCCATCAATCAACATCATACATACCAGATGATGCAAATGATCAAAGCGTTCTCTGTCGTTGATAGGTGGCTCATATTCAAATGCATTGGGATTGTCCTGGATACGCTTTACTTCCTCTTCAGAAATATTGTAACGCTGAGCCATAGAAAGCAAATAATCTACCTCTAATCCGTCAAACGAACCATCAGAGGCGGCGACCGCCATTAGGTTACTTAAATGGCCTTTAGCCCTTTTTTTCTTTTTACCAGTAAGAAGTTCTAGGATACTCATTTAGCTGTTATTTAGTATAAATATGACTATTCTTATTTCAAATATACTGAAAATAAGTTTAATCAAAGCTCCAAGATTTTGTTTGCATTGTGTTTAAGTCATTAAGCCAATGTTGTTGAATCATAAATCAATAAAAATATCGCTTTTTGATCGTCTTATAAATAATATCACAATAAGGCATTTGCAAAATTTACCCAAGAAGCTAACTCAACAATAAAATAAGCCTCTTTTCACGGGTTTGCCTATTATAAAACCAGTGCTTTCTTACCTAGAAATGAAAACATTCTTTTCGTGTATTTGTCTGCCCGATGGCAAATATCCTATTTCAACTATTCGGGCTACCTTTCTTGATTGAAAATAAGGATAAGTAGTCTTCATTTCTGGCAACTGCCAATTTTAGATAATCTTTTTGTTTACGCTGCCTCCTACTTTTATTAAGCTTATTTTTTCCCGAACTTCAAGCCTTCAAATAAGAAAATACATACACCGAAAAGATATGTTTGATAGTTTAAGTACCAGGTTAGATAGGGCATTCAAGACGTTAAAAGGCCAAGGTTCCATTACTGACGTCAATGTAGCCAGCACAGTGAAAGAAATACGCCGTGCCCTGATTGATGCTGACGTTAATTTCAAAGTGGCTAAAGAAGTTACCGATTCCATTAAGGAAAAAGCGTTTGGCCGTAAGGTATTGATCTCCGTTTCCCCAGGTCAGTTACTCACTAAAATTGTAGAAGAAGAGCTTACCGAATTGATGGGAGGTGCCCAAAGTGGTATCAATTTGAGCGGAGACCCTGCCATTATCCTGATTTCCGGTTTACAGGGTTCTGGTAAAACCACTTTTTCAGGAAAGCTTGCCAGCTACCTGAAAAAACAGAACAAAGAAGTATTGCTCACTGCTTGCGATGTGTACAGGCCAGCGGCTATTGACCAGCTCAAGGTACTGGGAGAACAAGTTGGCGTTGAAGTCTACTCAGACAAGGAAAACAAAAACCCACTGGAGATTGCCCAGCAAGCTATTACCTATGCCAAGCAGCACCATAAGAAAATTGTCATTGTGGATACTGCTGGACGCTTAGCTATTGACAAAGCTATGATGGATGAAATTTCATCCCTAAAACAATCCCTTAAACCATCAGAAACCCTGTTTGTTGTAGATGCCATGACTGGTCAGGATGCAGTCAATACGGCTAGGTTGTTTGATGAACGCATTAATTTTGATGGCGTTGTGTTGACCAAGCTTGATGGTGATACGCGTGGTGGGGCGGCACTTTCTATCAAAAAGGTCGTCAAAAAACCTATCAAATTTGTGAGCAACGGGGAAAAGATGGAAGCCATTGATATCTTCTACCCTGACCGCATGGCGCGTCGTATCCTGGACATGGGCGATGTCACCACGCTGGTAGAAAAAGCCCAGGAAGCATTTGACCAGGAAGAGGCAGAACGTTTAAATAAAAAGATCCGGAAAAATCAATTTGATTTTGATGACTTTCTATCTCAGTTACAGCAAATCAAAAAGATGGGAAATATTAAAGATTTGCTGGGCATGTTGCCAGGAATGAATAAAGCTCTCAAAAATATTGATATAGATGATGATTCTTTCAAACCTATAGAAGCCATTATCCGCTCCATGACGCCTCACGAAAGAAGCACACCTGATGTTATCAATGGAAACCGCAAAAAGCGTATTGCTAATGGAAGTGGTACTTCTGTACAGGAAGTGAACAACCTGCTGAAGCAGTTTGAAGAAATGCGCAAAATGATGAAGAAAATGAACAAACTGGGCAGTGGCAAAGGTTTGGCCAATATGAACCCTTTTGCGTAAAGTGGATTTTGGGGATTAGTTTTTAGAAGTTGGATATCCAAAACCCAATCACTAATCCCCAAGACCTAGCTTATATACATCACATCTTTACAAGCTTGAATTGTTTTCTTAGCATTAGGAAGTATTTCCTCAATTAAAGTAGGGGCATAAGGTAGGGGCACATCCCAGTTGTTTATTCTTCGGATTGGGGCATCCAGATAATCAAATGCATGGCGTTGAATGTGGTAAGTGATTTCTGATGAAATCGCGCCCAATGGCCAGGCTTCTTCCACAATGACCAAGCGATTGGTTTTCTTTACCGAATCCACTACTGTTTGGTAATCAATCGGGCGGATCGTCATGAGGTCAATTACTTCGGCGGACACATCGTCTTTGGCCAGTTCATCAGCTGCTTCAAAGGCAACTTTCATCATTTTGCCAAAAGAAACAATCGTAACATCAGATCCTTCACGGGCAATCTCGGCTTTGCCAATAGGAAGTAGAAACTCTTTGTCCTCCGGCACCTCCCCTTTATCCCCGTACATCAACTCGGATTCCATAAAGATTACCGGGTCATTATCCCGTATAGAGGATTTCAACAGACCTTTTGCTTGTCCGGGATTGCTTGGGACGACTACTTTAAGGCCGGGTGTATTCGCGTACCAGTTATCAAAATTTTGAGAATGTTGAGAACTTAGCTGTCCGGCATTTCCTGTGGGGCCACGGAAAACAATGGGAATAGGTAGCTGACCGCCTGACATGGACATCATTTTGGCGGCACCGTTAATGATCTGGTCAATAGCTACTAATGAAAAGTTGAAGGTCATGAACTCTATAATGGGCCTTAAGCCATTCATAGCCGCGCCTATACCAATTCCGGTAAATCCTAGCTCAGCAATAGGGGTGTCAATGACACGTTTGGGGCCAAATTCATCTAGCATACCTTGGCTGGCTTTGTAAGCACCGTTGTATTCTGCTACCTCTTCGCCCATCAGGAACACATTTTCGTCCCTGCGCATTTCTTCTGACATTGCCTCTTGGATGGCCTCTCTGAATTGTATTTCTCTCATGCTTATTGCTTAATTGGATGATGCGCTAAAATTAGTATTTCAGCGACTAATTAACAAAAGAACCGGAAAGTTGATCAAAGGATATTAAAAGAAAGCCTTCCCGGATAGGAAGGCTTTCTAGTATTTCAAAAATATAAAACTTGCTTTAAGTACCTACTACTGAAGTGCCTGTCTGAACTGATCAGACTCATCGTAGTTACTGAATTCAAGATCGCTTACGGCTTTTTCCCTAAGGTCAGCATCAGCGCTTACGGCACTTTTCAAAGCTTCGTACACTGCGCTTTCGTTTTGCAATCTAGCATTGGCAATGGCAATACCGTAGTTGGCAAGTCCATAGCTGCTATCTAAACTAAGGGCCTCCTCAAAACTGGTGATCGCATTCTCATAATTTTCAGTCAAAACCTGGGCTAAACCTAGATTGAAAAGGTTAACAGGTGTTTCAGAAGCATTAGACAATGAAGACACAGCCTGATCGTAGTCAGCAGTCATAATTTCTACCGCACCTTTAATGGCACTGATAGAAGCACCTGACTCTTGCATGCTTGGCTGCATGCCGGAAGCAGAAGATATTTCATCCATAGCTTTCTCTTTGTTGCCTTGCAGTGCATAGATGATGGCAAGATTACCATGAGACTCGGCATTGTCGTTTGAACGGGCAGCAGTTTCAAGGTGAGTTTGCGCTTGTCCCAAATAATCCTCCATTTGAGAACCGCTAGCTTCCATCGCCTGCTGCAAATAAACAGCGCCGAGATTGTTATGGGCAACCCAGCTATTATTTAGCTCAATCGCTTTTTCGTAGATCGCAGCTTTTTCATCCAATGAAGGGGTCAAAGTAGCACCATACAGAAGTTCCTGCTCAGAAAGTGTGTCTGACTTCATTGAACCACTAGATACTTGCTTAGACAAAACTGAAAGTTGAGATTCGGATTTTTTATCTTTAACAGTAAGTACTTCAGTTTTTGCAGCTCTCAATTCAGGATAAAGTTCTCTGAATACCTCACGGTAAGTGGGCAACTGATGCATTTGATCTTCTTTTTCTTCAAAAGAGCCTGATCCGTCTATGATAGAATAGTAAGCTTGCTTTTCTGATTGATCTAAGCCATCATATTCCTGTAGTTCAGTTCTCAAACCACTCCAATCTTCAACAACTGGCTTAAGAATAAAGTTGATTTCACCAGCAGCATCGGCATAATCGTATTTGTCCATCTGAGTTTTATAATACTCTTCAATACGGCCAGCACGATCTTGAGAAAGGTTTTCATTAACTCTTTCTGAACCTTCAGGAGAGTGGGTACCAGTGATTGTCACTGAGCGGGTCACGTTCTTTTCGGCAATGAAGTTATTAAATCTTTC
>JBBSOG010000155.1:0-11935 GCA_038259985.1 Cytophagales bacterium
ACCAACTTATCTACGTAACGCTTATTCTCCTGATAAACGTTATAATGATACGCTTCTGCGATCTTTTGCAGGTCACAGCCCCACTTGGTGCGCAAACCGGTCATGATATACTCATTGATTTGGTCGTGAGCTTCTAAAATATCCAGTTCAAAAGGAATCTTACCTTGGGCCAAAGCTTTTAAGTAAAGAGAATTATTAGAAACATTGAATTGCCTGTTTTTTCCATTATAAGAATGGGCTCCCGGCCCTACGCCCAGATAAAGCTCGCGGCACCAATAATTGCTATTATGTTGGGAATGAAAGCCGGGCAGACAAAAGTTAGAAATCTCATACTGTTCATAGCCATGTGTTTTGAGGGTGGAGAGCAATATTTCAAATTGCTCGGCAGCATAATTTTCTCCCACTTCATGGATTTTGCCCTTTTTGAGCCAGTTTCCAAAAATGGTCTTTTCCTCAATGGTTAAGCAGTAAGAAGAAATATGTTGAGTTTTTAGCGCCATCGCCTGTTCCAGGTCGCGCTGCCAGATGGCATGGTTTTTTGAAGGGATCGCATAAATGAGGTCAATACTGATGTTATCAAAACCCGCGTCCTGCGCCAGTTGTACACAGGTACTGGCTTCTGTAGCATTGTGGGCACGATTCAAAAACTTCAAATGGGCCTCATGGAAAGATTGTATGCCGATACTTAGGCGATTCACGCCGGTAGAATTAAACATTCTAAGCTGATCCACACTTAGATCATCAGGATTAGCTTCTAGGGTGATTTCTGCTTCTGCGGTTACAGAGAAATTCTCGTGAACCGTATCTAGCAGTTTCTGTAATTCTTTTGCCGAAAGCAAAGAGGGGGTGCCTCCACCAAAATAAATGGTATTGATCATTTCCCCTTTTAGGAAATTCTTTTGAAGTATAAGCTCTTTGCCAATAACATCAACCATCTCAGCCTTGCGACTGGTATTGGTGCTGAAGTGGAAGTCACAATAGTGACAAGCCTGTTTGCAAAAAGGGATATGGATGTATATTCCTGCCAAGTTGTTATAACGTTAGGGTTCTGGGTGTTACAGTTGATATCCTCATGATAAAACGCTCTGTGAAACTATAATGCCGTAACACTTCGCACTATAACACCATAATCCTTAATTTTACTGCATCTCACCGAATTATTTTACCACCGAAGCTATGAGAGATTTGTTAAAAGTAGCTTTTGACCCCGAAAGCTTTCGTAAGTCAGGGCATCAACTGATTGATATGCTGGCAGATTATCTTCAGGAAATGCAGTCAGATACCCCTCTCAAAACGATTCCCTGGAAATCGCCGGAAGAGCAACTGAAGTACTGGCAGGAAGATGAAATGAAGGGGGAAGGCAATGTAATGGAGCTTTTCAATAAGGTGATGGAAGACTCCATCCATATTCATCATAAAAAGTATATGGGCCATCAGGTAGTGTCACCAGCACCGGTCACCGCTTTAGCAAGTCTACTGAGCAGCCTGCTCAACAATGGAAGTGCCGTTTACGAAATGGGGCCGGTGGCCAATGCCATAGAAAGGGTAGTTGTGCAGCGTATTTGTCGTGAAATAGGCTGGAATGAACAAGCAGGTGGTTTTCTGACTTCTGGCGGAACACTGGCTAACCTGACAGCCATGCTGGCCGCCCGCCGTGCCAAGTCACCGGAAGATGTATGGCTCAAAGGTTCTGGCAAAAGACTCGCACTCATGGTTTCGGAGGAAGCACATTATTGTGTGGACCGTGCTGCACGGGTCATGGGCTGGGGCAGTGAAGGGATTATCAAGATCCCTGTGGACGAACGGCTGAAAATGCGCACCGAATTATTAGAAGAATATTTGCAACAAGCGAAAGCACAGGATATTGAGGTGATTGCTGTTGTGGGCAGTGCCTGCACTACTTCATCCGGTACGTATGACAATCTGGAGTCCATTGCTGATTTTTGTCAAAAACATAAGTTGTGGTTTCATGTGGATGGGGCGCATGGCGGGGCAGCTATTTTTTCTCACAAATATCGTTCTCTGGTTAGGGGAATGGAAAGGGCAGACTCCGTAGTTATTGATATGCACAAAATGATGCTGACGCCTGCTTTGACTACTGCGCTATTATTCAGAAACGAATCGGACTCTTATCAAACATTTGCCCAGCAGGCACAATACCTCTGGAATGATCAGGAAGAGCACGAATGGTACAACCTGGGCAAACGCACGATGGAATGTACAAAGCTGATGATGGGCATCAAAGCTTATGCGTTGTTCAAAGCTTATGGTACTGAAATCATAGGCCAGTACGTTACCCGGCAGTATGACCTGGGGAAAAGCTTTGCAAGGATGATTCAACAAAGAAAGCATTGGGAATTGTCACAGGAACCGGAAACCAATATCATATGCTTCAGATATTGTACGGCAGATTTAGACGCAACAACTATTGAATCTCTGAATGCGTATGTCCGGCAACAACTTTTGGAAGAAGGGGAGTTTTATATTGTGCAGACCCGCTTGAAAAATAAATTATATCTTCGCACCACATTAATGAACCCTTTGACTACCGAAAAAGAACTTAAAGCTTTGCTAGACCGCATTGAAGAGGTAGCGCAGATTGCTTATGGAAATCAATTACATTGAATTACTTGCCCTGATATTTGGCGTACTCGCCGTATGGTTGAATGCTAAAGAGATTGTCTGGGGCTGGCCGGTCAGTATTATTGGAACGGTGCTCAGCGGCATACTTTTCTTTGAGGTTAAGCTTTACTCCGACCTGACTTTGCATGTTTTTTACTTCCTGATGGGATTCTATGGTTGGTATGAATGGCTGTATGGGGGCAAAAATAAAGGCGAGCTGAAAGTAAGCACAATGCACCAGAAGAGGTTAGGGTTTTTGCTCGTACTGGGAGGAATTGGTGTGGGCATCATTGGTTATTCCTTCGCTACTTATACCGATGCTGACTTGCCGTACTGGGATGCTTTTACCACTTCTTTCAGCTTTGTTGGAACTTACATGCTCGCCCAAAAGAAGATTGAAAACTGGCTCCTCTGGATTGTGGTCGATGCCGTAGCGGCCGGGATTTATCTGTACAAAGAACTATTTCTGTTGTCCCTGCTCTACTTTCTTTATCTCGGCCTGGCTACCTACGGCTTTTTGAACTGGCGGCAATCTATGCGGAAGGAGCAATTGGCTTAAAAAATAGTAAAGTGATATTAAAAGTTATCATTACCGGCCCGGAGTCCACAGGGAAGAGTACACTTTCAGCGCAGTTGGCTAATGTTTTTGGGGTACCTTGGGTGCCTGAATTTGCCCGTGACTATATTGATCAGCTCAATCGCGCTTATCAGGAAAGTGATTTGCTTGAAATTGCCCGAGGGCAAATTGCCAGAGAAGATGAATACGCTCAGCAAGCAGATCAATTACTTTTTTACGACACTAGCCTGGAAGTGATCAAAATCTGGAGCGAGTTTCGTTATCAAGCCTGTCATCCGTGGATATTAGAACAATATCAGAAAAGAAAGGCTGATCTCTATCTACTCTGTGCACCCGATCTTTCCTGGGAAGAGGATCCACAACGCGAAAATCCTAATGACCGGGACAAACTTTTTGAAATTTATCGGCAGGAACTGGCAGGTGAACAGGTCAAGGAAGTGTGGGGAATAGCAGAAAAAAGATTGCAAACAGCAGTGGAAGCAGTTCAATCTTTGTTTCCTTAACATTTCCTTCCTAGCTTTGTTGCTTTACTAAGAATAAGGGGTGCCCTCTGTACGGGCTGAGATTATACCCATTGAACCTGATCCCGGTAATGCGGGCGAAGGGAAGGTATGGTAAATAAAGTATTGGAGGCTGTCCCCTAGTTTCCTGTTTGCTAACCATTTTACTTTTTAACATGAGAATTTTTTTACTACAGGCGTTGTCGGCTTTACTGCTGCCGCTAAGTGCGTGGGCGCAACTGACCGTCACTGGAAAAGTAACGGATGCACAAACCAGCGAAGCATTAGTCGGCGCTAATGTAACTGTCACAGGTACGAGCCAAGGTGCTATTTCCAATTCCGAAGGTGAATATCATCTTCAAATCAATCAAATTCCAGCTACCCTCAAAGTAAGTTTTGTGGGTTTTGAAAGTCAGGAAGTTACCCTAAATATGGAAGAAGGAACTGTGACACAGAATTTCAGCCTTATTGCTGCACGCTCTCTGGAAGAGGTCATGATCAAAGCCATTCGTGCCGACCAGAAGGTGCCGGTGACCCAGAAAACCATTTCCCGGCAGGATATTGAGGATATTTACGTAGGGCAGGATGCGCTTTTTGTGCTGGAACGCAAAACACCTTCAATCCTCGCTTATTCAGAATCGGGAACGAACCTGACTAACTATGGGCAGATGCGCTTGCGGGGAATTGACCAAACCCGAATCAACATCACACTGAATGGGGTACCGCTCAATGACATGATTGACCAGGGCGTATTTTTCTCCAACTTCACCGATTTTGGTAATAGCATTGAGTCAGTACAGGTGCAAAGGGGAGTAGGTACCAGCACCAACGGAACAGCTTCTTACGCAGGTTCTATCAATTTTGAGTCAGTCAACCTGAGAGATAGCGTAGCGAGTGCGGACGTACAATTGCTGGGCGGCTCTTTTGGTTCGTACCGCGCCAGTGGTGAAGTGAAAACTGGCTTGCTAAATAACAAATTTGCCTTTTATACACGTTTCACCCGCACTACATCGGATGGCTATCGTAAGCATACCGGTACTGATGCTTATTCGTTTTTCTTCTCAGGAGGTTACTTTGGAGAGAAAGATATGGTGAAAATCACTGGCTTTACCGGACGTACCAAAAATGGTTTAGGTTATTTGCCGGTTGCCCTGCCGGATATTGAGGCCGACCCACGGACTAATTATGTGTCGGAAAATGATACGGACGACTTCGGCCAACATTTGCTTCAATTGGAATACACGCGCTTTCTGAGCAAGCAAACTTCATTGGTATCCACCCTCTACTATGGCGGGGCAGGCGGGGATTTTCCGGCAGGCTTCCCCGATGAAGAAGGAAATTTTATGCAGATTAATTATCCGCTTTTCAACGATCATTATGGATGGATGGCTTACCTCAATCATAGTTCATATAACGGACGTTGGGATATCAACGGGGGAATACACGCTAATACATTTCAGCGAGAAAATATAGAGCAAATCGTTCCTAACTATGCTACCCCTTATTATCAGGATGAGTCGCGTAAAGATGAACTGAGTTTGTTTGCCAAAGCCAGTTACGAATTCGGCAATCTCCTGCTCTTTGGTGATATACAATTTCGTACTGTACAACTGGATATGACGGCCGATGAAACCTATCTTGGTCAGTCCGCTGATATCCCTACCCGAAGTTGGGCATTTCTGAACCCCAAAGTAGGCATGACTTACGAATTGAATAACACGACCAATGTATTTGTCTCTTACGGTAGAAGTGGCCGCGAACCGACCCGGACCGATATTTTGGGTTCCACCCAGATCAATACCTTCAATTTGGCTGATGCTGAGAATCCCGATGCAGTGAAGGCAGAATACGTGAATGATTTTGAAGGAGGTGTTCGCGTTAGTAATGCTCAGCTTTCCGGGCAGGCTAATATTTTTTATATGCAATTTGAGAACGAGATTGCCCCCATTGGCGAAGCCATACCCGCAGGGTTTGTACAATTGCGCAAAAATATGCCCAGCAGCTATCGCCGAGGCATAGAAGTAGACTGGGAGTACCGTCCGTTAGCAAAGATTTCTTTCAGCGGAGATGTAACCTATATGCAAAGTCAGATTGATGAATACGCCCCTGAGGGTGCTGATCAGGTGTACACCGATGTAAAGCCTATCATCAGTCCGGAGTGGATTGCTAATGCCAGCTTGGAATATCGTCCAATATCTTGGTTGTCGTTAGCGGTTAGTCCTCGTTATGTCAGCAAATCCTATCTGGAGCCTACCAACCAGGAGGATTTGGTACTGCCCGCGTTTTTTCTGCTGGATACCAGGGCAACTTTCTCCTTTGGAAAACATTCTTTAGGCCTGCAGCTTAACAATCTGCTGGACGCACAATACTACAGCTACGGGCGGCCGGTAGCTTATAACGGACAGCTAGTACCCGGCTATTTTGTGCAAGCGCCCCGAAACTTTTATGCCATATTAAGATTGAAATTTTAAAGTTCAACGTTTTTAGTTCACAGTTCAGAAATTTCTGAACTGTGAACTTTGAACACAAAAACTACTATCATGAAACTCAAGTTAGCTTTAGACTGGACACCCAATACATTGCATGCTGGTTATCTGATGGCTGAAGCCCATGGATATTTTGAAGCCGATGGGTTGGAAGTTGAAATGATTAACCCCAAAGTAGATAACTATTCGGTTACACCGGCAAAAAAACTAGCGTGTAAAGAAGTACATCTGGCGATTGCCCCTTCAGAAAGTGTGATTAGCTTCAATATGCGTAAAGATGCAGTGCCACTGATGGCTATCGCTGCTCCTTTGCAGCAGGACACCAGTGCCATTGTTACACTTGCCGATAGCGGCATAGACCGTCCTGCTAAATTGGATAGTAAGCGTTTTGCTTCTTATGACGCTCGTTTTGAAAATGATATCGTTCGCCAACTCGTCAAAAATGACGGAGGCAAGGGCGAATTCCAAATCAGTAATCCGGAGATGCTGGAAGTTTGGGATAGCCTTATTGAGGGTCAGGTGGATGCGGCATGGATATTTCTTCCTTGGGAAGGAGTAAAAGCTAAATACGAGAAAGGAGTGAAGTTCAATGCATTTCAACTAAGTAATTATGAAATTCCCTACGGCTACTCTCCACTTATTGTTACCCATCAGGACTTTATCCAAGAAGAAAGTGAGGCAATCAAAATATTTCTGGAAGCCTCAGAAAGAGGATGGAGAGATGTGTATACCAACCCGGGAAAAGCTTCTAAAGTACTGCATAAGCAAATTCAGCAAAGAGAATTTGACAATATTGATTTTCTGGAAGAATCCTTGAAAATGATACAGCCCGCTATTTTAACTACCAATGATCGCTGGGGATTTATGGAAGGGGAGCGTTGGGTAGACTTCATTGATTGGATGATTCAGCACCAAATCTTAAAGGATGAACAAGGTATTCCTATGAACCACGGACAGATTGACTCTTCCATGCTATATACCAATGAATTTTTCAAGTAGTATGATGATGTTTTAAAAAGTGTTACGGTTTGATCCTGGTATTTTCACGATAACAGCATTAATTCTACGATACATTCTTACATCTCAGACTTGATTGGTCGGCTTCTTTTGCATTTACATTTTTTTCAATGAGTTTTACAGCAATCAAATTTGTGCCATGTATTCTAGCTGATGCTCAGGAAGTTAACACATATCACTTTGCTGTTCGCTGTATTTTTGTTTTTCCTCTATGATCAGGTTAGCGGGCAAACAGTGTTTTTGGACAGTAATGAGCAGGATAAGGAAATCCTTAGGAATTACGATTTGCCAGTTCAACAAACCGATAGCCTGGGAGTGGTACAGGCATTGAGCCAATTGATCAGTGAACTGCAAAGTGATGGCTACTTTACCGCTTCCGCTACAGCACTGCAAAAAGTGGATAGCATGCGCTGGAAAGTAAACTTTAAGGTAGGCGAACGCTACCAGTGGGCATATCTCAGGGCAGGAAACCTGGACCCATTGATGCAAGAACGTTCAGGTTTCAGGGAGCATCTTTTTCTGAACCGGCCTTTTTCTTACGAAAATATTCACGAACTCAGGGAAAATATACTCAAAGTAGCTGAAAATGAAGGTTATCCTTTTGCCAATGTGCAGCTTAGTGAGGTGGATTTGGCTCATCAGGAAGTACGCGCGGCTATTCATTATGTACCTGGTCCATACATCACTTTCGGTGAATTGAAGGTTAGCGGAACTTCTGAAGTTAAGCCGGATTTTTTGGCAACCTTGCTCAAAATATCACCGGGAAGTGCTTATAGTGAAAAGAAAATAGAGCGCATACCCAGTACCCTGAGAAGCTTACCTTATCTGGAGATGACAGCCCCATTGGAAATACGTTTCCAGAATGATGAAGCTGAAATCCATATCGCGCTGGAAGAAAGAAAAAGCAACCAAATGGATGGCTTAGTGAACCTGCTACCTAATGAAAACGAAAGTGGCAGCTTATTGCTCACCGGAAAAGTGGAAATTCTTTTGAATAACCTGATGAAGAGCGGTAAGCACTTTAGCCTCCAATGGCAGAGACTACAAATTGAGTCTCAGCAGCTGTCAATAAGCTATCAACATCCCTATCTTTTTCGCAGCCCTTTTCAGGCAGGTATCTCGTTCAACATCCTGAAGGAAGATACGCTGTACATCAATCGCAAGCTGGTTTTTAGCCTGGCTTATCCTTTGTCCCGCGCCAGCCTGGTCAGCATTACTGCCGATATTCGTAACAGCAGCACGCTCAGCGACTCTGATTTACTGAGCAGTTCAGGTAATATGGCCGGGCCGCATTCGGCTGAGCCGCACCCGGCTGGGCTATTGGGGAACTTCAGTTTACTTAACGTGGGGCTTTCATTGGAACTCAATCGTCTGAACGACGTGCTCCTGCCTACCCGTGGCTGGCATTTTTATAGTAATGCCGGGATAGGGAGAAAACATAGTAAAAGCACTGCTGTGGAGAATTCAGAAGAAGTGAGCTGGCAACCTTTTGTTCAATCAAATTTCAGTCAATACTATAATTTGGGTAAATTATGGGTTCTTTATCATCGTTTGAGTGGAGCTTATTTGTATGGGAAAAATTTATACCTGAATGATTTGTACCGCATTGGTGGTTTGGCTTCACTCAGAGGCTTTAACGATAACTTCTTTTTTACGTCTTATTATGGGCTCTCCAATGTAGAATTGCGCTTGTTGCTGGAGCAGGAAAGATATTCACAGTCCTATTTGTATGTGTTCTACGATCAGTCCTTTTTAGGAAGTCAACTTGATACGCAATATCACATATCCCCTCTGGGTTTTGGTTTAGGGCTGAGCGTCACTACTGACGTAGGTATTTTTAATTTGGCTTATGCTTTAGGAAAGATGGATAATCAGGCGATAGACTTTAGTTTATCAAAAATCCATTTCGGCTACACCAGCCGCTTTTGAGATAGCAAAAGCCGGATAACTCAAATTTATTACATGAATATCACGCTGTCACCCTGAAGTACATTACATTTGCGGTATAATAACTGCTGCAATAGGAAAAGAAAGTAAGCCAAGTAAATTTTTATGAAAAGTATTCCCTTACTACTGATATGTTTCTTTTTCAGTGTCTCCGGACTCCAAAGCCAAACATTGCCCAAAGCTTGGCAGGAGCAGTATGATGTGATTAAAAACTTAAATAGAGAGTGGATAACCATTGATAAGAATGGACATTATGTGCCTTATGTGGACAAGAGTATGGCTGATGTGCCGGTGGTAGGGATAGAACTTAATACAACCAGATACAGCGGTAACCATATCTTAATCTGTGCGCCTGCTAACAGCACTATTTTGCTGGAAAAAAAGATTGCTTCCTATCATCAGGACAAAGTCTGCCGATTAATGGCTATTGATAGTCTGAGGGAAACTCAGGACAAAGAAAACATACTTATTTCAGTATTTCAGGCGAGTAAAGATTTTGAAGAAGTTGGCTTGTGGATAGTACAGTCAAAATCAGTTTCCGGGCAACAGGCTACTAACTCTTCTTATAAAAGGGATATTACCGTATTAAAAGATTTTTTTACGGTTGGAATTCTGATTTTGCTAATACTATATTCCCTACTTATTAATCAGTACCCCAGGATTTTTGGAAATTTGTACAATCTCTCCCGGGTCTTTTCTTTTAAAGTGCGGGATGACAACAGTAAAGTAAGACTGATCAACGAAGCACATATTATGTTCTTGGCCCAGCACTGCTTTTTGCTGGGTTTTTTGCTCATTATTCTATTTTCTACCAGCGGTCTTATTCAGATAGATATTCCATTCATTGATTTACAGCCAGATACATTTTGGGGCTATATGATATTGTGGGGGCAAATGGCTTTATTGGTTCTGGCAGCAATCTGGTGTAAGTATGTGATTGTGATGTTATTTGGTATTCTTTTTAAGTTCAGACAACTTCGCTTTGCGTATATGCTAGATTATATGCGCATGTCTTTGATTTATAGCGCTTTCCTTTTTGCACTGCTCATCGTCATTTTTGCTGGTATTGGATATTATAACGAAAGCTATTTCAACCTACTTATATATCTCTTTATCTTGCTGGCATCTATACGTGTTATCATACTGTATTTCAGGCTTTTCAGAAGTGCTTCATTTAGAAATATATATTTATTTTCATACATTTGCGTCGCTGAAGTCATACCCTTATTAATAAGCATTGAGTTACTCGTGCATTAGTTTCTATTTGTAGATTGCAACAGTGTGAAAGAATTAATATTGTATATTCTGTGTTGCATTGGGTATGTTGTTCATCATAATATGTTTTTTTAAATATAGTGCTGATTAAAAACTTTACATTAAATTAATAGGTGTACGTATGAGCGAAAGCACGATCAAAATTTCCAAAGACAGGTTGTATAAAGTTGAAAGTATCCTAGTTTCCCAACCCGAACCACAACAAGAAAAATCTCCTTACTATGATCTTGCCCATAAATATAATATTAAGGTTGATTTCAGGCCGTTCATAGAGGTCAAGCCTGTTAATGTTAAAGATTTTAGAAAACAAAAAGTTGATATTCTTGAGCATACGGCAGTAATTTTTACCAGTAGAAATGCTATTGACCATTTCTTTAGTATCTGCTCAGAACTAAAAATAGAAATGCCTGCCGAAATGAAATATTTTTGCATTTCTGAGCAAACTGCTAACTACTTGCAGAAGTATATTGTCATTAGAAAAAGAAAGATTTTTACCGGCTTTAGGACAGCACAGGATCTTTTGGAAATACTCAAAAAACACAAAGGAGAAAAATACCTATTTCCTTGTTCAAGTATACGAAAAAACGATATTCCTGATTTTTTAGAGAAAAATGACTACAAGTATACTGAAGCAGTCATGTATGAAACCGTAGCGGCGGACCTTTCAGATCTGGCTGACGTAAATTACGACATCATTGCTTTCTTTAGTCCTTCAGGTATAAATTCGCTCTTTGTAAACTTTCCGGATTTTAAGCAAAACAAAACAAGGATCGCAGCATTCGGGCCTACTACTGCCCAGGCAGTTGAAGACGCTGGATTGTTTTTAGACATCCAAGCGCCCATGCCTAATGCCCCTTCCATGACTGGCGCACTTGAGGCATACGTGAAGCAGGTAAATAAATAGCAAAATTTTTTCAATTTGAATATTGTAAACAGTAGTACAATTAGATACATTAGTATACGTTGTATGTTATAGTCATAATTGATTATATTAATTTTTGCTGAACCATTACCTTTGGGTTTTATCAGTGCTTTTTTGCAACCACGTATGAATAAAACGGTATTACTTGTTCTTGTTTTTATTACGAGTGTAGGCTTAACCAAAAGTCAAGGGCAACAAAGTGCGCAGTTTAGTCAATATATGTTTAACACCCTTTTCTACAATCCTGCTTACGCCGGAGTAGAAGGAGTGACTACAATAACAGCTTTCCACAGAACTCAATGGGCGGGTTATCAGCCAACAATAGATAATCCCGGAGGCATCAATACACAGGTAGTAAGTTTGAATGCACCTATACTTCGTCTAAGGAGTGGTTTCGGCTTACTCATCGTCAATGATAATATAGGCCCTTTAACAAATCTAAATGCGCAAGCTTCATATGCCTATCATCTGGGTGTAGGGAATGGAAAGTTAAGCTTAGGGATAAGTGTGGGCGCTTTTTCTCAAACAGTTGACTATGATCAATATCGTTTTGTAGATCCGGATGACAATCTGCTCAAAGGAAATGGAA
>JBBSOG010000156.1:0-11833 GCA_038259985.1 Cytophagales bacterium
TAGGTCTCCCTGTTATTTGATGCAAATAAAACAATTAATGCCAATATCCTGGTGTTGTTTGCCCTTTATCTTCAGTAGCTATATGCCGGGCTTGTTTGCTTTTTCTTTTCGTGTTTCAACTTTGGCACCGAGCCCCGGCGGCTTGAAGCAATGATCTTCCGAGTGCGTTTCATAGAGGCATGGCTGATGCATAATGTTAGGAGTCGACTTCATTCTTTCAAATGATCTTTTAATTCTTCTTTAAGCCGATAGTAGCTCTTTAGCTTACTTTTCAGTACAAATTCATTCAATTCCGGATTTTCGTAAGGTTTTATCTCAATCGGTTCATCAAATGACTCAGTTCTGACAACTTTGATCGTGATCTCATCATCCTCATTCAAATTTTTGTTGATCCATTTATATAAGAGATTTTCATTTTTAAGGTATGCACCGGTATCAACATTTATTGCCTGTTCTCCACTTTCAACGTCATTTCTTAGAGTAAGATGAAAGCCCATTGTACCATCTACACCAATTCCTATGACTCTAATCGGTTCTCCGTTGATGTAAATTTTAAATCCTAGTTTTTTCATTCTTCGTTGGTTTCTAACGATCTATTACAGCCGTCAGGGCGGGCGTCAATCTATATTCATTTGTTACTGTACATGAAATACAGAAACAATTTATCTTGATTTACGCTCATATCAAATGATACAAGATACGTTAAGTCAAAATAATAGAAGCCACTTAACTGATGCGTTGGCGTATTCCCAGTGACATAAGTTTTGCTACCAGTGCCATCTAGAACGAAATAGGTACCATCAACTGTAACTGTAAACTTGGTAGTTCCTTCCTCATATCGTTGACTATCAGCAGCTAATTTCCAACTACTTTCTGCCCCAGCATATTCATAAATACTTACGAACTGAATTTCGTTATCATTAAGGATTCTAGCCATCAGCTGAGCATTCTGCTCCCCTTTTGATAAAATTATTTCATCTTCAGCACAACTACAGCATATCAATAATAACAAAGTTGTGAGTGACAAGGACGATTTAAGCAGCATGGCGTCAGTTTCCCTTTAATTTTGTCATTAGTTTCATTGCTTCTTTTTGCAATGAGGAATCAATATTTATGGCCTTTTGAATTTCTATAATTCCGTCTTGCAGTTTCTTCAAATTCAATAGTGAAATCCCCTTCTCATAATGAGCTATAGCTTCCATACTACCTTTTTTAACGCTAAGCACTTTGTCATAGTACTTAATTGCATTTGCAAAATCTTTAACCTTTATAAATTCATGAGCTTGTTGATAGTATTTTGATTCTCTATCCTGTGTTGTGCCAGTGGGATGCATGTCAAACTCTTTTTTTGCGAAGTCAACGAAGTCAACTTCGTCCATTTGAAATATTTTCGGTCTCAAAAGCCCATTATCGGTTCTTGAATAAACGATTCCTAAATTACCTTGGAGAATATGGATTCCAACATGGTTGAAATTACTGTTTGAATCAAAAAAATTAACTGTGTATGAACCCTCTCTTGATGTCCCATGACCATGTCTGATGCATATTTTCTGGCCTATCATGCTTTGGTCTAATTTTATTTCCATATGTCCCAAGTATGAATTCAAATAGCCTTGATATTTAAACTTTCCCTCATGGAGGGCAACTTTAACCTTAAACCCGTCAACTTCAGGTACACTTGGGTCATTAATAACCTTGTCAAAAGCTCCAGAAAGTTTTCCCAGCTCGGAGAATTCCTTTGTTAGACTTTGTTCAATTTTTATAAAAGATGGTTGTACAACTTTAATTTGATCATGAAGGTAACCCTGAAACTTATTAAACGCGTTTTGAGAACCAATCCAACTACTTTGAACTTCAGAGTAATTCGAGTTCTTTATTTCATGAATCTTTACCTCTGGGATAGAACTACATACAATAAATTCTGTTTTATTATCTACTGATACGTTTTTTAGAAGTTGTAAAATGCTTGACAAATCGGCATTAAGTCCAATCTGTTTAATTCCCTTTTCAGCTGTTTCAATGTCCCCTGCAAATGATACGCACAAATTAGGATTGACTATTATTGTCTTTATTACACCGTCACTAGGATGTCCCGTTTGCTTGTTGGGATAATACTCTTTCATGTATGTAAGCTTTGTATCGCTTACAATAAGCAATGCTTCAGTTTCCTTCCTACAAACAATTAAACTCAAATTAGTACCTTAATTTTTGACGGCCATTTTGCTTACAACATTTGTAAATCCGCAACTATGTCAATGATCCGGGCGTTTTCCACTATATAATACCACCCAATTTGAGATAATTTCTTACAATCTAAATAGATAATATATGAAATTCCTGAGTTTTGGTATTATCCGTTTTAACCGTTTACAAACGTTAGATCATCTCTTTGCTGGTTTAACTTACAAAATCGCCCTGATCTATAGTTTTTCCAATGGTTTAACGCATAGATAAACGATGATTTATGGTCTATTTGATTAACCAACGCGTAGATCAATACTGATCTATGGTTTATTCGGTCGTTCAATTCACAAATCAGCACTGATTTATAGTTTATTTCATTGTCCAACACGTAGATCAGTGTTGATTTATAGTTTATTCGGTCATTCAACTCATAAATCAGTACTCATCTATCAATTTTCCCACCGTTCAGGTAATAGATCAGTAGTGATCTACAAGTTATTTCGCCGTACATGTAATAGATCACTACTGTTCTGCAAGTTAATTCATCGTACATGTAATAGAACGTGTCGTTTTTATCAATTGAACAACAATATAAACCTTGAACAAGCGGTGCAAACGCATGATGTAAGAAAACTTCAGCAGCAAAGGCTGATGTGCTTTATGTCCTGATCGGGTATGTATTCAGATAAACAGGAGGATACAGCATTTATTTCCATACCATGGTCTGTGTCCCCACAGACCCAGCATATTAGGTCTGTGTGGACACAGACCACGGATAAGAAAACTTAAGCAGCAAAGGCTGATGTGCTTTATATCCTGATCGGGTATGTATTCAGATGAGCGATCAACGATGAATCTATTTCTGCGGTGGCTTGGATGGCCGCACTTCCACTTTGCTGGGCAGGGTACGGGGGTGCATTTGCATCAGGTCAACCACCATCTGGCCCAGGTCTTCTTTCTGTATCTTCCAGGCATCCTGATCATTAGGTTCATGATCGTTGAAATGCGTGGCCACCGAACCGGGCATGATGGTCGTCACTTTGATACCGTGCTGTCGCAGATCAAGCATCACAGATTGGGTAAAGCCGGTTAATCCGAATTTGCTGGCATTATAAGCTGATCCTCCTGCAAAAAAATTAGTGCCCGCCAGACTAGAAATGGTCATGATGTAGCCTTGGGATTTTTTCAGTCCTTCCAGGCTAGCCTTGATGCTATAAAAAACACCGGAGAGGTTGGTTTCAATCGTCTCATTCCACTGCTCCACGCTCATCTCCTCAATAGAAGCAAAATGGCCGATACCCGCATTGGCTACCAGCAGATCCAATTGGCCGTATTTTTTCATCAGTTGATCAACCGCTTTCTGCTGGGAGTCATAATCACGCACATCGGCCACTAAGCCCAGTGCTTCTCCCCTGCCCGACTTATTCAGTTTGGCAGCTGCCTCCTCGGCATTGGCTTGCGAACGACTGGTGATAGCTACTTTCATGCCTTTTTCCATGAGTGCTTCAGCTATTCCGTAGCCGATGCCTTTGCTTCCCCCGGTGATCAGGGCTATTTTATTTTCCAGATTTTGCATTGTGTTATTATGTGTAGTTAAAAATATGGTATCTTAAATACTCATAGGTGGACCGAAAGTTTAAGTTTCGTAAGAACATCATTAATGATGTTCTTACAATCGCATGATAATGTTCACAATGATTAGATAATTTGACTAAGTACCAGGACACATATAGATAAAACTTAAAATTTGAAAAATATCGTCCTCGTCTGCGACGACCGGCGTCCCGGCGAGGAAGTATGAAATGGGGTTTTTAAAACGCCCTATACACTATACCCTCGCATTGCATGCCGCGTGAAATACAAGGGCAATGAAATTAGATTTTGATATAAAATAAATATACTCTGGTATTTAGCGTAAATCAAATTTTAATGAGTTCGTGGAAGCGTGAAATGTCTTCCGGTTTGCCCGCTAAAAAAAGAATATCATCTTGCTCAATTTCCGTATCTGCTTCAATGTGAGAAAGATAATCCGCATCCCTTTGAATGGCCAGGATATTTACGCCAAACTTAGAGCGTATCCTGGAGTCCTCAATTTTTTTGCCCACGATTTCCTTATTACTATTCTGTACCCTGAGGGTAGAAATATTCAGATTGGGTATACTTACCTGGGTGGTGCTTTTATAGGAAATCTCCTGCGGCCTTAGCGTTTCATAATTGTCTGAGCGGATGGATTGGACAAAGTGTTCAATTTCATCCTGAGGAACCAGATATTTGTGCAACAACCTAGTAAATATTTCTACTGATGTCTCAAACTCTTCAGGAACTACTTCGCTGGCCCCCAGCCGTAGTTGTTCTCCCATTTCATGCATAAAGCGGGTCCTTACAATTACATGCACGGTAGGGCAAATAGAGCGGATGCTGGTTACCACGGCTTTGGTGGCCAGTGGGTCGGAAATGGCAATGATGGCTACCCGGGCACTAAATACTTTGACATGTTCCAGAATAAAATGATTGGTCGCATCCCCAAACAGGATAGGCTCCCCCTTTAGCCGTTCCTGCCGGACAGTATCGGCATTCATTTCAACAATGACGTAGGGAATTTTAGCGAATTTCGCAGCATGGGCCACATTCCTTCCATTGACGCCATAACCTATGATAATAGTGTGGTCTTTTAAGTTTTCTATCAATTGTTCATTGTCCGATAAGCCTGAGTTACCACTTAAACTTGATATCCTTTCTGGTAAATTTTTTCTGCTGACTAGCCTGCTCAATGCTTCAGAATATTGCATGACAAAAGGGGTAATTGCCATAGAAAGAATGGAAACGGATAAAAAATATTGATAAACAGTTTCGGAAAGCAAATCATTCTCTATACCTACCGTTGACAATATGAAGGCAAACTCGCCCACCTGGAACAGGCTTAATCCGGTAAGGATGGCGGTACGCAGGGGGTATTTCAATATCAATGCCGCTGAGCCAGCGATTATTGCTTTAAAAAAACTCACCAACAACAGAAGCCCCAGTACCATGAACAGATGCTCAAACAAAAAACGCACATCCAGGAGCATGCCAATAGACACGAAAAAGAAGCTGGTAAATATTTCACGAAAAGGAATGATAAAACCGGTGGCCTGATAACTATAATCTGATTCGGAAATGATAAGACCGGCTAAAAAAGCCCCCAGCGCTAAGGATAAGCCGATGCTGGAAGTGGCCCATGCAACCGCAAAACAGATGACTACCACGAATAGAATGAACAGCTCACGGCTTTTGGTTTTTGCTACTTCGTGTAACAAAAACGGAATAAGGTAGCGGGCACCAAATAAAAGCACCAAAATGACCGCAATGGCTTTAAATAAAAGTACTAATAATACTGACCAGATATCTTCTCCCTGCCCGGAAAGAATAGGCGTCAACAACATCATGGGCACCACAATGATATCCTGAAAAATAAGGATAGCCAAGGCGATTTTGCCATGCGGGCTGTTCATTTGGTTTCTTTCCTGCAAAAGTTTCAGCACAATGGCGGTACTACTTAAAGAAAATACAAAGCCTAGAAATATTGCACTGTTCAACGTAAAGCCTGTCCAGTAAGCAAATAGCGCGGTCACCACAATGGTCAATCCCACCTGCACTGACCCACCGATAAAAACGCTTTTCTTAATAGCGGCCAGGCTTTTCAGGGAGAACTCCATACCGATGATAAACAGTAACAGGATTACCCCTATCTCCGCTAGGACCTCTACTTCATGGGAAGCGGAGATAAAAGCTAACACATGGGGCCCGGCAATAATGCCCGTCATCAAATAGCCCAGTATCGTCGGTAAATTGAGCTTTTGAAAGAGGTAGATGACCAATACGGAGGCGCCGAGGATAATCGTAATATCGGTGAGAAGAGGGATTTCCATAAATAAATAATTTACCTTAAAATGAACAAACGGTTATTAAGACACAATAAAAGTCAAAAAAAATCCCTGCCTTCGTAATGAAGGCAGGGATTTAAAATACAAATCAGAAGTGGTTTAATAACCTGGATTTTGTGGTCTCAGATTGGGATTCACCGCCAAATCTACCTGGGGTATGGGCATCAGGTAATCACGGCTGGCATCAAAATTATCATGAGCCTCAAGTGCGCTAGGCCCAATAAAAGCTTCCTGACCCAACTGTCTGCGTTTGATGTCGTACCAGCGTTTGTACTCGAAAGCTAGTTCCAGCCTCCTTTCCTCCAACACCAGATCAGTAAACGCCTCTTTACCTAATCCTGCTGCTATATCCTCGGGAAAATTAGTGGTTAGTCCTGCCCAGTTCCTGGCCCGGGCACGAATTTGATTCACATAACCCACGGCTTCATCCGTTGGTCCGCTAACCTCATTCAAGGCTTCGGCAGCAATTAACAGAACTTCTGCATAACGCATCGCCGAATAGTTGTTATCAGAATCTCTGGTATCCCCACTGGAATTACCAGGAAACCTGGCATACTTAGCGATGTGTGGCCGTTGGGTATTATCAAATTCTGCGAATGGAACAAGGACACCTTTTTCAATAGTAGAATCCTCAAAACTCACTTCTTTGCGATAATCACGATCATCCCAGGTGTCGTACACATTCATTGATGGAACCAATACACTCCAGCCGACTATGTCGCTTCCCCGGATGCCTGTCATGGGTCCCATAATATCATCATCGGCACCACCGCCAGCGCCTTGTAAGCCGAGGAAATCAATGGCGAAAATATGTTCCTTAAGGTTATCAGCTTTTTCAGCCACGAATAGATCCTGAAAGTCTGCTTCCAGTGCGTAACCAAACCTATCTTTATTGTCAATTACCCATTTGGCCTCATCGTAAGCACTTTGGTAATTTCCCATGGTAAGGTGTACTGAAGCTAGATACGAAGCGGCAGTGCCTTTGGTCGCCCTGGATCTCACATCTCCGTCCTGAACATCAGGCAACCATTCTTTGGCATAAGCCAAATCCTCCATGATACCAATATATACTTCACTGACCGGGGTTTTGGTGATATCTCCCACAGTAGCAGGGTCCGTAATGAAATAATCAATGTACGGAATATCGCCAAAAGTCCTTACCAAATGATAATAGCAGAAAGCCCGGATAAACCTGGCTTCCGCGATAAGTGGATTAATGGTATTCTCTGGGACATCAAGGGTCTCCGCCCCGGCGATCGCGGCATTAGCGGCACTAATGGTCTGGTACCAATACGGCCAGGATACCCTGATCATACCATTATCAGCGTCCATGTTGAAATCATTTACCTGCTGCCTTTCAGCAGGTGTGCCACGGTCACCGATATCTACCATATCACTCCTGAGCATTAGGGCAGATACAAACTGTCTGCCATACAGTCGCTCAGTTGATATCCATCCATAGGCACCGAAAATAGCTACCTCCACGTCTTTTGGACTTGTAAATAGTGTTTCGGGTGACAACAGCCCTACTGGCTTCTCTTCCAGATCGGCGCAACTACTGATACAGACGATCAACGCCACGATCCAGCTTTTATATAGTATATTTTTCATGATTCTATGCTTTTATTTCTTTTAAAATCCGATGTTCAAGCCCACAGTATATGATTTGGCATTGGGGTAGCTACCGTAATCCAGGCCGACGTTACGGTTTCCGCCTTGCCCACCAGAGGTATTGTAATTCACTTCAGGATCATATCCGGGATAATCTGTAAGCGTCAGAATATTCTGGGCACTCACATATACCCTTACCTTATTGATTTGTAAGCGCTCCAATAAACTGGCGGGCAATGTATAGCCTAAGGCCAGGTTTTTAAGGCGTACATAGCTACCGTCGTAAATCCAACGGGTAGAAACACGGCGGGTACGTCCGTTGAATGCTTTGGGCACATCGGTATTGGTATTGCTGGGTGTCCAACGATTTAATGCCTCGGTGGTCGCGTTATTGATACCGGACATCAGGTTAAGTTCCATCAGCGTATAGCTCAAGATATCGTTGCCCTGAGAACCCTGGAAGAAAATATTGAGGTCAAAGCCCTTCCATTTGAAATCATTGTTAAATCCCCAGATAAAGTCAGGGTTAGGGTTACCAATGATGGTACGGTCATCACTGTTCAATAGGCCATCAGGGCTTTCCGTCAGGTTGCCTTCCTCATCACGGCCATTGTTGTCCCTGAATTTTTCTCCCCCTGCTTCTTGTTCAAATCCGCCACCTGCAATGAAGTCATCCCCTTCCTGATACACGCCATCGTATTGCCATCCATAGAAAGTTCCTACCGGATATCCTTCACGCAGAATTTGGGTATCTCCTAAGCCAACCATATGTCCGGGTCCTGAACCATAAAAGATGTCAGTACCTTCGGGAAGAGAGACCACCTTATTCTTGTTGGCTGAAATGTTAACACTGGTTGTCCACTGGAACTCACCAGTCAGATTGCGGGAAGAAACCATCGCCTCCCATCCTACATTTTCTACTTCGCCAAGGTTTCTCAACTGATTAGGATAACCGGAGTACTGGGGCAAGCGAACTTCAAACAAAAGGTCAGAAGTTAGCATGCGATAATAATCCACCGTCAGGTTAATCCGGTCGTCCAGGAATCCGATATCAGCGCCAATGTCAAATTGAGCGGTTGTTTCCCAGGTCAGGTTTTCATTGGCTACTGCGGTTGGCCGAGCAGCGTTGACCGCCTGTCCATCAATTACCGAATAAACACTTTCAAATCTTGCCAGCGTCTGATAAGGTGAAATCGCCTGGTTGCCGGTTAAGCCGTAACTCACCCGCCACTTCCAGAAACTCAGCCAGTTGACATCCTGCATAAATTGTTCTTCCTTCATGTTCCAGGCAAAAGCCCCGGAAGGAAAGAATGCCCATTTATTATTCTTGCTGAAGTTAGAAGCCCCATCGTAGCGGGCATTAAAAGTAAACAGATATCGGTCTAGCAGTGAATAATTTAACCTGCCGTAATAGGAGGCAATCTGCCATTCGGTAAGCCCGGAATTTGGCGTTTGATAAACTGACCCCGCATCCAAGCCCCAGAAAGAAAAAGAATCATTGATAAATGACTGGCTTCTGCCACCCCAACCTTCCGAGGAGGATGACTGGAATGAATAACCTGCCATCACTGAAAAATCATGTATCTGTCCAAATGACTTGCTGTATGTGAGATAATTTTCGTTCAATAGCAAGGTGCTTTTTGATCCGTCTACCCGGGCATCACCGCCACCGGCATTTCTGCCTTCCTGTAAGGTAGTGGGCGAATACCTTCCTCTCCTACCGCTATTGGTAGTAGCTCCGAAAGTTGTCCTGAACTTGAGGTCTTTAAAAATATCGTACTCCGCAAATACATTCGCCTGAAAACGGTCATTGACTGATTCGTCCTGCAACTGGGTGGCAATTGCGTAGGGATTATCAATCGGGTCATTGAGGCGGGCAATCGTAAAACTACCGTCGGGATTATAAATATTTCTGTCCGGCTCAAATTTGAAGGTAGAAGATACTACACCCGGCGTAAGTCCACCAGAGCCTTCCTGTGTCCTGACGCCATCAGTAGTGTTTCTTTGGGCAAAAAGATTTACACCGATATTAAGCCGCTCTGAAGCTTTGATATCAATATTGCTGGTCAGTGAAAAACGGTCAAAAGCGGAGTTGATAATCACCCCTTTTTGGTCAAAATAAGAGCCTGACACATAATAGTTGACCGATTCGTTGCCCCCGGAAACAGAGAGTTGGTAGTTCTGGATGCCCCCGGTGCGGAAAATCTCATCCTGCCAATTTGTTTCGCCATCCCCGGCGGCGATACTGGGCCGGGCTTCCTGGATATAATCCGTGAATTGGCTGGCATTCAGCAGATCCAAACGATTTATTTCATTTTGCCCGGAATAGGAAGCATTAAAGTCTATTTTAATTTCCCCTGCTGTTCCTTTTTTGGTAGTCACCATAATGACACCATTGGCACCCCGCGAACCGTAAATGGCCGTGGCGGAAGCATCTTTCAACACTTCAATTGAAGCAATATCCTCAGGGGGCGGTAGCGCCGCACCCACAAACCCATCTACCACATAAATAGGGTCGCTGCTGGCGTTGATGGAAGTTCCACCACGTACCCTTACTTTTAAATCTGCACCGGGAGCACCATTATTAGACTGAATATTAACCCCGGCAGCACGTCCTTGCAAGGCCTGAACCGTTCCCTGCGCTGGATAAGCAGTAAGTTCTTCTGATTTTACCGATGAAACTGATCCGGTAAGGTCGCTCTTTTTCACCGTTCCATAGCCTACCACCACTACTTCGGATAGGGACTGGATATCAGGTGATAGTGCGAGGTTAATCGTACTCCTTCCGTTGATCTCTACATCTTCTGATTCATAACCAATAGAGGAAAAGACCAGGGTAGTTACCTCATCAGCAACAGTAAGCCGATAGTTTCCATCCATATCGGATACGGTACCGGTAGTCGTTCCTTTGGCCAGGATGTTAACCCCGGGAAGTCCCTCGCCGTTTTCCAAATCGGTCACTTTTCCGCTTATGGTCTGTTCTAACACCTTAAACCTATCATTGACCTGAAAGATTGGCTTCAGTGAAGCTGTTTTCTGTAGTGCCTCCATAGGCGCAGGCATATTTCTGTTCAGGATCAGGTTTTTTTCTTCTTTTTGGTTAAAGATCACAAATAGGTTCTGACCCACTTTTTCATAAGCCAGGTTTAGTGGCTTCAACACCTGTTTTACAATTTCATCAATCGCTTCTCCGGACATACTGTCCAGGTTATCGTTGACAAATTTCCCTTCAACCGTTGTCCTCACATAGTTGAACTGTACCTGATAACGCTGTTCGAGTTCGGAAAGGACAAGCTTAAGTTCCAATTTATCTTGCCCGTGGGCCTTGCTCATGTGTAAGCTAGCCAATTGCTGCGCGTTTGCATGCCCTGATGTCAACACAAGTACACTTATGAGACAGCATAGCATCGTTTTACTAAAAAATTTACGTACGTTTTTCCACATTGATGGAGTAATTTAGATTAAACATCATTTTAAAAATTAAGCTGATCTATAAAAATCAGCGTTGGTCATTCGCCTTGATCGTGATATGCTTTTTATTTCTGATGACCTGCATATCAAAGGTGTTTTTGATGGTGATAAAAAAAGCTTCCGGGCTATTAGAAGGAATCATTCCTGTAAATTTTTGATGAAGAATAGAATCCTGCTCCACATGAATATCAAACCCAAACTGTCGTTCTACATCCCGGATGACGTCGGCAATCGTGGCATCCTCGTAGATCAGTTGGTTGTTGCGCCAGGCAGTCTCTAGCTCAACTTTTGCCCTTTCTTTATGTACTTTATTGTCGTGGTAAGTGTAGGCTAGTAATTCGCCGGGTTCCATTTCCACAATTTTCTCAAGCACTTTTTCATGCTGAAAATCCACTTTTACTTTGCCGGAACTCAGCATAATCTGCGTTTTGTCGGTTCGTTCGTCCACATTAAATTCTGTGCCCAGTACCTGCACATCAAGATGATCGGTATGCACCACGAATGAAGTAGAATCAGCCTGATGAGTCACGGAAAAAAAAGCTTCTCCCTTTAGCCAAACCTCTCTTTGATCTGAGTTCCAAAAACGCTTGTAAATCAACTTTGAATTGGCATTGAGGTTGACAACCGATTCATCCGGCAAAATA
>JBBSOG010000157.1:0-11802 GCA_038259985.1 Cytophagales bacterium
ACGACCAGGACCGGGTAGTCATTGGCAGTACCATTCCACGCTTCACTTACAGCCTGAACGTGAACCTGGCTTACCAGCGGTTTTCCCTGACAGTATTCATGCAGGGCGTAGGAAAAGTGGACACCTATTTTGACGGGGAAGCTGCTTATGCCTTCCGCAATACTTCCGGCAAAATCACTGAGGATATCACGCAAAACCGCTGGGACCCCACCAACCCTAATCCTGATGCAGGTTATCCCCGCTTATGGCAGAATACCAGCAACCGGAACCAACTCAACTCTGATTTTTGGGTAAGGGATGCCTCTTATTTTAAGCTGAGAAACATTGTGTTGGCCTATGACTTTCCTACCGCTGCTTTAGAATCTATCGGCTTGTCCAACCTACGAGTTTATGCCAGTGGACAAAACGTGCTGAATTTTGATAAGATTGAGGGCTACGACGCCGAAGTACCCTTTGGTACTACCCGGATTTATCCTCAATCCCGTGTTATTGCCTTTGGTATAAATGCTTCATTCTAATCCTAAACGAATTCAATCATGAAAATCTATTTATATATTGGACTGACCGCGTTGCTGCTTGTATCAGCCTGCGACGATATACTAGATAAGGAACCCCTTACCGCGCCTTCCTCAGAAAATGTTTTATCCAATGCCCAGGAGGTGCAACTCGCCCTCTATTCAGCCTACAATCACGTGGATAATTCCTGGGACTTCACCGCAGGAAATGAGTACTCGGGCACCCTCAACCTGGATGCGTTCACCGATATTGCCTGGAACCGTAGCGACGGGGGCATTCAGAATATCACGGAAGGAAATATGTCCAATGATATCTTTGTACTACAACGCTACTGGAATAATTACTATCAAGGCATTGCCAAAGTAAATTTTATTATTGGTAACCTTGACCGGGCAGCAGGAACTACCGACAATGCTACTTTGCAACAGTTTGAAGGGGAAGCAAAATTCCTTCGGGCTTTCTACTACTATATGCTCACCACCCTCTACGGTGAAGTGGTACTTCAGGTCACTAGCCCCTCCGCTGAAGAAACGGGCTTTGCCCTCAGCAGTCAGGAAGCAGTGTTAGCACAAGTCAATCAGGATTTAGATGATGCGATCAGTTTACTTTCTACGGAAGAAAGTAGCAAAAACGAAGCGAACCAGTTTACCGCACAAGCCCTCAAAGCAAGGGTGGCATTGTACCAGCAAGACTATACTACTGCTGCTAGTCTGGCGCAGTCAGTCATTGACAATGGTGGCTACGCTTTGTATCCGAATTACCGTGAATTGTTCACCCATGCCGGTGAAACCAGTGACGAAGTAATTTTCTCCGCTGGTTATCTGACCAATGTCAGTGATCTGGGTTTAGTACAACTGCTGGGGCCCCGTCGTTCAGGCGGTGACGGCTGGGCTATCCTGATTCCTACACGCGATCTGGTGGATTCTTACGAAACTGTGAATGGTTTGCTGGTAGACGAAGACCCGGCCTTTGACCCTAATAATCCTTACCAAAACCGCGACCCAAGACTGAAGGCAAGTATCTTCACGAATGGAGATTCCGATGCGGTTTTTGATCCGGCCTTTACTTATTTTGTTCATCCTGACTCCACCAAATACGCTGATGTAAGTAGTGCTGCCGCTTCTTATTCAGGTTTTGTGTGGAAGAAATACGTAGATGCTACCGGTCTGGCCGACCGTACCAATGTGGGGATAGACATCATACAGTTCCGGCTGGCCGAGATGTACCTGATTGTGGCAGAAGCCAATATTGAAGACCCTTCCGGGGATTTGGCTGCCGCCCGAAATGCCCTGAACGAGGTACGCGCCCGCGCGTACGGAGTAACATCTTCTAATATCGATGCCTATCCGGCGGTAACCAGCAGTGAGCGGGACGAATTGCGCTTTAACCTAAGAAGGGAGCGCAAAATAGAACTTGCCGGGGAAGGTTTGCGGTTAATGGACATCCGACGCTGGGAAATCGCTGAAGAGGTGCTGCCCGGAAAGGTCTACGGACGGGCCTTGTCTACCGAAGCCTGGCTTAACAATTTCCAGGTACCGATGATTGATGATGTCAGTGGCCATGTAGTATATCCTGATGAGTCTGGCTTTGAGCGGGTCATGGGGGCAGGGTCACGGAGTTTTAATCCCACTACCGACTATTTTTGGCAGATTCCTTTGAGTGAGGTAGATGCCAATGATCAGATTGAATAGATATACTGGTTTACTATGCTCAGTATAGGTACGTGTTGTCACGTTTGGGACGCTTGCCTATACTATTCCTATTAAAATAAAAATTTTCATGATCAAAAAAATCAATATAGTATGCCTGATGTTGCTCACGATGGCCATAAGCCTATCTGCCCAGGACTTAAAACCTTTTGAGAAAGGGGGATTTGATGAGCTTTCCCTAAACGGTACCTGGCAATTTTCAGTAGATAGCCTACTTTCTAGGTCTGATGAATGGACCCAACCCTCTTACCAAAGCTCGAAATGGGACCAACTCCCGGTGCCGGGTAATTGGGATGTGGAAAATGCTTATGCTAATTTCAAGGGCACCGGCTATTACCGCAAGACATTTACGGTTCCTTCCGCTTGGAAAGGTAGAAAGTTGAGATTGTGTTTTGGGGCTGTATACCAGGCTACTGAAGTTTGGTTGAATGGTAATTATTTGGGAAAGCACGTCGGAGGCTACACGCCCTTTGAGTTTGACATTAGTAATGTTATCCTGCCTGGCGGGGACAATACGATCGCCCTGTCGGCCAACAACGAGTATGGTGCTGGGGCCTGGTGGCACTGGGGAGGTATTAGCCGGGAGGTCAAGTTGGTACGCAATAACGAACAGCGCATCGTTTGGCAACATATTGTGGCCGAACCTGATCTTGACAATGGAGGGGCTTCCGTTTTCGCTTCGGTTAAAATAACAAACCAGTCCGACCAAGAATTTTCGGGGATATTGACCTCCAACATTCGGGAATGTGCTAGTTGTGAGCGTATTGAAAAAGAAGTAACCATCCCCTCCCACGGAGAAATAAGCGCCAATCTAACTTTTGAACTTATGCCGGATGAAGTAAAGTTGTGGGATTTTGATAACCCCCATCTCTATCATCTTCAAACTGATTTAAAAACCAAAAATGGTGACCACCCATTGCATAGCAGTACCGACCGCTTTGGCATCCGAAAAATTGAAGCACGGGAAGGCAAACTGCTGCTCAATGGCCAAGCGGTGCATCTGAACGGCTTCAACCGGGTAGCCGACCACCGGGCTTACGGACAGACCGAGCCGGACCATATCGTCAAATTTGATATAGACGCAATGAAGGCGATGGGCTGTAACTTTACCCGCATCATGCACTATCCGCAAGCGGTCAATCTACTGGATTACTGCGATGAGGTGGGGATGTTGCTCATTGAGGAAATACCGGTTTGGGGAAAAGGTAATCCTGAAATTATTCCGGACAATCCCCTGACCAAGCAGTGGCTCCGGGAGATGATTGAGCGGGATTATAACCATCCCAGCATCGTGGGCTGGTCGGTGGCCAACGAAATCGCTGACCCTGATCTGGAGGGACGCCAGATGAGCCCGAATGTGTATAACTACGTCAAGACGATGATTGATTATGTCTATACTTTGGATAGTTCACGCCTGAAAACCTACGTCAGCTATACCGTGGGTAATGCTGAAAAGATAGGCGTTGACCCGGCTGATCTCTGTGACATCATCTGTTTCAACAGCTATGGCGAAGCAGCCAATATCGCCAAAAAGTGCCACGCTTTGTGGCCGGACAAACCTATATTTGTTTCGGAGATCGGAAAGGGTCAAGTAGGACTTTACCCTGACACGGCGGTGCTGGCCGAATCTCTCCAAAGCGCTATCCGAAACCTGGAAAACTTGGATTATGTGGTGGGTTCCTCATTGTGGACGTATAATGACTACCGCAGTAGGTACCCTGGCACACCGGCCAGTCAGAACCGCGCCTGGGGGGTATACAATGTATGGCGGCAACCCAAACGAAGTGCCGGGCAGATACAAAGCCTGTATGCTTCGCAAACCTCTAGGGAAGAGCTTCCTACGATGGATGAACTTCCTGACCAGGCAAGCGAGAGAGCCCCTACGATCTGGACGGTCATTCCCCTGGATAAAAGTTGTATGGTGGGTTTTTCGGTAGGGGACGAAAAGGACCACTATGAAATTGAGTACAAGAACCGTCAGGGCAAGGCAAAACTTTTGAAAATTGAAAATCTGCAAGGTGCGGCAAAAATTGATAACTTACCTCCTGGAAGCTACAGCATTCGCATCAGAAGGCTGATGGGCACTGCTGCTGGCCCCTGGTCAGCTACCCGCGAAACGATGATAAAATAGGTTGATTAATATTTGATTTATCTATACATCATTAGCATTACAAAAAGGACATGACCAATAACACTATACGACCTTATTATCTCTATTTCAGCATGATTTTCATGCTTTTGGGATGTAATAACCAAAAAAACGAACAACAATCTGACGCACGTTTGCAAAGTGTGCGCAATGACAAACGCCCTAACATCATTGTCATCCTTGCCGACGATATGGGCTATTCTGACCTGGGATGTATGGGCAGCGAAATTGCTACGCCTAATTTGGATCGGCTGGCTAACAACGGTGCTTTGTTTACCCACTGTTACAATGCTTCCCGATGTTGCCCTTCCCGCGCTAGCCTGCTGACCGGCCTCTATCAGCATAGTGTCGGCATAGGGCACATGACTGCCGACCGCGGCTTCCCGGCCTACCGGGGTTTTCTTAACAAGCAGTGTGTGACTATCGCCGAAGTACTACAAAAAGAAGGCTACCAGACTTTTATGTCAGGGAAGTGGCATGTGGGAGGAGCGCGTGAGCAGTGGCCCGACTACCGGGGCTTTGAGCGTTTTTACAGCATTCCTAGCGGGGGCGGTGTATATTTTTATCCCTCCCCTTTCGTAGATCGCGAAATCTATCGGAATGGGGAGCAGGTATTTCCTGATTCCAGCACCTTCTATTCTACCGACGCTTTTACTGATGAGGCCCTACAAATGGTAGAAACGGCCAGTGAGGATGATCAACCATTTTTTCTTTATCTGGCTTATATTGCCCCACATTTTCCCCTACAAGCCTGGCCGGAAGACATCGCCAAATACCAGGGTAAGTACGACCAAGGCTACGAGGGCATCCGGCAGCGGCGTTATGAAAAGCAGCAGCAACTTAATATTATTAGTGCTGAGACTGAAATTTCCCCTTCCGATTTTCCTGCCTGGAATACCGTAGAAAACCAGGAAGCAGAAGCCCACAAAATGGAAATATATGCTGCCCAGGTTGACCGTATGGACCAGAACATTGGCAAGCTATTGGCGAAGCTGGAAGAAAAAGATCAACTGGACAATACGGTCATTCTTTTCCTTTCGGACAATGGAGCTACGGCTGAGGAAGTTAACCGTGCGCCCGGTGCAGAGATTGGCACTGTTGCCTCTTTCGCTTCCTACGGACAAAACTGGGCCAATGTCAGCAATACCCCCTACCGCTTGTACAAAAGCATGGAGCACGAAGGTGGCATTATCACCCCCTTGATTGTACATTGGCCACAAGGAATGGGTGCCTCCGGTCAACTGGTCAAGCAGGTGGTACTTATCAATGACATTATGCCCACCTGCCTGGAGATCGCCGGGGCTACTTATCCTGAGCAGTACAATGGAAATGAAATTCTGCCGCTCAATGGACGAAGTTTTGCCCCTTTGCTACAAAAGCCTGTTAATACTGTGGAGCGCTTGATCTTCTGGGAACATGAGGGCAATAAAGCAGTACGTCAAGGTGCCTGGAAACTGGTCAAAAGGCATAGACAGCCTTGGGAACTTTACAACCTGGAAGATGATCCTACCGAACTCAATGACCTAAGTAAAGAGCAGCCAGAAAAATTTGACCAACTGGAAAAAGCCTGGAACGAATGGGCAGCCGAGGTAGGCGTCCGCTACTGGCCAGTGAAGTAAACGCAGAAACCTAATGCTGATGAGAACGCTAGTAGTAATTGGGGACTACTCTCAAATTGAAATTTGGTGTTACAGCATTACTCTTCTAACATAATTCAAGTAATGATAGTTGAATAGCATAAACCCAAAATCCGTCCGTGCATTTTCAGTGGGGAATTCCACTTCTTATGCAAGCCATGCATTAAATGCCTTGCTCCAGTTATCATCATCAACATACCGCTACAGGGAAATGATTATCAGCTGCTGAAGCATGAACTCAGCGGGTTAAAGGGAGTGTCGGCTATTTCGGCCAGCCAGTATATTCCTGCTACTGCCATGTCCAACGGAAACGGTGTGAAAATAGCCGGAACCGAAAGCGGTCTTGTACATTTTGAGCATTTAAGTGTGGATGCGGATTTTGTGAATAATCTCGGACTTGAGATCGTAGCCGGAAGAAACCTGCCAGTGGAGGGGAATGAGAATCGTTTTGTACTGGTCAACGAAATAGCCGCCATGTCTTTAGGATATGATTTACCTTCAGAAATGATAGGGCAACTTCTGGAAGTCAACACCTATGAGGAACCTGTAGAGGTGATTGGCATTATGAAGAATGCCTGCTTCCAGACACCGGTGATGGAAGAAGAAATAAGCCCGCTGATGTTCAGAAATTAGGAAGAGAAGTTCAGCTATCTCAATGTTAAACTAACTTTATCGAACTTCAAGGAAATAGATGCGGCTTTGGAAGACAAATGGAAAGCGATTGACCCGGTTCATCCTTTCAAATTCCAGTTTTACGACGACCAACTGGTCAAGGTCAACCAGTGGATGGACGACTTGGTGGCGGTGATCGGCTTCATCGCCTTTCTGGCCATCATCATTGCCTGCCTGAGCCTATTCGGCCTGGCCGCTTTCACCGCCGAGCAACGCACCAAAGAGATCGGCATTCGCAAAGTATTGGGGGCCTCCGTGGCAGGCATCGTTTCCCTGCTGTCCAAAAACTTCGTAGGCACCGTGGCATTGTCTTTCCTGCTGGCCAGCCCCCTGGCCTGGTACACCATGAACCAGTGGCTGCAAGACTTCGACTACCGCATCGACATCGCATGGTGGATGTTTGCGGTATCCGGTAGAGAGAGGCGCACTGGCAGTCAATAGACTGTCAGCCGTCTACTCGATTAGCGGTTTTGTTTCCTGTTCATCAATTAAATGACTGTCTAAATGCTAACGGGCTAAAGTTTGTCTTGTTTTTGAATAACTTGCTGAAAGATTGTGGATATTCAAATCCTAATTCATAAGCTATTTGGCTCACGGTCAAGTCTGTAGTAGATAATTTTTCTTTGGCTAATTCAATTAATTTATCTTGGATGAAATGTTTTGTACTTTGACCTGTCAACATTTGTAATAAGCGGCTTAAATAGTTAGCAGAAACATTTAATTTTTCAGCAATAAATTGTACCGAAGGAATGCCGTTGTTGGTTAAATTATCAATTGTAAAATGCTTAGATATCACTTCTTCAAATTCATTCAGAATTTTATGATTGGTAATTTTTCTTGTGATAAACTGTCTATTATAAAACCTGTCCGAATAGGTGAGCAACAATTCAAGTTGAGCAATAATTACGCTTTGGCTAAAATTGTCAATGTTTGATTGATATTCTTGCTCAATATTTTTCATTATGGCAGTTATCTTATATTCTTCCTTTGCTGAAAGAAATAATGCTTCGTTTACTGCATAGCTAAAAAACTCATATTGTTTTATATTCTTCGCCAAAGCGGTATTCCAAAGAAAATCAGGATGGACAAGCAATAACCACCCTGATTGTTTAAGTGCTACTCCCTTTTCAATTTCTACACGTAAAACTTGCCTTGGCGACATAAATGTAAGCACACCTTCATCAAAATCGTATTCCTGTTGTCCATATCTAAGTTTGCCGTTAAAATTTCGTTTTTGTGAAATTGAATAAAAATCGAGGGTGAGGTTTATTTTGCCCTCAGGCGGTTGTTTTTTTATGGTTTCAAAATCAATTAGACTGATTAACGGATGCTCGGGCTTGGGCAGTCCCATCAACTGATGGTATTGGCTTATACTTTTAATATTTTGTGTGACCATAGTTTAAGATTTTAGCAATTTATCCACTGGCTTGCTCAACTGCTTAAGAAGAAAATTAGGTGCTATCCTACTCAAAATCCGTATCGCTTTTGCCGCACCGGGGTATATTTCAAGCTGATTCTTTTCAATTCCTCTTATCGCAGTAGCGACCAATTTATCGGCATCCATAAGCGTTTTGCTATCTATATCCTTGGCAAATTTATCATTTAATGGTGTTTTTGCACCTGGTGCTACCAATTCAAAAACTTGAATACTCGTATTTTTCAACTGTTTTCGTAAGGATTTTGTGTAGGAACGAAGACCCGACTTTGTAGCACCATAAATAGGCGAAATGGGAAATGGTATAAGCGCAAGTCCTGATGTTACATTCAAAATAGCTGCATTTTTTTGCGTCTTAAAATGAGGTAAAAATCGTTGTATCATTCTGATTGGGCCTGACAGATTAATGTCAATTTCTTTGGTAATATTATCTAAATCAATAGATGTGTCGTGCAAGTTTATTTTTCGCATTTCCCCTGCATTATTGATAAGTATATTAAGATTTGGAAATGATATTTTAATTTTTTGATAAAGTTCCGTTATCGCTTTTGGACTACTTACATCACTTTGAAACGTATGTACTTTAGGAAACATTTTTTTTGTTTCATCAAGTTTGGCTTGGTTTCTACCTGTAATAATTACCGTGTTTTCTAAAGCGATTAATTGCTTCGTAAATTCAAGTCCAAAGCCACTCGTTCCGCCTGTGATTAAAATTGTATTGTTCGTTATCTTCATTTTTCTAAATTTTAAACAATGTTTTCAAACCGTCTTTCAATCCCGTTGGTTTTCTGCCTAATTGGGTTTCAAGGTCGTCATGAATTTCTGCTTCTTGGTTATTTTTGATATCGGTAATGAAATCAACAATTTTTTGAATAACTGGCTCTGGCAAATTTCTCTGTTTCATTATTCTTTCAAATGCAGCGGTTTCCAAGTTGGTATATCTTATTTCTTTGTCTACAAGCTGTGAAAGTGCCGTTGCTATGTCATAAAACGAATAGACTTTATCTCCTGTAAAATTGTAAACTTCCTTCTCGGATTTTTCACTCAACAGAACATTAGCCATTGCTTCGCCTATCTCACTTCTCAATGCGAACGACACTTTACCATCTCCAGCGGGTAAAAAAATACCTTTCTCCAAGGCCACATCGCCACCAATAAATTGCGGGATAGCATCCATATATAAAATGTTCCTAAAAAAAGTGTATTTGAGCCCACTTGCTTTTATGTAATCCTCCGTTTGAAAATGTTCGACCATTAGTTCATTTGCCAATGCATTTCTGTCCCTCAAACACCTACTGGTATAGGCAATATGTTTCACGCCTTTTTTATTTGCCGTATCAATTACATTTTTATGTTCTTGCATACGGTCGCCTTGGTCGCCTGAAGAAATAAGTAGAACGGTATCAACTCCGTTCATTGCGTTTTCAAGCGAGATTACATTGTCATAGCTACCCAAAAAAGCATTAAATCCTCTCGATTGGAGTTCAGTTCTTTTATTGTCATTTCGGGTCAGAATGGAAATTTGCTTAGAAGGAATTTTTGTAAGCAATGTTTTGATAACAGAACTCCCGAGATATCCTGTCGCCCCTGTTACTAATATTTTATTCATTTTCTTTTTTTTAAGTTGAAACAAAGGTCGGTAACAACTTAAAAATCTTTGTGTCCAAATCTTGCTATATAATAGCAGAATCTGATATTGTCGAAATTGGTCGGCTTATTGGTGTTTTTACATTACCGCTAACGGCTAATGCAGCCATCTGCGTGAGTGGTGGCTGCATGGTGTTACCGCTTATCAAAGTTCAAATATTTGAAGTGAAAATCATCGCTTGGTAGATCTATAGTAAAACCTTGCACCTGCTGACTAGCATCATATGTAAAAGCTATTTTTCCAGGGGATATAAACTCATCATGGAATATAACTTTAAAGGTATTCTCGTCCAGGTAATATAAATACCCTGAGAGCAGATGTTTACTTGGCAGCAATTCCAGATATGGTTTTCCTTCCTTTCGCCTTATAACGGCTTTTCCATACACTTTATCTTCATACTCACCCTTGTAGCTACTAAAAAAAAGGATTGTTTGCCTGAAGCGTGGTATCAACTTCTCTTTCCTCATCCCAAGCATAATTAAAATTTTTAAAATAGAGACTTTCTTTCGCTTTCTGCCAATTAGTTCTTTCTGGATTTAATAGAAAATCAAGTATAACACCTGTTAACTCTTCATGGAGATAGGTGATTTTATTAGCAAGAATGATGATGGCAATAGAGTGTTCAGGTAAAATAGTGACGCTAGATTTGTATCCGGGTAACCCCCCACCATGACTGATGATTTTACCATATTCGCTTTTTCCTAATTGCCAGCCAAAACCATAACTTTCATCCGAGTTGTTTGAGATCATTGTTTTAGGACTTGTGATGGTTTGATATGTCTTTACAGACAAGAATTCTTTTCCATTCCAGCTACCTTCATTGATCCACATCTGTAACCAGTTGAGCATTTCCTTAACAGAAGAATTGATAGATCCGGCGGGTGCCATATTGTCAATATTTAGCAAAGCAATAGGCTTATTCTTGATATGAGGATGGGCATAGGGATGCTCCCCTGATAATTGTGAAATACTGGTAGAGGATATATGCATTGATAAAGGAGTGAATATTTTCTCTTTTACAAAATCATCCCATGTTTTGCCGGTAACTGCTTCAATCACCAATCCAGCCACTAAATACATCACATTGTTGTAAGCAAAATCTACTCTAAAATTTCCTCTCGACTATACTGAGTGCCATACCATAGTAAATCTCCATCATATTCACCCAATCCAGATCTATGACTTAGTAGATCACTGATGATTAATTCCTTTGTTATCCAGGGGTCGCTGAGTTTGAAATCTGGTAAATACTTGATGACTTTATCATTCCAGTCAAGTTTACCTTCATCCACTAATATTCCTATCCCAGCGGCTGTAAAGGCTTTGGTACAAGATAAAATAGGAAAGATAGTGTTACTGGTTACTGGAAAACTATCAATCGTACTAGTCACGCCATATTCTTTGTGAAAACGGATATAATTTTCTTTTATGATGCCAATGGCAAGTCCGGGAATCTCATAATCTATTACTTGTTTTGCAATGAACCAATCAAGAGAATCTAATCGATGATTTTGTCCAAAACCTATATGTGAAAGTATTAGGAGTAGTATTGATAATTTTCTCATTCCATTATTTTCTAATAGGCGGTAACATCTGTGTAGACACAATTGCGTATCCACGCCGGGCATCTATCTACCTTATACTTTTTATGTCTTCTTTTCAGTAAAAAACATCCTCAAATCACTCCTTACGCTTATTCTCTTACTTCTGTCCATCATCACTACCTAAATTTAACTTGTCCAGCGGATTCCGAATAACGCGCAGCGCTTTGATACTTATCCTTTTATCACGGCATTTGCACAAACCTCAGTAATTCGGCTGGATTAATGCCTATTATAATATGAATATAATGCAAATCTGTGTCATTTTTCAACAAATTCGTCTAGAAGTATTTGCGATACTGTCAACATCAGGAATTTGGCCTACATCAGCTTGTATTTAAGAATCGTTTACGCGCTGAGGGCCTAGTATTTGCCTTACTTTTTATCATCAAATGCTTGCTCACTCAGCATAACCGGCATCCGCAGCTCTTTCCA
>JBBSOG010000158.1:0-11708 GCA_038259985.1 Cytophagales bacterium
GCTTTGGATAATGCTGGTCAACTCATCATTCAAGTAATAGGTAATTAAGTCCTGGTAACGGCCCATCTTGGCACCGTGGTACCCTCCAATGGAAGAATGATAATAAGAAGTCAATCCATCGTTCCAGGGGTTCTGTAGGTTGAGTACCCTCGCGTGGTTTTGGTTCTGCTCCAGGATAAAATTATCGGCCTCGGAGGCATTCATGACATCAAATCTGTTGCGCTCTTTTACATAGTTGTCTTCCGTAAGAAATCGTTTATCTACCATCCACAGATCAGCGGTGGACAAGATGATGATACCCACGGCAAGCCAGGTGAAAGCGAACTTATTTCCTTTATAAAAAAACATAAGCACTGCTGCCAGCAAGCCGAAAAACAAGGAACGGAAAGCATCACTTCTCAGCATTGAGGCACGGTCTTCTATGACGGCATCTACCATCTGCGGGCCGCCCATCTGCGCTAGTCGGCTATCGCCTGCACCTTCAAAACTAAAGACTCCACCGAAGACAATGAGCAGCAACATCAATCCTAAAGGTATACCGACGGCCATATAGAATCTTTTCTTGGTAACGTTATTCCACTCACTTCTCAAGAGATGTTCTATGCCTAGAAAACCCAGGAGGGGAATACACAGCAGGGCAATGACTAGCGCCATCTCTACTACCCGGAATTTGTTATATCCCGGCAATATGTCATAAATCAGGTAATTGAAGCTGGCAAAGTTACTGCCCCAACTGAGTAAGACAGAAAAAACAGTGGCGACAATCAGCCAAACCCTATGTGGCTGGGGGGCAAAGAAACAACCAATAAAGAACAGCAAGGCTACCACCGCACCCGCATAGGTAGGGCCGGCGGTGCTGGGCTTGCCACCCCAATACGTAGGCGCATTGCTCACGAAGCCCTGAATCTGTTGTCGGCTTACGTTGGCGCTTTGCAGCATATTGGCCAGTTCGGAGTCCATACCGATGTTGCGGTTACTGGCCCCACCCGAGAAGTCGGGCACCATCAGGGTAAATGTTTCGGCCATGCCAATGCTATAGTTAAAAACATAATCCCGGTCTAAGCCCTCACCGTCTCCACTGGCAGCACTTTCGCTGAGGGGGGATGGACCACGGGTAGAATACTGGCTGTATTGATAGGTATTCCATAGTCTGGCCAAGTTGATGCCTGCCCCCAGCCCCGCTGCCAGTATCAACACCAGGGATTGAATGAGAAAAGGCTTTAAAGCTTTGTTCTTGATGGCGTCTACCAGCATAGCGATACCATAAATCAATACGATGAGTAGGAGGTAATAAGTGATTTGCAGGTGATTGCTGTGGATTTCCAATGCTAGAGCTAGTGCCGTTAGGGTAAAGCCCCAGAGGAGTTTGCCCCGGTAGGTCAAATGGATACCGGCCAATACCAGGGGGATAAAGGCGATGGCTTCTACTTTCCAGATATGCCCTGCCGCCAGACTGACAATATTGAAGGTGCCTAAGCCATAGGCTATGGCCCCGGCAATGGCCAGATAGGGACGCACCCCGAAGATCACCAGCATGATATAAAAGCTGAGAAAGCCAATGAAGATCACCTCCGCCTGGCGTGGCAGCCAGAAAGAGTAGATGTTTTGGATAAATTTGATCACTTCCTCACCCTTATAGCGCACGCTGATCAGGTAAGCTGGCATTCCGGAGAACATCGCATTGGTCCATAAGGCTTCTTCCCCTGTCCGTTCGCGGTATTCTTTGAGTTCCTGCCCCGAGGACAAGCCCATCAATACATCCGTTTGCTGAAGGGTCTTGTTACCAAAGAACATGGGACTGAAAAAGATGATGGTGACCACCAAAAAAACAACAATAGCCACAATATGCGGTAATAGCTGCTGCTTGAAATCAATCTTAGGCATGTGAAAAAGTTTATAGGCAATGTTTGATCAGCAGCGAAGTTAGCACGCTATAAGAAAAGATTGATGAATATACCGGAAAAGTTTGGCGAAGCTGATAAATACTTGGCAGGATAAGAAATAAAAAATTTAACTTGTAAGATTAATAGTTCAATACGATATTTGTTTATTACAAAAATATACATCTTTTCTATGAAGTCTAAGTTGCACGTTATGCTTATTTTACTCTATACATTGGCACTTATTATGCCATTCCCTAGTGCTTTTGCCCAGGATTATCCCCCCAAGCGGGAGTTTCGGGGCGTATGGGTGGCTTCAGTAGGCAATATTGACTGGCCATCGTCGCAGGGGCTCACTTCAGAAGAGCAGCAACAGGAGTTTCGGGAACTGTTATCCTTTCACCGGCAAAATGGGCTCAACACAGTAATGGTACAAGTACGTCCCCATGCTGATGCACTATACGATTCTCCTTATGAACCCTGGTCCCGCTGGCTGACCGGCAAGGAGGGTAAAGCGCCCAATCCCTACTATGACCCCCTGGAATTTATGATCAAAGAATGTCGGCAGCAGGGGATGGAACTACATGCTTGGTTTAATCCCTTCCGTGCCATCTTTGATTTCAATGATGCGCAAATAGATTCAACCCGACATATATTTTATAAGCATCCCGAGTGGCTTGTCACCTATGGTAAGCATGCCTATCTTGACCCCGGTGTGCCCGATGCCCGTCAGTATGTGCTCCAGGTGATCATGGATGTGGTCAACCGCTATGCTATAGATGGAGTACACTTTGACGATTATTTTTATCCTTATAAGATAGATAGTCTACAGTTTCCTGATAGCACTACTTTCAGGCGGTATCACAACAACATTACTGATATTGAAGACTGGCGTAGAAATAACATCAACGATTTTGTCAAGTCAGTGTACGACAGCATACAAGCTGTCAAACCAAATGTGAAGTTTGGAATCAGCCCCTTCGGTGTATGGCGCAACCAGGACAAAGATATCCTGGGTTCAGCAACTAAAGCCGGGCAGACCAGCTACGATGACCTCTATGCGGATGTGTTGACCTGGCTTAAAAACGGCTGGATAGACTATGTGGTGCCCCAAATCTACTTCAGTATCGGCTATGCGCCTGCCGACTACGAGAAACTGCTAGACTGGTGGGGACGGAACACCTACGGACGGCAGCTATATATTGGGCAGGCAGCCTATAAAGTCAATAATAACCATGATAAAACCTGGTTGGAGCCATCGCAAATTGCACAACAGATTGAGATGAACCGCCGTAATTTTCAGGTAGACGGCAGTATGTACTTTAGTGCCCGCTCCTTCAATAGCAACCCTCTGGGCATAGTAGATTCACTCCGCAAGCACCATTATCGTTTTCCGGCACTGGTGCCCCAGATGACCTGGAAGGAAGCTAAAGCGCTGCACGCCCCGCAGCAGGTCAAAGTGGCCCGCGATGGTCATCAGGTATTGGTACAGTGGGAAGCAGATATCCACCAAGATACCCGTTATTACATCGTGTATGTACAAGAGGGGACTACATTACCTAACTTGAGCAACAGTAAAGCAATCGTTGGTAAGACTTACTCGCCAAACTTTGCATTTACAGAAAAAGGTAAGGGCTTATTTCGTAAAAAACATACGATTGTGGTGACAGCAGTAGATGCCCAACACCAGGAAAGCCATGCCAGCCCCCCGGTGATGATCCGTTTGCATATGGGAGGTGAATAATTATAGCGACCTGGATATGTTGAAAGATGAAACTGGCGCGCGTTGCAACGCGATTCACGTCAGACTTTTAGAAGGTCTGGCGGATATAGCCCTTTGCTATGATTCGGTCTGATCACTAAAGATGATTTCCTGACTTGCGGTCTCCTGCCTCCAGTTTCCCGTCTCCCTTTATACCTTCTTAGATTTGACTATGATGCCCAAAGTTTCCATGAGTTGGGGGCTATTTTTGAGGGCAAGACGGGCAATGGCGCGGAAATTTACCGCCCAAGCACGCAAGGCTTTGATGGCATCGTCACGTAGGCGGGTGGCTTCTTCGGCCTGTCCTTTTCTGACCAGACGCTGGTGGCGCACATTAGAAACAGCTTCCACCATGGCGGTGGCCTGGGCGAGTTCTTCCTGGGTAAGTCCCTGTTGGGCCAGTACATCGGCATAGCTGTTGGCTACGCTATAAAACATACTAGCCTGTAAAGACCATACTTCTATCTTTTTTTCAATACGTTCTACGTTGAATTTAGCCAAAGTAACCGGCTCTTTTCGGAACACAAATTTGACAATCGCCACGTGCTCTTCAAAAGTATGCCGGGCAAGTTGCTCGTGGTATTGGATCTGGCGGGCGGTCTCCTTTTTTTCGCCGTACTTTTCGTTTTGCTGTACATAAAGTCCCTTCGCATTGTCCAACAGGGCATGGCCTTCCAGGAACATTTTTTGGTTCAGCCCGTTGAGGCTCAGTCTTTTTTGGACATCCGGCTGCTGACCGGTGTTGGAGAGGTACATCTGCACCTCATCAAAGAGTTTGGGAATAGAGACGTAGTCTGAACTTTTCATGGGAATGTGGTTTTGAAAACCAAAGCAAGTAAATACTATTTCTGGGAGACAGAATAGCAAAGTACAAACCATTATTACCCATGTAATAAATGAGTCAATCACGAAAAAAGACGCCTTTATGCGCCACAATGGCAGCAAAATGCAAAATAAATTCTCCTTGAAATGTAATAACCTTACGTACCCCACAGGTCTAAGCACTTTTAAATGAGCAGAACTTACATACACCACATGTCTAAGCCCCCCAGATGTCCGTTTTTCAAAGAAAAGTAGACCTCTAACCACCCTAAAACCAGTCTTTTCTGCCATCATGGCACATCTAAACCCCTTAGACGTCTACTTTCATGGTTGAAGTGGGACATCTAAGAGGATTTATGAGGAAGGGATAAGAGTTTATAAGTCATCGCATTCGCCTAGAAGAAGCTTTCTATGAAATAGAATAAAACTTTCTTACCCTACTATAGATTTTAATATTAAATAATAACGGCTACTATCCATTTTTTAAATATTATTGAGCATATGGGGAAACTTAGAAAGACGATTTATATTTTCCTTAGTGTGATAGTGGTGGTTTTAGCGATATGCTCATTGCTTTCCATATTAAGAAATACAGAAAGTCGTTTCTTAAAAATGCTTGACTTTCCACGCATACAGTTTTTTATCACTTCACTCATTAGCTTAATAGCATTAGCGATCATCATCAGGAAATGGCGATGGTATGATGCGCTACTTATCGCTGGAGCATTATGTGGGGTGGTTATCAATGGGGTGTACCTGAAAAATTATACAAGTCTGGTACCCAAAGAAGTACCTACGGTAACAGACATAAAATCCTCTGATGTTCAATTCAGTCTGCTGATAGCTAACGTAAAAATGTCTAATAGGAAAGCACAGCCTTTGATTGATTTGATTGAAGATAGGGGGCCTGATTTAGTTTTGGCGATGGAAGTAGACCAATGGTGGGATAATGCACTGAATGGTATTGAAGAGAAGTACCCTTATTCTCAAGAAACTATCAATGAAGTGACCTACGGAATGGCCTTGTACAGCAAGTTTCCGATCAAAGACATTGCGGTTAATTATTTACACAACGAGAACGTACCTTCTTTTGAGGGGACTATTGCGCTCTCTAACGATAGGCTTATTAGTTTTTACGGTATCCATCCTGTTCCGCCTACACATTTTGAGGATTTGCCCGACAATGCAGGCCAGGAAGAAGTTGCCATGAAAATACTGGGAGATAAAGTAAAGGACAATAAACTCCCTACTGTAGTAGCGGGAGATTTAAACGATGTGGTTTGGTCTCATGTGGATGAATTGACGGGTACCAAAGATATACTATATGATGTGAGGACAGGCAGAGGTTTTTATAATAGTTATAATGCAAAGAATATTTTCATGCGATGGCCATTAGACCAGGTTTTCGTAACCAAAGAGTTTCGGTTGAAAAGCTTAGAACGATTACCAGAAATTGGTTCTGACCATTTTCCTATTTACGTAGAACTGGTATTGTAGGAGAATGAATAGAAACACTCCGAACGCTGAAGTGTGCCTTAATGACCTTCTCCCTGCTGGGATGACTTACCTTCCAAGCGGTAACAAATGATTTGGGAGAAATGACACGAACATTCATATTTAGTAAGCACATCGCTATGATGATAAAAGCAAATATTTTTTATTTGTCCATGCTACATTAATGGTTTACTATTTCATAGTCCTGCTTCAACACTCAATTCATTGCTGCTCACCTCTATTATCCTGTACATAGGCGGTACACTGCTCATCGGTGTGATCACTTCCCGTTACGTTAAATCATCCCAGGACTTTGTGCTGGCGGGAAGGAAGTTGCCGCTGGTGCTGGCTACCTCTGCCTTGTTTGCCACCTGGTTTGGTTCGGAGACGGTGTTGGGTGCTTCGTCTGAGTTTGTAGAACATGGCTTAATCGGGGTAATTGAAGATCCTTTCGGGGCAGCACTCTGTTTGTTATTGGTGGGCTTGCTCATCGCCCGCCCCTTATACAAACTAAACATCCTTACGTTCTGTGATTTCTACCGCGACCGGTTTGGTAAGCGCACCGAAACGCTGAGCAGCCTGTGCATGGTGCCTTCTTACTTCGGATGGATCGCTGCACAACTGGTGGCCTTGGGCATTATCTTCAATGCAGTGGCGGGTATTTCTATCACCGCCGGTATCCTGATCGGGGCAACAGTGGTGGTCTTCTACACCTATGTTGGAGGGATGTGGGCCATTTCCATTACTGATTTCATCCAATCCGTCATTATTATCACGGGCTTGATCTTCTTGGCCGTTGACCTTTTTAGTGAAGCCGGTGGTATCAACGAAGTTATTAAGCGCACCCCGGAAGGCTTTTTCAGGATGCTACCTGAGCCCAACTGGAAAGATTCCACTACTTATTTTGCTGCCTGGATCACGATCGGATTAGGCTCTATTGCCCAGCAAGATGTGTTTCAGCGGGTAATGGCGTCCCGCAGCGCGGATGTAGCGGTAAAGGCTTCCTTTCTATCAGCTTTTTTCTATTTGACAATATGATTTATTCCCTTAATGATTGGCCTGGCAGCCATGCAGGTTTATCCTGAGGTGATTGCTAACATTGGCGATGTACAAATGGTCATCCCCACAGTAGTACTTGAACATACAGGAATGGGTATCCAGGTGCTTTTCTTTGGTGCTTTACTTTCCGCCATCATGAGTACCACCAGTGGGGCAATATTGGCACCGGCAACTATATTGGCCGAAAACCTAATCAAGCCCCATCTTAAAGACCAAAGTGACCGAAACTTACTCAGATTACTTAGAATCTCAGTAGTGATTATTGCCATTGGTGCTACCATTATGGCTAATGTGCAGACCAATATATACGATTTGGTTGCCCAGTCTTCGGCTTTGAGCCTGGTATCCTTATTTGTCCCCCTGATGGCAGGATTGTACTGGAAAAGGGCTAACGAAGCGGGGGCTATCCTTTCCATTATTTTTGGGATGGCCGTGTGGATTTACTTTGAAGGGGTGAGCTCCGAATTTCCAAGCATACTGTGGGGCCTGGGGGCTAGTATAGCAGGTATGCTGGCAGGCAATTTGTTTAAAACGGGAGAGAAAAATGAAAAAAAATCTCCGGAACATGTCCGGAGATCATAAATACACTAAGGTTTCGCTTTCAGGTACCTATCCAAGAAGTTGGTATACTGCTGATAAAGTAACACATAACTCTCGCCGTTGTAAGCTACGCCGTGTGAACCGGGAGGATAGATGCGCAATTCATGGTCTTTTCCGGCATCAATCAAGGCTTTCACAAATTGAAAAGTATTCTGGACATGCACATTCTCATCCATCATAGAGTGGGCGATGAATAGCTTGGCTTCTGCATCTTGGGCATGCGCGGTAGAAGAACTTTCCAGGTACTGATCTTCATTATCCGCCAATAGCCCCATATAGCGCTCCGCGTAGATGCTGTCGTACAAACGCCAGTCGGTCACCGGTGCCCCAATGATGGCTGCTTTGAACACACCCGGACGATAGACAGACGTAAAGCTGGACATATAGCCACCATAACTGTGTCCGCGGATCGCCATGTTACTGCTATCTACCCAGGGTTTTTGTGCAAGATAATTGGCCGTAGCGACAAAATCGGCACTCTCGTATATGCCTAGTTGTTGGTACACAACTTTCTCAAACGCGCTTCCATATCCACCACTACCGCGGTTATTCACACTGGCCACTACATAGCCTTGCTGGGCGAGGTACTGTTCCCAGCCGTTGGTACCAAACTCGTTGTATACCGATTGCGCACCCGGCCCACCATAAATGTTGAGCACCAGGGGATACGCTTTGTTTTCGTCAAAGTCCTTGGGTTTTACCAGATAGCCATCCAACTTGACACTGTCCTCGGTGGTAAAGCTGAACAGTTCACGTGGACTATAAAAGTGCTGGTCAACAAAAGCGGAGGCTTTCTCATTGTCTACAAAGGTTTCCAATAATTTTCCTTCCTTATCATATAAACCTACTTTCTTAGGACTGTGGATATTGGAATAGGTATCCATAAAGTATTTCCCCTGAGGGGACATATCAATAGCGTGTCGGCCTTCAATTTGGGTCAGTTTTTTTCTCTTAGTCGTTTTGTAGTTCACCGCATAGAGTTGTCGTTCCAGAGGGGAATCTTCGGTAGAGGAATAATAAATGGTATTTGCCTTAGCGTCAACCGCATGCACAAGCACCACTTCCCATTCCCCTTTGGTTACCTGATTGATCATATTGCCTTCATAATCATAACGGTAAAGATGGCTCCATCCGTCACGGTCAGAGATCCAGAAAAACTCCTGCACATCTTCAGGAAAGAAAAAGAGATCCATAATACCTGCGAAAAAGTCAAAGACATCAATCCAGGCATCCGATTGCTCCTCCATGATGAGCTTACCCTTACCCGTAATGGCGTCGTTGAAGAATAATTTGAGATGATTTTGAGCACGGTTCAGATGTACGATAGCCAATGTTCCGCTTTTCGCTGTCCAATAGATGCGGGGAATGTAGCCTCCGTCCACCTTGACATCCATCCATTGCTGACTGTTGTCCTGTAAATCAACCACTCCCACCTTAACACTTGGATTAGGGTCCCCTACTTTAGGATAAGGGACTTCCTCATAGTGAGGGTGCTGGTCACTGTAGTCTGAAATCCGGTAGATAGGCACTTCAGATTCGTCAGACTGCCAGTAAGCGATGAACCGGCTATCGGGTGACCATTTCCACGCTTGCACCAAGCCAAATTCTTCTTCGTAAGCCCAGCCAAAGCGTCCGTTGTAAATCTGGCCTTTGGCGTCAAAGGTGAGTTGGGTATCTTTCCTGGTATCAAAATCATAGACAAAAAGATTTCCATCATGCCCATAGCCAACTTTGGCGCCATCGGGAGAAACTTCCGCCGTAAAGGCGTTTTCGGCTACTAATTTCAGCGTTTTGTCCGCTACTGAATAATAATAGTAGTCCGCATTCCCTGAATTTCGCCAGATAGGACGAAACTTAGTTTGGAACAATATATACTTGGCATCTTTGGTCCACTGAAAGGAGCGGTAAGTAAAAGCTTCCTCCGTGCCAGGGAAAACCATGTTGCTGGCATCAAATACTGTTTTTTCACCTCCATTTTTGGGGTCAAAAGTTTTGATCACCTGCTGGTTATTCTGGATGGTTTCAATAAAGGAGAAACGCTTACCCTCATCTATCCAGTTGATGCTCCGGGGACCGGGATCGCCGGAGAGTTGCCCGGAAGTAAAAAGTGCCTCACGTAAGTTTTCGTAAGATTCTTTCTGCGCAAGCAGTAATTGCTGACTGGAAAGAGAAAAAATAATCAGGAAAGTTAAGAGCTTTTTGTATTTTTTTGTGTTACACATACGTTTATCGCTTTTATGATAATTCCAAATTGCAAAGCTAATGGCAAAAACTTAGAATCAGCGGTAAAAATTTCATGGTGAGAAAAAATGACAGTTTTTTTTACTTATTTTGTTGATTAAAATTTTACAAATAATGAAGATCAAGCATTTATTACTGGTAGTTGTATTCTGTGTGCCTTGTTTTGTTCAGGCGTCAGATCCTCCCACTGATTCATTGGAAACCGCCCCTGCCAACTGGTTTAACCTGGATACTGAAAATTATCACGTGCAAGGTGTCAGTACGGAGAAAGCCTATGATTTTTTGAAAAAACGCAAGTCTAAAAAAGTAATTGTCGCCGTCATTGATTCCGGGGTAGATATAGCACACGAAGACCTGCAAGGTAAAATCTGGGTAAATACCGATGAAATCCCTGATAACGGAAAAGATGATGACAACAACGGCTATGTGGATGATGTGCATGGCTGGAATTTTATCGGCGCCGCTGATGGGACTAATGTCAAACAGGATACCTATGAAGTTACCCGTGAATATGTCCGCCTTAAGAAAAAGTATGAAGGTAAAATGCTGGACGAAATACCAAAAAAAGAGCGCGACTATTACGAGGAAATCATGTCTACTTACGAGAAGAAGGAGGGAGAAATGGAAGAGCAATACGCTGGGTTTAAATTTTTCGCGGCCAGTTACTCCCGTTCTTCCAAGCTTTTGGAAGCTTATCTGGATGTAGAGGAAGTTACCAGCGAATTGTTGAAAGAAGTGACTACTGATGATGAAATTGTTCAGACTTCATTATCTATTATGGAATACGCCCTTTCTATGGGATTCAGCAAAGAGCAATTTGAAGAATACGAAAATCACTATAAAAATGCTTTAGAGTACGGATATAATACTGAGTTTGACCCCCGCTCCATCGTTGGGGATAACTATGAAGATGTATCCGAAAAATATTATGGCAATAATGACGTAAATGGCCCGGATTCAAATCATGGAACACATGTCGCTGGTATCATTGCCGCCAACCGGGATAATAGTATCGGCATGCAGGGCATCGCCGAAAACGTACTAATCATGCCAGTCCGTGCCGTTCCCGATGGTGATGAAAGGGATAAAGATGTAGCAAACGCTATTTATTACGCTGTGGATAATGGCGCACAGGTCATCAATATGAGTTTTGGCAAATCATATTCTCCTCACAAAGAATCAGTGGATAAGGCCGTAAAATATGCCGAATCCAAAGGGGTATTACTGATCCACGCAGCAGGCAATAGTAGTGAAGACATTGATGAGGTGAAAAACTTCCCTTCACGGCAGTATGGTGATACCAATAAAGAGGCTAAAAACTGGATTGAAGTAGGGGCATCTTCATGGAAAAGTGAAGCGGAATTTGTGGCTGATTTTTCAAATTATGGAAAAAAGAACGTGGATGTGTTTGCCCCGGGCGTTGACCTGTATTCTACTACCCCTAATCAAAAATACGAAAGCAATAGCGGAACAAGCATGGCCTCTCCGGTCACTGCCGGAATCGCTGCATTGTTAATTTCCTATTATCCTGATTTGAGTGCTGAACAAATCAAACAGGTAATCCTGGACTCTACGGTAAAGTTTGATAAGCTTAAGGTAAACCGCCCTGGAGAAGAAGGTAAACTGGTGAATTTTGATAGCTTAAGTGCTACCGGAGGTGTGGTGAATGCTTATGAAGCAGCAAAATTGGCTGATTCCTATCAGATCAAGAGAAGGTAATAGACGCTTCCTCCGAATTTTATCTTTTTTAAAAGCCACGCCCAAAAGGTGTGGCTTTATTTTTTTGCAAAAAACCTTATCTTTAAATCTCACAATGTTTAATGTTAGATACACAACCGATGAAAAGAAGA
>JBBSOG010000159.1:0-11608 GCA_038259985.1 Cytophagales bacterium
AAAAAGATAAGCTCACTTATTTGCCTGAAGGTTTGCAGGAATCACTTATCACCGCTTCAGGACTTTTCAAGTTTGCCACCGATTTTTTTAAAGAACTATTCAAAAAGCCCTATGAATTTAAGGAAACACTCAACCAAGCTTACCGTTTGGGTTACGGTTCTTTGCTTCTAGTCGGGGTGTCCAGCTTTATTATGGGTATTGTGTTTACGCTACAAACCAGGCCTACACTATTAGAATTTGGTGCAGAATCATATATTCCAGCGATGGTTTCGGTAGCCATCATCCGGGAAATCGGCCCGGTGATTACCGGGATGATCTGCGCAGGCAAAGTGGGTTCGGGAATAGGTGCGGACTTGGGTTCCATGAAGGTTACTGAGCAAATTGACGCCATGGCAGTTTCGGGCACTAACCCTTTCAAATACATAGTGGTTACCAGGGTGCTTGCCATGACACTTGCATTACCAATACTGGTTTTCTACGCTGATTTTGTAGGCTTGATCGGCTCCTATTTAGGGGCTAATGTTGGAGGCAATATCTCTGTTCAGCTTTTTTTCATTCAGAGTATAGAAGCGATCAGTTTTATGGATGTGGTTCCGGCAACTGTCAAGTCTTTTTTCTTCGGCTTTGCCATTGCGCTAGTGGGGTGTTACAAAGGTTATACCACACGCAATGGTACGGTAGGTGTAGGGATGTCTGCCAATTCAGCCGTGGTAGTGGCCTCGCTGCTGGTATTTCTTATTGATTTAGTTGCGGTTCAGGTCACGCAATTTTTTTATTAATTTATGGAAAATCAGGAAGTACACATTCAGAAAAATAAGCATCAAAAAGAAAATGGAGAAGTGTTGGCCAGTGCTCAAAACTTCAGCAAAAGCTTTGATGGGACAGCAGTTCTGGAGGATGTGAATTTTGAGCTTTACGAAGGGGAGAACATGGTTGTTCTTGGCAAATCGGGAACAGGAAAATCTGTGCTGATTAAGAGCATGGTGGGCTTGCATAAACCTGATAGCGGAGAATTAAATGTGCTGGGCCATGATTTGAAAAACATCAATGAAGAAGACTTAACCGAACTGCGCAGAAAAGTAGGCTATCTTTTTCAGGGAGGCGCTTTATATGATTCTATGACAGTGAGGGAGAATATGCGTTTTCCTTTGGAAAGACAAGTAGGGCCTAAGCCGGAAGATGAAATGGAAGCCCTGGTGGAAGAAGGGCTGGAAAGTGTAGGATTGATTGACGCCATTGACAAAATGCCTGCTGAACTCTCAGGCGGTATGCAAAAAAGAATTGCCTTGGCCCGAACGCTTATTCTGCGGCCCCAGATTATGCTTTATGATGAACCTACTACCGGCCTTGACCCGGTGACCTCCAAAGAAATCAGCCATTTGCTCCTGGAGATGCGCGACCGTTATAACATTACTTCCATCATCGTCACCCATGATATGGCCAGTGCCGAGCTGACAGCAGATAAGGTATATATCATCAGGGATAAAACGCTGGGCGTACAAGGAACATTTGAAGAATTGGCAAACTCCGATGATGAATGGGTACGCGCTTTTTTTCAATAATAATAAATAGCAAGAAGATATGGACGAGAGTAAAAGAAATAACATCAAGCTGGGACTTTTTGTAGTAATAGGTTTACTGCTATTTGTAGCAGCCATCTTTTTTATTGGCGCCAGACAAAATTTATTCGGGTCAAATATTAGGGTTTTGGCAGTATTTAACACAGTAGATGGGTTACAGGCTGGTAGCCAGGTACGCTTTTCAGGTATCAATATTGGCACAGTAGAGGAAGTAACTATCAAAAGTGATACGACAGTACAGACTACTTTGCTCTTGGAAAAAAGTGCAAGCCAATTTATCAAAAAAGATGCAGTTGCGGCAATTTCCAGCGCCGGCCTGATGGGCAATAAGATCATTACCATTTCTTCAGGTTCTCAGAATACCAAAAGTATCAGTGAAGGAGACAAACTGGAGACAACTTCCCCGGCTAGTATTGAAGATATCATGGCAAATCTTAATAAAACAAGTCAGAGTGCCATGGAGATTGCCGGCACTATTGCTAAAATAAGTGGGCGGATTGAAGAAGGTAAAGGGGTTTTAGGCAATCTGGTTGCTGACACCCTCAATGCCGAACAAGTAGAAAATATGATCAATTCTTTCAAGATGGCGACCAATAATATACAGAACATTTTGCAGAATGTGGATGCGCTGGCCGAACGTACGATGAATGGGGAAGGAGCATTGGGTAAAATAATGGCAGACCAAGAAACTGCTCAAAAAATAGACATGCTTATTGATTCCTTAGCCAAAACAGGAGCTATTTCTACCGACATTGCCCGGAATATGCAAAAATTCAGCGAAAAGCTTAATAGCGAAGATGGTGCTTTGGACAAAGTCCTGACCGACACTGCTTTTGCCAATGATATCAACGAAACCATTATCCAGGTCAAAGAAACTTCAGAAGGCATAGACAGAACCGCTGAAAAAGTCAATGAAAGCTGGATATTGAATATATTTGGGGGCAAAAAAGATAAAAAGAAAGAAGAAGAGCGTTAATTTTATTTCTGCATCTTAAGACCAAAGCTAAAACCAGATATGCCAAAAAATGGCCTAAAGCCAGCAAAGCAAGCTAAGTCACATATCAATTTGAAACTCGCTAAGCCAAACTCTTTTCCAACATCGTTTCCAACAAAGCTCTGCCATCAGTATTGCCTAAAGCTTCATCAGAAGCGCGTTCAGGATGAGGCATGAGTCCGAAAACGTTTTTTTGCTTATTGCTTACTCCCGCGATGGAATTCATTGAACCGTTGAAGTTGCTAATCTCATCTAAATCACCATTTTGGTTGCAATATTGGAACAAAATCTGATCATTATCTTCCATTCCTTTAATCGCATCATTGGGTGCGTAGTAACGACCGTCAGCATGCGCTACAGGAATTTTGTAGGCTTTGTCATGGTCTAAGGTAGCGGTCATCAAAGCAGTCTTAGAAACCGGGCGTATGTAGGCATTTTTACATACAAACTTTTGTTGAATGTTTCTAAGCAAAGTACCGGGCAATAAGCCAGCTTCCGTGAGTATCTGGAAGCCGTTACAAACACCCAATACATAGCCACCCTTGTTGGCATGTGCTATTACAGCGTCCATGATGGGTGAAAAACGGGCTATTGCCCCCGACCTCAAATAATCCCCGTAAGAAAACCCACCAGGCACCAGGATGAAATCACACCCTTGCAAACTGGTATCTTTATGCCAAAGCTCTACTACATCCTGCTTGAGAATGTTTTTGTATACATCATAAAGGTCCTGATCACAATTGGAGCCGGGAAAAAGCACAATACCAAATTTCATGTCAAGTATATATTGGTTTCAAAAATTACTAAAGGAGTTTATCAGGAATTTTCTTAAATCAAGAAACAAAGATATAAAAAAGCCCGACAAGCGGGCTTAAATTATTAGCTCATTTTCCATTTGATACTGCAACCAATGGCTTTGGTTTTGGTTTCAGGCACTTTTCTACCGTCCATCAGTGCATCTACAGCATGCTGCACATAAGGCACATCTGCTTTATCGGCATCTTTATAATTGTTATCAATGGTGCCGATATAAGCTACTTTGTATTTGCCGGTACTTTCTTTATCCAGCACGAATACCTGGGGCGTATTGCTCGCACCGTATGCTTTAGTGGTTTCCTGGCTCAAGTCCTGCAAGTAAGCAAAACCATAACCTTTATCTTCCGCCCTTTTTTTCATTTCACTCATGGCATCCCCGGGTGAACGCTCAGGGCAGTTAGGGTTAATTGCAACAACCGGATAACCCTGCTCAGCATATCTTTTATGTAAGTTGATGATACGCTGCTCATACATCTTGGCGTAGGGGCAGGTATTGCACGTGAATATCACAATATACCCTTTGGCATTTTGATAATCCTGCAAAGAAACAGTTTTTCCATCTACGCCTTCCAGCGCGAAATCAGCAGCATAGTCACCGACCTGATAACCTTGCTCCTTTACGAAATCGGCATTGACCCCAATGAGCAGGAACAACAATGCGTAAAGTACCACATAGATTTTCATAATTGTTGGGTTTTATTGAATAAAACGTTTTATCTGCCCATATAATTCTGCTTCGGTATATTCCCCTTCATGAAATTTTTTTTCACCGGCTGGCGAGAGCATCAGCGTTGCGGGAATGGCACCACTCCATTTCGGAGAAATCTTATTGATCCATGCATTAAAGTCTACTTCATTCAGGTAGACAACCTCCGATTGCAACTGTTTTTTTTCTTTGAATTGGATTGCTTTGTCCTTTTCCAGGTCAAGGCTCACTAACAATACTTTAAGTTTGGCATTTGGAAAATCCTGAGAAAGGCTTTCAAAATAGGGGAGTTCCTGAAGACAGGGCGCACACCAGGTAGCCCAGAAGTTAACCACCAAGTACTGATGACTGCTTTCGTCGGTTATTTTTTTTTCTAATTCCTCAAAAGAGTATGACTGGATTTCTTGAGCTGGGGAAATCAAAAAACCGCCTAAAAGGCATAAAGTCAAGAGGAATACTTTCATAAACTCTATGGTTTTACTTAAAGGAAATTAAGGAATAAATACCAAGGAAGAATCGTTGAAAAAACTAATCCTGCTCTTTTTTATAAGCAAGACGCGTACCTAAAATTCTTTTCGCTGACGCATCAGTTTATTCCGATAGGCATTAAAAATACGCGATTTGGAAATCAGCCCCATATACTTGCCATTATTCAGGACAGGAAGGTTCCATGCACCGGTTTTTTCAAACTTCTCCATCACCTGTTGCATGGTTTCATGCGTACCGATCATGTCCGGGGGTGCATGCATGAGCGAAGAAACCTTGATACTTTGGTGGGTGTCATTGTCAAACATAATCTTGCGAATGTCATCCAGGGTAACGATGCCTACCAACTCCTTTTCCTCGTTGACTACCGGAAAAATATTACGTTTGGACACTCTTACCAGATTAACCAAATCTTCCAGATAGGCATCCGGGCGGATGGTGAGTAAATCAGTTTCCAGCAATTTTTTGATATCAATCAGGCTCAGCACCTGTAAATCACGGTCATCAGGATTGAGGTAACCTTTCTTGACTAGGGATTTGGTATAAAGTGAATATTTTTCAAAGTAAAGGATGGTACTATAAGACAAAGCAGATACCAGCATTAGGGGCACGAAGAGGGTGTATCCACTGGTGATTTCTGCTATCAAAAATATCGCTGTAAGGGGGGCATGCAAAATTCCGCTCATCAAGCCACACATGCCTACTAAGGTAAAATTGGACAAACTGATGGTCCCAAACACGCCCATGGTGTTGATTAATTTGGCAAAGAAAAAACCGGTAACAGCACCCAAAAAAAGTGAAGGGGCAAAAATCCCCCCATTTCCACCTCCACCGATCGTACTGGCTGCGGCAACGGGTTTGATCAATATCAGGCCAAGGATAAAAAATATAAGTAAACTGACATGACCAAAACGTTGAAAGAACAAACTGTTGTCAAACAAAGCCTGCTCATCTCCAGCAAGTAGGAGCTTGATAAAGTCATAACCTTCCCCATACATGGGGGGAAAAACAAAGATGATTAGGCCAAGTGCCAAACCACCCAGCACTGCCCGGCTGTATTCACTTCGGATTTGTCCCAGATACTTTTCAATGCTATAAGTAACCCGGGTAAAATATAGAGAAACCAATCCACAGAAAATTCCTAAAAAAAAGTAATAAGGGGTATCTACAGCAGTGAAAGGGTCTTCCAGCTTAAATGAGAAAAGTATTTCATCGCCGAGCAGCAGCAAAGAAGTGAGGGAGCCGGTAACCGAAGCGATCAACAAAGGGATAAAAGCGTTGATGCTAATATCCGTAAGAATGACTTCTATACTGAATATAACTCCGGCAATTGGGGAGTTGAAAATGGCTGAAATGGCTCCTGCAGTTCCACAACCTATGAGTAGAGCCCTTTTTTTAGCCTGTAGATGGACAATCCTGCCAATGTTGGAACCGATGGCTGAACCGGTCACTACGATGGGCGCCTCCAGTCCTACTGAACCACCAAAACCCACTGTTATAGCGCTGCCCATCAGGTTAGAGTAAGTTTTGGAACGGCTGATGTTGCTGGATTTTCTGGAAATGGCATACAGTATTCCCGTAATTCCGTGCCCAAAAGGTTCCTTAAAAAAATACTTTGCCAGTAAGACGGTAATCAAAATGCCTATCAGGGGATATGCCAGATACAGATAGTTAGCATAGGCGTAGTCAAAATGGGAAGTCAGTAGCGACTGAATAATGTGAACACTTTCTTTAAGCAGAACCGCTGCGATACCGGAAAGAAAGCCAACGATAGTACTAAGTATCAGTATAAAATTGCGGTTACTGATATGCTTAATACGCCATATCAGTAATTGAAGAAAAAAGTTTTCCTTTCCCATTGACGCAAATCTACTATAATTGATATGGCAATGAGAAAGGAAAGTATAAAATTTATGAAAATTAAACCAGGTTCAGGTTATAGAAGCGAAAATGTACGTATGCTTTATTGGTTTTGATAAGGTTCAGGATGTGCTGCCATAAGATTTCATAAGGTATAATTTCAATTTCTTGTTCAGGGTCAGCGGGAATGAGGGTTTTAGTTAATTTTTTATGGTAAGTTTCCCCCTTTTCCTTGATCTGATCATAATCAAATTCTTTGTCAATGACGATCTCTAATAAGCGGATAAAAATGCTGCTCCGGTAATTATGGCGTTTATCCAGATGCGCAGATTTGTATTTAATGATTTCATCTACACATGAATTGATTGCATTAATATTACCTTCTTTGATCAGGAAAAGAAACTGTATTGCCAGGGTAGATACGTTATATCCATTAAATTCTTTTTCGTGGCAAGGAGGTTCAGCCAAAAACTCTTCCAGGTTAAATCCCCATCTAAGTATTTTGGAGTCATTAAAGAAGATAAGATAAGCACGGTATATATGCCAGCGGTTTTTTTGGGGAGTAGAGAGGGCATTGTAATTTTTATTAGTCCTGACCATCCTGAATAAATCACTGGCTTCCTTAAACCTTTCACCTTTCATCAGCAACAGAAAATAGTATTCATTGAACCGAAACCATATTTTGCTTCCTACTTTTACGGAATCAATTTGTTGGGAAGCATAAGCTTTTCCTGCTTTAATATCTTTGAGGTTCAGGTATGCCTGAAGCTTGGAAAATATGATAGCATTCTGATTTAGGTCTACTTCTATGGTATTGTTTGGACGATTGAGGTACTTCTTCTCTAGTTCCGTACAGAGCTTAATATTAGCTTCAAAATTCCAGGAGATGTTATTATACGTAATCTCTAATTTTGCTGCCAGGATATATAGGCTTTGGCTACCAAATTTTTTGGCTTCAGTTCGTATCATCTCAATAACTTTGGGAATTCGGTGAATGATACGGTTCTGCGCACTTACGGATTTCCTGATAAGAACCAGGTTTTCAAAGTAGGCATCCTCACATTTTTGTTTCGCTTCCAACAGCTTATGATTCTTTTTTAGTTCGGCAACCACCTCTTGATAAGGGGTAAGCTTACCTGTTCGGGCATATTCCTCACGTAAAAGGTTTAAAGCGTCAATGACAATGGGGGTGAGTTCATAAGTTTGCGCCATTTTGATGAGATGGGGGAGCGTCCGTGCCGCGATATCAGAAGCCCCTTCCATGCTCAGAATTTTACACTGGTGCAATAAATGCAGCGCTTCATACTCCGCCTTTTGATAGGCCGTATAGCTTTCTTTATCATAATCCAGAAAATAAAGATGATTGAAGAGCTTGTTTTTTAGTTTGCCCTTGGCATTCCGGTAATTACGGTTGCCAGGAATTGTACCGAATACTTCTTTCGCGGCAGATTCGTCATTCAGAAATTTATTATTGGTAATTCCTTCATATAATAAATTATCCTTTGAAGTTTCTTTTTTTCGGAAATTTTGGTTGACAAGTTGTATACTTCTCTGTCCTTTCTTTCTAATAATTTTGACCAGCTGACGAATCTCTTTCATATAAATAATGGATTAGCATAGACGAATAATCCATAAATCTATAAAAAATATTATTATTTTAAAATATTCTTACATAAAAAATGATGAATTAATTCAAGAAATAAATTAATAATAAAAAGTTAGGTTGATAAATAAGCCAAAGGGGATATTTTTAATATATGAAAGCAGACAAAAAAGTACATGTACCTACGACAAAACGCAAGCAGAAGGATCAATCATAAATATATTGATTCACCAATCAGCTTTAAGGGGCTGATTGAGAACAATTTAGAATCTCATCAGGTAGCATTGAAAAAGAAAGGCTTAATTATACTTAATGATTTGGGTAATTTTACTCAAAGTAGTAAATAGCCCCTTAATTAACAAGAGACAGGTACAAACTATTATTCAAAACTTCAACAAGTTTTGAGGATAACGTATGTATTTACAGGATGATATACCAGGTGCTTTCTAGAGGCCAAACACCGAAGGGAGCCACAGACTCAATTCAGGAATGTAAGTAACCAGAATCAGCGCCACGATCATGGCGATGAACAATGGAAGTAACGGTTTGATTACTTTATCTATGCCAATCTTAGCCACACTACATCCTACAAACAGCACTGAGCCTACAGGAGGGGTACATAAACCTATGCAGAGGTTGAGCACCATTACAATGCCAAAATGGGTAGGGTCCATACCTAACTCAGTGACTACAGGAAGGAAAATAGGCGTAAAAATCAACACCGCAGGTGTCATGTCCATAAAAATCCCAACGAAAAGTAAAATCAGGTTGATGAGCAGTAATACAATGATGGGATTGTCACTGATAGAAAGTAAAGCATTGCTTACGCCCTGTGGAAGGTTTTCGTACGACATCACCCACGACATTCCCACGGAAGTACCGATCAGGATCATCACAATAGAGGTGGTGTTGACAGTTTGTAAAAAGATTTGGGGTAGGTCTTTCAAACCAACTTTGCGGTAAATGAACATGGAAAGAATCAGTGTATAAAGCACCGCCACAGCCGAAGCTTCAGTAGCGGTAAAAATTCCAGCAATGATACCACCAATCACTACAAATAATAAGATTAGGCTGGGTATAGCATCTAAAAATTTCAATACCGCTTCTTTCAAAGAGCTTCTTTCTCCGAGCGGGTAACCTTTGCGATAAGCAAACACCCCGGCAACGACCATAAGGGATAGCCCGACCAGAATACCCGGTATGTAACCGGCGACAAATAGCGCAGCGATAGATACGCCACCACTGGCCAGGGAATAAACGATCAGGATATTGCTGGGGGGAATGATCATCCCAGTAGTGGCCGCAGTAATGTTAACTGCCGCACTGAAGGGCCGGGAATAACCTTCTTTGACCATCCGGGGGTTCATGATGCCACCTATGGCGGATGCGGCAGCCACAGCAGAACCGGAAATGGCCCCAAAAAGCATAGACGCAATAATGTTTACGTAAGCCAGTCCACCGGGTAACCTTCCCACCAGGACTTTGGCAAAATCAATGAGCTTGGCGGCAATGCCTCCTTTGTTCATCAGTTGGCCCGCTAAAATAAAAAAGGGAATCGCCAGCAGGGCAAAACTATCCAATCCGGTAGCCATACGCTGAGCAATGGTCGTAAAGGATGGCAACGCCTGGATGCCGATCAACATGGTCAGCATCGCGGAGATTCCTATGCTAAAGGCGATGGGAACGCCTAGACCCAATAAAATGACAAAACTCAGTACAAGGATGATGATTTCTAATAGGTACATAAGTAGGTTGAAAGATTTGAGTTAAAGGGTAAAACGATTAGAAATCTGAAAGTTATATGCTGATGATTCATCACTTAAAGCTGACCTATCACATAGTATTTTGCGGTAAGATTTAAACTTACTCAACAGTTTCTGAAATAGTGCCGTCTTCTTCTTTCTCGGGATACTTGATGTTGATAATGCTATAGTAAATAATGATCAGGCCCCCAATAGGTAAAACTATATAGACGACCGAAAGTGGTATTTCCAAGGCAGGGGAGGTTTGTCCCAGCGACGCCACAATATACACAAGGTTTGCCCCACCAATAACCATCGCTAAAAAAGCAAAAACGGCCACAATAGAATAGACAATCGTATTTAACAGTCCTTTTTTGGCAGGGTTAATTTTCTGGGCGAGAAGGTCAATGGAGAGGTGCATTTTCTTTCCGGTCACGTAACTGGCCCCCAGAATACTCAACCAGATGAGCAGATAACGGGCCAATTCATCGGTGAAAGAACTGGGAGATTGGAGAATAAAACGACTACCCACCTGCCAAAGAACGTTAACGACCATGACCGCCATAATGGTGACCAGTATCGTTTCCAGGATTTTATCCAGCGTATGTTTAAATTTCATGTTGGTAAGCTTTAACTCAATGCGCTTCTCGTAAAAAAACTAACTATTTAACATTCTGAATTCTTTGGATTAAATCATAGACTTCAGGTTCATCTTTATAAGTTTCGTACATGGGTTTTACTTTTTCAGCAAAGCTTGATTTATCTGGATAGGTGACCGTTACACCGGCTGCTTTTACCGCTTCCAGGCTTTCCTGTTCGGATTCAATCCACAGCGCTCTCTCATAAATAGCTGATTCATCAGCAGCTTCCTGTAGCCATTGTTTTTCTTGTTCACTCAGCGTATTCCAGACAATGGTGCTGATCAGCAGGATATCAGGGATGGAGCTGTGCTCATTGAGAGAATAAAACTTGCAAACTTCATAATGGCGAGAAGAATAGAAACTAGGAGGATTATTTTCTGCGGCATCTACCACTCCCTGTTGCAGCGCCGTATAAAGTTCACCGTAGGAGATAGGCGTAGGGGAGCCTCCCAGTTCTTTGACCATTTCAATGGCAGTATTACTAGGCATCACCCGTATTTTTTTTCCAATCAAGTCGTCAGGATTTTCCACCGGCGCATCTTTGGTATAAAAACTCCGGCTACCCGCATCATAAAAAGTAAGTCCCCTGAGCCAGTATTTCTCTCCTTCAGTCCTCAGTTGATCACCAATATCCCCATTCAATACTTTGAACAGGTGTTGCTTATCCCGGAAAAGATAAGGAATGGATAGCACCTTAAAATTAGGGGAAAAGCCTTCCATGACCGCCGCAGAAGTTTTAGTCATGGCCAGGCTACCGATTTGCAGCAACTCAATACATTCCCTTTCCTGTCCTAACTGGGCGCTGGGATACACATTGATTTTTAGTTGACCACCCGATTTCTCTTCCGCCTTTTCGGCCAGATAAAGCAAGCCCAGATGTACCGGATGGGTAGGGTCATTGGAATGGGCAATTTTAAGGTTGCGCACTCCACCGATCCGATGACAGGATGAAAAGGCTATCAATAGTAGGCAGAAAAGTAATTTTTGAGCAGTTAAATTGAGTCTGGGCATTATTTTAGGTTGCTGTAGTGCTGTCGCTTATTTTTTTTTAAACTTTTTTAAAAATTATATAGCCTCTTTAAATTTTTTCTTTAGGCTGGCAAAATAATTATTAACAAAGAATTCTTTTGTTATTTTTTGTTTTACCAAACCGACAAAAAGAACCACCGCAATAAAACAA
>JBBSOG010000160.1:0-11599 GCA_038259985.1 Cytophagales bacterium
ACGATAAGCTTTTCTATCTTGATAGCCCTCAACAAACTCTCGTGTTGCTGGTCGCTGTTGAGTACTTCAAGTTGATCGCCCAACAGGTCTTGCAGGCAGTCTTGCACCTTACTAATCTTAACGTCATCAGTAGCTTTAATTTCCAGTGCTGTTCTTTTGCCGGTATAGTCAAAAAGGGTAGCGGCAAAATCCAGGGGAACGATCACGTAGCTGGCATCAAACTGCTTTTCTATGGCGAATACGCCACCGGGCATAATATTGCGCCGCTTGAAGTAGCGGGTCATAGGATCAGGGTTAAAGCCCGACTCACTTTCCCGCTTGGGGCTGAATACCTGTAAAGCGTAAAACTCGTTGGAAGGGGAAATTGATAGGGTATACTGTACGCCCCTTCCGAGTATCGCGAAGTTTTTACCGTCTTTTTTCAGAACGAGTTCACCGTGTACCATCGCCCTTTCCAGGTGGGCTTGCTGTACGAAATTATCGCTCACTCCTTTTAACTTGACGACCATTTGTGCATCCTGATAGCGAACCAAAGCATTGTCTTCAATCACTTCGGTGACAATGGAAACACCTTCTACCGCCTGAACAAGGTGGAGCAGGGAGTCGCTGAACTCAAAGGTCTTTCCGGCCTGGGGCACAACCTTGATTTCGGGGTCAAAAGTATTGTAAGATTCCCGGATAAGGTCTTCCAGGCCATTAAATACGGAAAGTACGACGACCAGGGCCATCGTACCAATCGCTACTCCTATCATGGAGATATTGGAGATGATCTGTATAAAGTTCTTTTTCTTCTTCGACCGAAAATACCTTCTCGCAATCAGTAATGATAGGTTCAATACTTTATTCTACTCATGGTGAAACATTATTCGTGGTTGCCATCGGAACCTTTATCTTCTTCGGGTGGAATCTCCAACTCAGATAATAACTTATCGATGTGGGCAGCATGGTCGGCACTATCGTCCAGGTAAAAGATCAACTCGGGTACTACCCTCACCTGCTTGCCGATCCGATTGCCTAGCTGACGGCGAATTTCCCCTTTTTTCAAATTGATCTTGTCCAGTAGTTCCTGTTTGTTGTCGCTTAGCATAAAACTCAGGTATATCCTGGCTACACTCAAGTCAGCGCTCATACTCACTCTAGTCACCGTAATGAAGGTGCTACCCCCTACCCAGGATGCCGAATTTCGCTGAAAAATATCGCTCAGGTCTTTCTGTATTAAACCTGAAAACTGCTTCTGCCTTTTGCTCTCTTTCATATCACTGCCAAATTACATCAAATATGATAATTTATCGCTAATTTCATAAATTAGTACAGATCATTGCGAATACCAAAGTGTATTCCTTTTTTTGCAAACATTGCCTAATTTCCTTCAACAGCTTAAACTCGAAACCACTTGCTGAGCTACTTCAGAGTAAATGATCCTTACCGTATGTTAGGGATTTTTGCATTGTTAATTGTCATCAGATTACCTTTTCTTCTGTCTGGTAGTTCTCTGACTGTGCCCGAACTCAACTGGATGTTGGTAGGTGAGCAACTTTCCGAAGGTAACCGTTTGTACATTGGCGTGTGGGATAATATTGGTCCCCTGGCAGCACTCATCTATAGCCTGATTGAATTTATCTTCAACCGTAGCCAGACGGTTTATGTTTTACTGGCTATTTTGCTCACTACTTATCAGGCGCTGGTTTTCAACACTTTTCTTATCAACAAGAAAGCGTACAACGAAACTACGTATGTTCCCGCCTTTGTATATGTGATATTGAGTAGCTTTGCCTTTGATTTCTATATACTCTCGCCGGTGCTCATTTCCCTGACCTGGATATTGCTGGCGCTTCGCAATGTTTTTTACCGGGTAGAAAGCCGTTCACAAGATAACCGGATACTTAGCACCGGGATATATATTGGCCTGGCTGCGCTTTGTTATTTGCCCAGCATTGTTTTTTTGCTATCTACGATGATTGCCTATATGCTGTTTGCCAGCATATCTTTTCGCCGGTATTTGTTGTTGTTGTACGGTGCGGCTATGCCCTTCCTATTAGCCTTGACTTATTTTTTTCTTGTGGATGGCATGGAAGCTTTTCTGGATCAATATGTTTTGTCATTCAAGACATTGAGCAGACAGTTCTTTGTGCGCCCTCTGCCCTTACTTTACCTTAGCTTAATCCCGCTTATATTTTTGCTGCTCTCCTTTTACAAAGTAAGCCAGATGCGCCGTTTTACCAATCAACAGACGAAGCTACAGCAAATCATGTTTATTAAAATTATCGCTACCGCGGCCACGCTTTTTATGGTTAGAGACTTAGCGCCCTATCAATTATGGCCTTTTGTGCCATCTGCAGCATTTTTTATTGCCCATTACCTCTTGTCTATCCGTCGGTTTATCATTTCAGAGTTAGTTGCTACCTTATTCGTCATATTACTGGTGCTAAATGGCTATGCTTTTTTACATGGGTTTTTCTCACTCAACCAGATTTATGATACTACGGCGCTTTTTGTGCAGGACACACCTTATGATGAGGAAGTAAGAGGAAAAAAAATATTAGTGCTGGGAGATGACATGAGCATTTATCGTGAGGCGTATATCGCTACGCCTTACCTGGATTGGCAGCTTTCCAAAAGCTCACTTTCTTCAGTAAACTATTTTGAAAACCTTAGCAAAGTTTACAATAATTTCAATAAAGATATGCCGGAAGTGATTGTGGATCTGGAAGATATGATGCCTCACTTACAGAGCCGGATACCTCTGTTGGAAGCCTCTTACAGAAAGCAGCCCGGTGGTAATGGGCAGGTTTATATGCGTGTGCCAAAGGATTAAGTATATGATCAGCAGGATATTTTTGATACCCGCCTTTCGTGCCGTCCACCTTCAAATGCAGTACGGAGAAAAATATCCGCCATCTTTACTGCCAACTCTTCGCTTACAAAACGCTCCGGCACACAGAGTACATTGGCATTATTATGTTGCCGCGAAAGGGCAGCAAGCTCTTCATTCCAGCAAATGGCAGCCCTAACCTTCGGATGTTTGTTGGCAGTCATCGCCACACCATTGCCACTGCCACATACCAAAATCCCTAACTTACAGGCTCCGCTGCCCACCACTTCCGCCAATGGATGGGCAAAATCAGGATAGTCTACGGAGTCGGGTGAATTTGTGCCAAAATCCTTTACAGCAAAGCCCAACTTCTCCAGATGTGTTTTGATCATTTCCTTATACTGAAAGCCAGCATGATCAGCGCCTAGTGCAATGATAGAATTAGCCATTGTTAATTGTATTTGTGTTCAAAAATCAGATACTATACTGACAAGCGCAGATAAACATTGGGCAACTAACGATTATCCATGATGCTATAAGCATCCATCTACATGATTTACTGAATCTTTAAATAGAGTTGACAATAGTCGTAAGAAACTTCGGAAGTTTATGTTGCTATAGCAAGGTGTTTCACTTACTAAAACTTCCGAAGTCTTTTCTGTGGAGCAACAAAATATCATGCCCCCTTAAATATCGCCCTCAGCCTCAGCTTTTGCCCTTTCCCTCGCTTTATTTCTGACAACTACCCTGGATATTTGAATACTTGCCTCGTAGAGTAATAAGAGAGGGAAAGTAACCAATAATTGCGTAATTGGGTCAGGAGGGGTTACCAATGCCGCAATAATCAAAATAACTACGATCGCATGCTTACGGTATTTGATCAGGATTTCCGGGGAAATGACGCCCGCTTTAGACAGGAAGTACACCACAATAGGCAACTGAAACAATAATCCGCAAGCCAGCACCAAAGTGACTACGATAGAGATATAGGAGGTGATGTCAAACTCATTCAGAATAGTAGGATCAACCTGATAATTTCCTAAGAAGTTGACCGAAATGGGAGTAACCACAAAGTAACCGAAGAGTACGCCTAAAGAGAATAAGAGGCTCACGAAGAATACCGCACCGCGGCTTAGTTTACGCTCAGTGTCGTAAAGTCCCGGACTCACAAAGCGCCAGATTTCCCAGAAAGCGTAGGGGAAGGCGACAATCAATCCGATCACTACCGAGGAAACAATATGCATGGAAAATTGTCCAGTCATTTTCCTACTCTGGATGATAAAAGGCATCTCGTCAATACAAAAAGCATCTGAACCTATGGCAGAACTTATTTTGCAGAACATCTGATAAGTCCAGAAGTCAGGTTTAGTAGGCCCCAAAAGCAGCACGCCCCATACAAAATCCTTCATCAGGAAAGCGGCTATACCAAAAACAAGTATAGCGCCAAATGAACGGATAAGATGCCAGCGCAACTCTTCCAGATGATCCAGGAAGGACATTTGCGAAGCATCTTCTTTTTCATAGGGATCGTAAGGGCTTACCTTATCCTCTCTTCTTTCTTCTAAGCCATTATCATGGTTTTGCTGATCTAGCTTGTTATTCTCCGGATTCTGATCTTCTGTATTATCCACTTACTTTTTCTAAACTACGGTATAAAGGAAAACGCTCCATAAGTCCATTTACTTCCTGCTTCACTTCAGCGATACGCTTTTCATCCTCAGGACTACTTAATACTACGTCCATAAGCCCCACAATGGATTCCATATCAGCTTCTTTCATGCCCCGGGTAGTGACTGCGGCCGTACCAGTACGGATACCGGAGGTCACAAAAGGGGACTTATCATCAAAAGGAACCATATTTTTGTTGACAGTAATATCAGCTTCCCCCAAAACATTTTCAGCTAGTTTGCCGGTAATATCTTTGGAGCGTAGGTCTATCAGCATTTCATGGTTATCAGTTCCACCGGAAATAACGTGATAACCTTTCTCCACAAAAGCTTTGGCCATCACTTTGGCATTTTTGGCTACCTGCACCACATATTCCATAAACTCATCGGAAAGTGCTTCCTGGAATGCTACCGCCTTTGCCGCAATCACGTGCTCCAGCGGCCCGCCTTGTGTTCCGGGGAAAACGGCCATATCCATCAGGGCTGACATCGGACGTATATTACCTTTTAGGGTTACCCCAAAAGGGTTGTCAAAATCTTCGCCCATCATGATCAAGCCTCCTCGGGGACCTCTCAACGTCTTATGGGTGGTGGTTGTTACGAAGTGACAATGGGGCAGGGGATCGTTGAGCATTCCCCGGGCAATTAAGGCTGAAGGGTGAGAAATATCGGCCAGTAGGAAGGCATCAATTTTATCAGCGATAGCCCGTAGGCGCTCATAATCCCAATCGCGGCTGTAGGCAGAGGCCCCGCAAATGATCAATTTAGGTTTTTCTGCCAGGGCAGTCGCTTCTACTTTATTCCAGTCAATGAGGCCAGTTTCTCTCTCTACGCCATAGAAGAAGGGCTGGTATAGCTTACCGGAAAAGTTAACTGGCGAACCGTGAGTAAGGTGCCCCCCATGCGACAGGTCAAAGCCTAATATTTTATCTCCCGGCTTTAGTAACGCCAGCATGACTGCTGCATTGGCCTGAGCACCGGAGTGGGGCTGCACATTGGCCCAAGTGGCACCGAACAGTTCTTTGGCCCGATCAATCGCCAGTTGCTCTATTTTGTCAACCACTTCACAGCCTCCGTAGTAACGCTTGCCGGGCAGGCCCTCGGCGTATTTGTTGGTCAGTACGCTGCCCATAGCTTCCATCACTTGGAGCGAAGTAAAATTTTCGGAAGCAATAAGTTCTACTCCCCTTTGCTGTCTTTCTTTTTCCTGCTGGATCAGGTCAAAGATTTCTTGATCTCTTTGCATAATATGTAGTGCTTATAATTAGTCAAAATTACATGAAGCGACCGACAATCACAATGGGTAATGAAGATAGCCGTTCATAAGTTCCTGAATTTGTCGGCCACCAAAAATACAGCTTTTGACAAAACCATAGAAGATGCGCGCCTCTTTCTTTTTGGTTTGAGTGGGATTAAACGTAATTTTGGCCTCAATACGCGCTACACACCGATTTAACACCATGAGCAAAATAAGCCTGGACGATCTAAGACAAAAAATTGACAGCATTGACAACCAATTGCTTGCGCTTCTCAACGAACGCATGGATGTAGTGCGGCAGGTGGGCGAACTCAAACGGTCTACCAACGCGATTATTTACCGTCCAGAAAGGGAAAAAGCCATTCTGGACAGGCTCAATACCCTGAACAAAGGGATGCTTAACGCGCAGGCCATAGAGGCGATCTTCCTGGAAATATTTGCGGTAAGCCGGAATATAGAACTTCCCGAACGTATCGCTTATTTAGGGCCCAGTGGTAGTTTTTCCCATCAGGCAGCTGAAAGCCGCTTTGGAGCCATGAGCCAGTACATGGCCATCGGTAGTATTAAGGCTATTTTTGAAACGGTAAATAATGGCATGGCGCGCTTTGGGGTAGTGCCTATTGAGAATAACCAGGAGGGAATGGTGCCCGAAACTGCCGACTGCCTGGCTAAGTATGACCTGCATATCGTGGCAGAACTACCGATGTCCATTCACTTTGCTTTTGCGAGCAAGACTGATCATTTGCACCAGATCAAAAGGATTTATTCCAAAGACATTGCTTTTCGTCAGTGCCGTAATTTTATAGAAAATGTGGTGAGCAATCCTGATGTAGAGTTCATTCCAGTAGAGTCTACCTCTAAAGCCGCCCGTATGGCGTTTAATGAGCCGGAAAGTGCGGCCATTTGCTCCCACATTGCTGCCCAGGACCATCAAGTACCTATTCTGTTTGAAAATATTGAAGACTCAGGCGATAACCAAACCCGCTTCTTTATCCTCAGTAAAGATTTTATCAATCAGCCCAGTGGCAAAGATAAAACGTCTATTTTCGTCAAACTGGCCCACTCGGATGAAGCAGGCAGCCTGGCTAACTTCTTACAGGAGTTTGACCGCGAAAAAATTAATATGACGAAAATTGAAAGCCGTCCTGCTAAAAAAGGAAAGAGTTTCAAATACTGGTTTTTTATTGACTTTGAAGGGCATTTCTACGACGAAAAGGTACAGCGCGTGGTGAAAAAATACAAGAGCGAAGTCAAATGGCTGGGAAGTTATGTAAAATTGGTTTAGTAGCTATTAGCCGAATTCACGTTGATTCGGCCATAAGACATTCTGATTTCCTTTTTATTTTATTCCTCTCCTGGCAAGTTCTCAGTTTTGAAGTACAGTTCCTTCAACTCCAGGACAATATCCAGTGATTCAAGCTGAACGGATTGATTCAAGTCTCCTATCCATCTTATCTTCCAAAGATCACTTCCTGATGAACGATAAAAAACCTGTGCCCCGGGCATTTGCTGGTAAACAATTACATATTCTCGGAGAGCACTTATGTTTTGGTAATAGGCCATTTTTTGTCCTTGATCGTAGGGGGCGGTAGATTGAGATAGTACTTCAACGAGGAGAATCGGATTGATGATAGCATATTTATCTTTCTGAGAAACTTTTAGGGGACCACAAACTACTGACGCATCAGGATATAAAAATTTGTTCATTTCCTCTATGCTTATCTTTTGGTCACTGGTAAAAATATTACAATTCTGATGAAGGAGCTTATTTCCCAGTATGCGCTGTATATTTTGACAGATAGCGTTATGCTTGGGTGAGCCACCAGCCATGGCAAATACTTGTCCATTATGGTATTCATAACGCTGATCCGTCTCTTGTTCCAGGTTTAGGTAATCTTCCAAGTTCAAATACTGTTCATGCTTTTTTTGCTCCATAACATTAGATTTTATTGAAGATAGCAAGTATTAACATAACCGCACTCAGATTAAATAAATTTTTGTAAACACTTAACTTCTTCACAAAAAGGAGCGCTTATAACTGATAGCGAACAATCTCTATATTTGTCATGTTGCTCATTAAACCTTTTTAAGCTACAAATCCTCATGAAAAAACATCAAGATAAAGTAGGCGTTCTCCTCGTCAACTTAGGCACTCCCAATAGCCCCAAGACCAGCGATGTACGGCGTTATCTCCGTGAATTTTTGATGGATAAACGGGTGGTGGATTATCCGCTTATTCCCCGTTGGATGCTGGTCAACCTGATCATTGCGCCTTTTCGTGCCCCCAAGTCTGCCAAAGAATACCGTAAGCTTTGGCAGGAACGTGGTTCCCCGCTTAAGTTCTACGGTGAGGATGTGACACAACTTCTGCAAGAAAGCCTGGGTGACCGTTATGCAGTAAAGCTGGCTATGCGCTACCAGCAGCCGAGTATCCAAAGTGTGCTGAAAGAATTTCAGGATGAAATGGTGAGCAGTATTATCTGTATTCCTTTATTTCCGCAGTACGCTTCCGCCTCCAGCGGCTCGGTCATTGACAAAGTGATGGAAATTACTAAAACCTGGCAGGTCATTCCTGAGCTTAGGTTCATTAGTAATTTTCCCGATCATCCGCTGTTTATTGAGGCCCATGCTGCGCGTGCCCGCCAGCTGATGGACAAGCATGATTATGACCACTTTCTGTTTAGCTATCACGGCATTCCGGTGCGTCAGATCAAAAAAGCCTCTTACGGTGATTATTGCCAGGTAGGTACCTGCTGTAGCAAATACCATAAACAAAACCAATACTGCTACCGGGCGCAATGCTTCCAAACCTCCAGGGTGCTGGCTAAGAAACTAGGAATCCCGGAAGAAAAATATACGGTATCGTTCCAATCGCGTTTAGGACCAGTGCCCTGGATCAGGCCATACACCGATGAGGTATTACAGGAACTGGCCAAAGAAGGTAAGAAAAAGGTGTTGGCGCTCTCACCCGCTTTTGTGGCGGATTGCCTGGAAACTACCGTTGAGGTAGGAGAGCAATACAAGCATGATTTTCTGGAAGCGGGAGGTGAAAGCTGGGATCTGTCAGAAAGCCTGAATGACCATGATACCTGGATTGCCTGTTTGAAAGACTTGGTATTGGAGAATGGGGTAATTTCTACTATTTCTGAGAAAAATATACCCAATACAAAAACTTCGGACGAGTTTAGTAGTTCTACAAGCAGACAGAAGCTGTAATGGCTAAATGTTTGGTTTTGGTTAATTAAAAGACACGTGGCGCCCTGCTACGTGTCTTTTTTGTTATTTTTGACAAAACTCCCTCATGATACAATATAATCAGACTATCAATATCGAGAGTGCTGTGGAGCCGGATTGGTTGCAATGGATGAAAGAAAAACAAATTCCTGATATACTGGCAACTGGTATGTTTGTCCAGGCGCATATTTTCCGGCTGTTGGATATTGAAGAATCGGAAGGCACGGCCACCTATGCCCTGCAATTGATGACGGAAACCAAAGAGCACCTGGATATATACCAAATCAAGTATGAACCTGCCATTGATGAAGCGCATGAAGAACGATACGGAAATAAAGCCATGAGCTTTCGCACGATGATGAAGCAAGTGTGAGGTGATTTCTCAATTTAACTGAATAGTACAAACGAAGATAATTATTGGGTAGTCCTTAAAAAGTAATGATGATTAGAAAAAGCTACAGGCAGCTAGTAGCTTTGGGTTACGGAGCACAAACCTACTTTATCATGTTTCAACAACACGACTGGGTGGCGTCCACCGGGTGGCGTCCACTGCCCAGCCTGTTGCCCCACACATGTAGCGACCGCAGTGGCTGTTAAGGGGATGGAGGGGAATAACCGGGTCACGGTGACTGCCGGTTGAGGCAAGAAATCAGCGGGCTTTCAGATGGCTCTGTAACTTATCGAAAAGGAAACAAACTATATCATTGCATTTGAAACGGCTTTTTTACATCAATTCCGGGTTCATTTGAACAGCATTATACTTTTGAAACACCACCCTTTTTCTTTCTATTATAGTGATCCCCATTTTTTTCTGTTAAACTATCATCTACCCTCCCAAATTACGTTTTCCATTTTTTTCCTTTGCTTTTTCTAAATTTTCGCAAAGTTTACTTATATTTTGTAAGTTTCTTTAGTACTTTTTAAGCCAGTGAACGCATTGGCTACTTCATCTAAAACGCAACGCCTTGAAACCTACCGATATCAACAAGCCGGAGTACTTCCACAAAGTAGTGGACTGTCAATATGCCTGTCCGGCGCATACACCCGTTCCTGAGTATATCCGGTTGATCGCCGCCGAGCGTTATACCGATGCCTATATGGTCAATTGGGAATCTAATGTGTTTCCCGGCATACTGGGTCGCACCTGCGACCGGCCTTGTGAGCCTGCCTGTCGGCGTGGGCGTCTGGAAGATGAAGAACCGGTAGCCATTTGTCGCCTCAAGCGGGTAGCTGCCGATAAAAAGGGAGACGTCAAGCATCGGATGCCTAAAACCCCGGAACAAAAAAACGGTAAAAAAATCGCACTAATTGGCGGTGGACCAGCTTCCCTCACCGTAGCTCGCGACCTTGCCCCGCTGGGCTATGAAATCCATCTCTACGACGAATGGCACAAAGGTGGTGGTATGATGCGCACCCAAATCCCGGCTTTTCGCCTGCCCGAAGAGGTGCTGGACGAAGAGGTAAATTATATCATCGACATGGGCATCCATACTCACTTCAATCATTTTGTGTCCAGCATGAAGGAAGTACTGGATCAAGATTATGACGCCGTTTTTGTAGGTACCGGGGCACCCAAAGGCCGGGAACTTGAGCTACCCGGCAGTAAGGAAGCCGACAAAAATATCCACATCGGCATAGAATTTCTGGCCAGCGTGGCTTTCGGGCATATTGACAAAATCGGCAAAAAAGTAATCGTACTAGGCGGTGGGAATACCGCCATGGACTGTTGCCGTACTTCTCGCAGGCTCGGAGGAGATGAAGTAAAAGTGATCGTGCGCAGCCCTTTTAACGAAATGAAAGCTTCACCCTGGGAAATTTCCGATGCTAAGTCAGAAGATATTCCTATTCTCAACAACATGCCCCCCAAGGAATTTGTGGTGGAAAACGGTAAGCTTAAAGGTGTAATCTTTGAAAAGGTAAGGGCTGAATATGATGAAAACGGCAGACGTAAGCTGATTCCCACTGGCGAACCAGATGAATTTATTGAGGCCGATGATGTGATTATTGCTATCGGACAGGACAATGCTTTTCCCTGGATAGAAAAGGATTTAGGCATTGAATTTGGCAAGTGGGAGGTTCCGGTGCTTAACAAAATTACTTTCCAGTCCACCTTGCCCAAAGTATTCTTCGGCGGTGATGCTGCTTTTGGCCCGGAGAATATCATCACCGCGGCAGCGCACGGCCACCAAGCCGCCATTTCCATCCACCAATTCTGCGAAGGAAAAGACGTCATGGACCGTCCCGACCCCATGACAAACTTGTACCGCCAAAAGATGGGCATCCACGAATGGAGCTACGACAGCCCGGTGGTGATAGACAAGCGCTATCCGGTGCCCCATGAGCAGAAAACGATCACGCTCACCAACCGCAAGATTGAGGTAGAGCTAGGGTTTGACGAACCCACCGGTTACAAAGAAGCGCAACGCTGCCTCAACTGTGATGTGCAAACGGTCTTTACCGAAGATGCCTGCATAGAATGCGACGCCTGCGTAGACATTTGTCCCACTACCTGCATTACCTTTACGGTAAATGGCGAAGAGGATGACCTGCGCTCCCGACTCAATGCCCCCGCTGAAAATAAGTCGCAGGATTTATATGTCTCTGATATACTACCTACAAAAAGGGTGA
>JBBSOG010000161.1:0-11515 GCA_038259985.1 Cytophagales bacterium
CCCGTCAAAATCTACCTGGCGCAGGCGGTAATAGCCCAGGCCGTAGAGTGGGTTTTTGTCTGTGAAAGTATAGCTGAGTTCTTGGTAGCTATCCCCCGCGCCTTTTACAGTCCCCAGGGTTTTCCAGTCTTGTCCGTTGATAGAACGCTGTACTTCAAAGAAATCATTGTTCTTCTCCGAAGCCGTTGCCCAATCCAGCAATGCTGCTTTACCCTTCATCTTGACGGAGAAACTGATGAGTTCTACGGGAAGGGTATTTATGGCCTCGTCAGAGCCAAGGGTCACAATCTTTTCAGAGAAAGGAACATAAGAAGTAGAGAGAAATGAACCTAAAGCCTGTGGCCCAGCATGGCCGGTTCCCCCAAAGCTATCCCATTTCTTGACCCCAACATTATTGTTCCAAACCATCAACCGGAGTTCCTTACGGTCATTCTCCACGGCAGATACATCACTTCTGTCATCCCATTTGATACCGACCAGCGCGCTTACTGTACCACTAGGCGATGCGTCCTTGTCATCACTGATTTTCCAGTATTCGTTGCCACTGATGGTTTCTATATCGGGGTCAGTAGAGTCAATAATATTGGTAACACTTCCCTCAGTCAGCGGACTTGCGTTGAAGTATTCTGCCTGCCAGGTCAGCTTTTGACCAAGTGACGAATAGTTAGCATCATTGAGTCGCATCAGGCCGTAGCGGTTCCCTTTGCCCACCGGGAAGATGAAGTTATCATTATCGTTCAGTTCAGCCTGTAGAGGGCCGTTGACATAACTTGATGGTGAGTAAACGCTTACCTGAGCGCCTTGCAACATGCGGACTACATTATTCGCATTGGTGGTTAATCGCCCATTGGTGAGCAATAACCTGTCAGCAATTTCCACCCGCTGGTTAGCGGTAATTCCCCGGCTCGCATCGGCTGCATTGATGACTGACATTCCCGCTGCATTGTTCAGTTCCAGCCGGTTGAATTTGTCATCCCCGGTAAAATCCCCGCGAATAAACTGGGCAGACGAACCCGCCATGACAATTTTGGAGTTGCCCCCGCCATTGTCAAAAGTACTGTTGTCACTTTTATACACATTACCACGTACGGTAGTTGTATTTCCGCCGTCAGGGACAATAAGTTCTACATTCCCCCGAATATCAATGTCCTCGCATACGTTGAGGGTAAAATTATTAGGAAAAGTGCGGGTTCCGCTTCCTGAGAAGATTACCCTGCGGATGTTGGGTAAGTCAGCAAGAACGGGGTAAGTGCCTGAGCCAGCGTATTCCAGCCCACCTCCACCGGAGCAACTGGCATCCGGGAAAAACTCTTCATAATCCCCGGTAGGGAATGAGATGACACCTGTACTGGATTCCAGACGGATTGTACCCTCACCGGTCACAAAGCCCAGATTGTGGTTGTTGGTACCATCTTGAATCACCAATGTTCCACCGGATTCAATGGTGATCTTACGGGTCCTGATACTATTCTGAGTGTAAGTAAGCACGTCCCCTGATTTGATGGTAATGTCGGGCGTTTCTCCGGGAATCGGTGCCACCCCACCGGTATACGTAGGCGCTGCAAAAAAGAGCCCGCCCCCAGAAGTATTGGTAACAAACTGGGGCACCTGATCCGGAATTGCCCCACCACAGAGCAAGGCGGTTCCATCATCGTCCAACGTCACCCCTGCGGTAAAAATACCTGCCAGCGTAGTATTTACATCACTCAGCGGAAACTTAACGACTTGATTAAGTTCATCAAATTCAGCAGTGGTAAATGTTTTATCCCAACTCGTACTATTGTTGAAAAGTCTTGCCGGACCATAGTTCGAGATATTGTAAGGCGAAGTTACCTTGATATCATTCGGATCATAATGCATTTGCAATTCCCCTTCAAAACCCATAACACCATTGGTCTTTACAATCCAATAATACTGTAGTACATTGTCTGCGTCGGTAATATTGGGGTCTTCGCAACCAGATGTACCGTCAAAAGTATATTCAGTATCTTCAGCGATAGGGGGTACGTCCCTTACCGGACGAACGGTAATGCTACTTGCTGATACTTTATTGACATTGATCACTACCGGTGTATAAGCAATCAGGCCCACCGGATAGGTAAATGTGGTAGTTCCCGTATTTACCACAGGAAAATATTTACGTATACCAAAATCCCGGATGGCACTGTTGGTTTGGATCATGTTATTAACGTTGAAGTCACTAACTGTGGTACCACCACTACCGTTTTCAATGAAAGCATTTACAGGAAACTCTATCAAATTGCCCCCTACATCAAATACCCCGCTGGTGAGGGTAAGCTTCCTATTGATGATAAAATTTTCATCCGTGTCGCGTATCAACAAACCGGAGATATTATTTAAATTGATCACACCCAGTTGACTGATACCCGTACCACTGCGGTCTAGGATCTGCTTTTGTGTACCGTTGAAGATAATCCCCGGCCCAGCAGCATCGCTGGTATGTATCCCATCATGCAACACATCTTTTTTGACATTAAACGCACTGTTTTGGGTATTCAGCGTTCCTGCGTAAATGAAGGTGTTGTTGTTGACCGTCACATTTTTGGACAAAGCCAGGGTTCCTGCACCTGACTTTTCAAAATTCCAGAAGTTGGTCGTACCGATGCCAGTAATAGCAGCAGTAGCAGCCAGGTTAACCGGAAAATAAGTAGTTTGCTCGTTGGTGGAATTTCCGCTTGTGGCGAATACCCCATTGTTGTTAAGATTTTCGTAGATCGAAAGGCCAAACCCATTGGCGTTGAAATTAGCACCCGTGCTAATGTCTAATATGCTGGTACGCAAAGGTAAGCTATAAAGCTTAGCGGTAATATTAGGTGAAGCAATAGCTAAAGTAGCCAGGTCAATGTCGCTCTGTATACCAAAACGGTTTTGCGCAGCAGGAGTATTTGCGTTACCAATCGTAATTATAGTTCCGTTTGCCACATTGGCAGACGCTGGCTCCAACAACAAACTAGGAACAGTAGAAGACCCATTGTGCCTTACTAATGTGAGCGAACCCGTAGTATGCTCAAAAGAACTTCCTCCGTTGACCACCTCAAAAACGCCACGGGTAGGTTCAGGGGCAGCATTTTTACCTACGATGACAGTTCCTCCACTCTGGCTATATTTCAGCACCCCAGTGTTGGCATTGAGGCCGCGCCTGATCTGAGAACCTACGGTAAGTGCCCCGCCGGTTATTTCCAGACTTGCCTGTCCTGATGAGCTATACTCAATGAAGTTATTGCCATTATTGACAACATCATCCATATCCAATGTGCCGCCGCTAACTTTTAGCAAGCCATCTAACAAAATCCCTGTGTTGTTTCCTGTCACACGAACGATTCCCTGCTTGATTTCCAGTCCACCGGAGCCGGAAGAGGCTGCGGGGTTAGTAGTGTTGGGTAGATAGAAATTAGAGCCATTGGCTAGAAGTAACGTACGGTCTGCTACAGCATTCTGGGGGTTAATCGTTGGGGCATCCAATACTAATGTACCGTTGATCATTTCAACTGCTTGGAACGAACTTGTTGCGTCAGCTATTCTAAAATTATCCTGAAATGTGAAAGTGGGATCTTTATTTGTGCCCTTATTCATTTGTAACCGGTACATCCGAATGATCCGGTCATTGCTATTATTTGTAGAAGTATATACTCCATTCGCTGTTCCAATCAGTTCAAGTATTGCGTGATCTCTGTCAGCTTCCGGGCCATTATAGAGAATGATGCGTCCATCGGCTTTGGTGATATTGCCGCCTACTTGCAGTTTATGCAATACCACATCTGCTGCATTATTATTATCAAGCACCTCAATACGATCATCTTCCTGCATAATAATATCTCCCTCTACCCGCAGGGTTCTACCTGGTCCGGCATTAGGAAATTCAATACGGTCATTGCGATTATTAGTAGTAAAAGTAAGGTTTCCACGAACAGTAATATCCCCTTCAGCTAAATCACTCAGTCGAACAGTTGCCTGTTGACGAACCACTAAATTTCTATTGATAGTTATATCTTCCTGAAAAATCAATGTCCGGTTATTGTCCTGTCCTTTGACATTGACATTAGGATATATCTCTGGGAAGAGCGTTGGTAGATAAACAGCTACATTGTTACTGGAATACAATAAATCGTAATCAAACCGAGAAGTTTCCTCAGCCGCGAACAGGCCAAAATCAGCTGAAATATTGGCTGTCTCTGCAGCAGAAGAAGCTGGATCTGCATTACAAGGGGCACATCCAACTTCTACATTAAATGTACCTGCCCCTTCTACCGTTCCGATCATCACATCCAAAGTGGCATCATTGTTTATCACCAATTGAGGAGTAAATGAGTTGTTTCTCGGAACTACTGTTCCATTCTGGTTTTTGACACTACTTGCAAATACCAAGGAAGCTACCTCAATATCTTGATCTACAAAGTACCAATGTGAACGTTGGTTATTATCGGTGGTAGCTGTAGCATTTTGAAGGCCAAAACCTAAAATGGCAATATCTCCAGCCTGGGGATAAGTTCCGCTATTCGTACCTGAATAATGCCCTACCGTTGACCATCTATTGCTCTGAGTCCATTTGTCACTATTGTTAGTCTCAGTGTCATTGCCCACATTAAAGGTGCTGGAATAATATACCTCTGGTGAACCTATAAACCTGGCAGCCACACCAGCGGTATAGTTGGCATTGGTTAAGCCAAAACCAGTAAACCCAGCCTGGGTAAATTCTCCTGCCGTATTTGTTCCGTTAAAGGTAATCAACCTAGTCCGGTTATTTTCGTTGGCATTCTGATTGGATGTAGGTGCAGTGGAGGTAAATATGTCTGTTTTATCTTGTGTAGGATCAGATTCAAAATGTCTTGTATACGTTCCCCCATCTAACACATAACCAGGAACGTAGTTGTCTTCATTACTACTGGCATATAATGCCGGTCTATCCCTGCCCGCCTCTACAGTGTTAGATCCGCGGTAATAAAAACGGAAAGCTACGGTAGGTAAGGTAGAGAAATCCGAATGTTTCACTTTCCAATAATGCTGCAATACCTCTCCCCCCGCAAGATCGGTTGTTTGTAGTTCTCCGCTTACTGCGTTGATTTTTACATAGCCACTGTCTGCAAAAGCTTTCACTTTCATTTGGGCTGGCCTTGAAATGAAAGTAGTACCTCCATCCGTGGTAAAACCTACCGGGAAAGTGATCGGGCCATTATTATTGACTCTTGAAGTCTCTGTCTCATCTACTGTATTTCCCACAACTTTTAACTGCAAACCTCCATCACTTGCCTTACCGTCAGTAAAGACCAGAATATTAGCAGTTATACCTTCATTGTTTACACGAATAAGGCTGCTATTAGCCACATCACCGTTAAAGTAGGACCCTCCTCCATTATTAATATTCCACATTTCATCAACTGTCAGCGTATGGTTTTTTAAATAAATGCGCCCATTTAAGTACTCCATTCGCTCAATATATACATCACTATTAAACTCAATAGTAGTTCCCGCACCCACATTAAAGCGCAAGTTTCCAAACACAGCATTATCATTTGTATTGATTGTAACGGCCGCATCTTCTCTGAAGCGAATCTGGGCGAGTGAAGGCGTACCTCCTACTTCGGGATAAGTACCTGAGCTGTAATATGTCCCTAATCTATCATTATTGGTAATGCTTCCCCAAATTCTAAAGGTGTAGGCGTTCTGATCTAGGGTACCTGACAATACGGACGCATTTCCGTTTACATCAAAGCGAATGGTTCCGTTATTACCACTTCTTGCAATTGTTCGCAATTCGTTTCCGGAAGTTCTGTTTAGAACGAAACTACCCACTTCTAACTGCCCACTTGTCACTCCCCAATATATTGTATCAATGGCAGAAGTAGCTGAAGTCTGGTTAAAGTATGTAGTATTATAATGTGTAGGAAGATCGCCTAAACCATCATAAGGTGCGTTACCCCCAAAAACTGCCTGATAAGTGGAGTTTCTACCTATATAAAGGCTTCCGCCAACATAAACATCGTTTACATTAGCAGCAGAAGTAACGGCAGAGAAAATAACTGGAAAATTTCCCAGTGGATTGTTATAATAAGTATCATTATGCCCATGTACAATAAGGTCATTGAGGACTACCAATGGCTGAGCAGTCAGTGTACGTCCATCAATTCCTGCGCCGGAAGTTCCACCATTCAGCACAATGTCTCCCACTGGATTTGTACTGGCCCTCATTCGCACATTATAAAAAGGTGCCCTTGAAGTTATTTTTGCTAGATTGGCATTACTGGATTCTACGATAACTGTGCCACCGCTCACATTAATATTGCCCGGATCGCTATTGATAAATATAGCACCTCTGCTGTTAATGCCTCTGACAGTCAGCGCCCCCCCCGACAGACGACATACATTCCCTGTATAGGTAAGGCTCAATACATAGTAATCAGTACTTGTACCAGCACTGCCATCCACTACTACAGTACCACCAGACTGCCTATACCCTCCCAAACTGCCTGCCCCCTCAACAGAAGTCCTGATTTGCCTAGTAAAGACTGAACCACCGTCTACGATAATTAAGCCATTATTTCTAATCGTAAGACCGCTATTTACATTGGCTTCCAAATAGCCCGCAGATACTTGTACCTTACCGTAAGGTACAATCGCTGTCCCGGCAGTTTTACGCACATCCCCCCCGTTGACCCAAAGGCGGGCAGTAGAGGAGATTGCATAATTCACAGTGTTGTTAAGTACGGGAATTTCCACGTTGCTACCTATTTTGGCAGTACCATTGATCAACGCAAAAGCGTTTCTGTTTTGTGCTTCCGTCCGTTGATCAGCGTTTACATCATTATTAGCAAAACCTAGCAAACGAAAGTTACTTTCGCTGGTAGATTTAATGGCTAGTTCATAGGTATCATCTGTCCCTTTGTCAATGACTATACGATAGAAAAACGTGCTGTTATTACAGTTCAACGTTTGGTTGGCATTGGCATTGGTGAACAAGACATCTACAATACCATTGTTTGCCTCATTTTGATAGTATGTGTAATTAGGATTAAGCCGGTCTGTATCAGAGGCAAAGTTAGCACGGTTAGTAAATTTGCTGGTTCCATTATTGGTAAAGTTACCTTTGATATCAAATTTATGCCGGGCATTGGCGGTAGCGGTGGAGATACTGCCTATTTGTGTTCCGCCATTATTGGTTACCAGCACATCTCCCTGAACAGCAAGCATTCGGGCAGTTGTGGTACCATCCCCAAATTGTAGGTCGCCATTTCTAACTTCCAGGCTACCGTTGAGCGTGATGTTCGCACCTAGCAGTGCTTTAGAAGTATTGCTGATCTGCTCAATCCGCATATTTTTGAGGGTGCGGGGAGTATTCAAGCTGATATCAGCAGCAGCCCTGACGACCAAAGTTCCACCGTTGTTGGCATCAGCAAAACCTATGTTACCGTTGGTGATTCCTACAGGAAAGTTATCGGCCAGTCCGCTTCCCGCATCGTAGCCTGCCATACGGATAATCCCGCTGCCATTGATGGTCTTGAAATCATGTCCGGTAGAAGTGGTAAGATACAGGTTACCGTCTACTTTGATGGAATTGACTTTCTGATTAATCGTAGTTGATTGTATAGTCACAGTACGGCCGGAGCGGATGATGACATCATCTGTCTCTTTGGGTATTTCACTTCCTGGGTTTTTGAATAAAGGTGCCGTAGATGCATCGGTTGTCCAGATATTGGGATCACTCCAGTTTCCATCCTGGAATACATACCAGGTTTTAGACAGTAAGGGCGTACCGGTGCCTAATGTATAATAACCGGTATTCAAGCGCGAGTTTGGTATGGATACTACTAATTTATTTCCTCCTTCCATTACATAACTATCCGCGTATACCCTGTCAAAATCCCCGGTGGAGGAAGAACGGTATAACAACACATAATTGGAAAGTACTCCTGAGTAAGTAAGTCCGGCCTCGGCAAAGTCAAAAACCATTTGTGACCTTATATCTCCACCGTCTATCCCAGAAACCCCACCGTTCAGGTTTTTTTCTACGTACCAATCCCTTGCCCAACGGTCGGAAACAGCAGTAGCCCCTACTAAATTGTTAGTAGTAATAGCATGAGAAATCCCATTATGCGCCAGCATGACGTATTCATTGGCGTCCAGCGTAGCAGCGTTTTCGCGAATGGTCAAAGCCCCACTAGACTCGGAATTTGTGCGTTTATTGGTTCCATCTGAACCTATGCCCCGGATGTCATTGGTATAGGCTGTTATGTAATTTACACCATTTCCGAAATAATCATTGGAAATGGTAATGTTATATTTCTGGCTGAGGTAGTTTTCTACTACAGTGCGCTGAACGGCATTCAAAGCATTTTTGTAGAAGATGACTTCAGCTACATCTATATCATAGTATTGGTTGGTATAACGGCCAATTGCAGCTCCTGTATAGGAAACAAGTTTCGCATTGTTATTGCCCGTTCTTAGTAAACTTCCATTTTGAAATAATTTACGCTGTGCTGAAGGAGCTCCAGATTCCAGGCTATGCGTAAAAATGCCGAAAGTGTTAATTGCATCACCTGCTGCTGGTGTTACAGTGAAGCCATTACTTCGGTGTTCAAATATATACTGTGTATCATTAGACCAGCCAACTGTTAAATTTATGTTGCTACCGCTATTTATTGTTCCACCAATCCAACGTCTGCTACCCAGCGATCGGCGAGCTGCAACAACAATTACGCTGTAATCATTACTCACAATTGCATCCCCGGCACTTTGAATATCAAGTCTATCTCCGGTTCCCGCCTGACTAAAACGAATAACTGGCCTTCCATTAATAATACCTGTTGTAAAGATAGGCTCCCTATCTGCTTCAGAAATTGTAGCATGTCTTAAATTTTGTGAACGATCGCTCCAATTAGTAACTAGACTTCCATTAGCCTGGATAAGATTAGAAGCATCCAACCACATTAGGTTCTCAGGCTGTCCAGAAGTACCTCCTGCATTACCCACCCCACCGGGGCCGGTTTGGGCGTGGAGTATATGAAGGGAGAGAAAACTGATGACGATGGCTAGTGCCGCTTTACCAACAAGTCTTTGGATGCTGTGTATAGTTGTATTCATATCTGATGATGCTTAATGATATCTTATCCAGATACAATAATACACAGAGAAAATACAGCCTGGTAAAATGCAAACAAAACGGCTTGTAAGTATATGATTTACATAGTGAGAAGGCTAACACAAACATACAGATCGTCCTTGGCTTAGGTTAAGTAATACACTAAGCTTAATTGAAGCTTATCTTAAAAAAGTTAAACCTTCAAAGCTAGATTATATGAATAGTGATAACTCCCTCATGCGAAGGCTCTTTGACATGAAACAATTGACGGACATTATGAAAAGGTCAGGGAGAACTTATGTAGGTAACAAATTATTGTTTTCTGTAGAAAACTGCACAACTTCTACCTAAAACTATGCACTCTCTAGCTTGTAGGTAATTTTTTTGAGTTTCTCAATCTTTTCAAAAAAGCCATTGACGGGATTGATCTTAAACTTCCGGGACATGGTATCCACGGTGATGTTTTCTAATCCATCTTGCAGGTACACCTTCAGGGCACATGAACCTTGATAATCCTGTAGTAGTTTTTCCAGATTGATGACCATATTTTCATCCAGAACCTCTACCGGAATGTTAAGCTGCACTTTTTTGGTCATCTTCTCCCGGATTTCACTCAGCAATTGTACGGTTTGAGGGCGTAATTCCCAGACATCGGGCTGGTTGTAGCGCTCCTCTACCTTGCCCCGCACGTATACAAATTCACCGATGGACAGTCGGTGGCGGTTGCTCAAAAAGTCTTCTCCAAAGAAAGCCAGATTAAGCGAAGTCTGGTAGTCTTCAATCGTCACCAGACCGAAGGGTTTACCAGTACGCGTCTGCCGTTCCTGATAGCTGGTCACTATTCCGGCAACGGCGATGTCCTGGTTTTTGTAATGTCCAACCCGGTCAACGGTGCAGGTACAGAAGTTTTCAATTTCCAGTTTAAACTGATCCAGCGGATGCCCGGAGATATAAAACCCAATCACTTCCTTTTCAATCTTTAGCTTTTCTATTTCGCTATAAGGCGCGCAATCCGGCACTCTGGGCACAGGAATTTCTAATCCGCTGCTTCCCCCAAATAAGGATTGCTGGGCAGCCTGCTCTTCCTGCTGCAAGGTTACGGCATATTTGGAGGCTTTTTCAATCAGTGTACTATCTCCCTCTTCCGAATAAAGATACTGTCTTCGGTGTACACCTTCAAAACAGTCAAAAGCACCAGCCATTGCCAGTACCTCCAGGGTTTTTTTGTTCACCTGCCGCATGTTGATGCGCTTGGTGAACTCAAAAATATCTTTGTACAACCCTTGCTCATCCCTTTCTTCAATGATAGCACCGACTGCATTTTCCCCAGCGCCCTTTACCGCACCTAAGCCAAAGCGTATCTGCCCCTCTTTGTTTACCCCAAAGAAATATCTACTTTCATTTACATCTGGTCCCAAAACATTGATTTCCTGACGTTTACATTCATCCAGAAAGGCAGTCACCTTATCAGAATTGTTCATGTTGTGGGTCAAGACCGCCGCCATATATTCTGCCGGATAATTGGCTTTCAGATATCCGGTCTGATAGGCGACTACCGAATATGCAGCGGAGTGCGAACGGTTAAAGCCGTACTGGGCAAATTTCTCCATGATGGAGAATACCTCTTCCGCTTTAGCTTTTTCAATACCATGTTTTTCTTTAGCCCCTTTGACAAATATCTCCCTCTGCCTGTTCATCTCCTCTATCTTCTTCTTTCCCATCGCCCGGCGTAGCAAGTCCGCACCCCCGAGGGAGTAACCTCCCAGAATCTGGGCAGTCTGCATGATCTGCTCCTGGTAGACCATGATGCCGTAGGTATTTTTGAGAATGTCTTCCAGCAACGGATGTGGAAATTCTACCTCTTCACGTCCATGCTTACGGTCAATAAAGTTAGGGATGAACTGCATGGGTCCCGGCCGGTAGAGGGCGTTCATCGCAATCAAATCCTCTATGTTGTTCGGCTTCAGCTTTTGCAGCCACTGCCGCATGCCTTCTGACTCAAACTGAAAGGTACCCACCGTATCACCTCGCTGATAAAGTTGGTAAGTCACCTCATCATCCAGGGGAATGGTGTCAATGTCTATCTCAATACCATGATTTTGCTTGATATTTTCCAGGGCAGTCTTGATGATGGTCAGCGTCTTCAGGCCCAAAAAGTCCATTTTCAGCATACCGGCAGACTCTACCACCGATCCATCAAACTGGGTAATGAAAAGGTCAGAATCTTTATCCGTTTTGACAGGAATATATTCCAGCAAATCATCGGGAGCGATAATTACTCCGGCAGCGTGAATTCCAGTTCCCCTTACTGAGCCAACCAGCGTTTGCGCTAAATTCACCACTTCCGATTGCTTGTCCCTTCCCCGCTTAATTTCCTGTAGCTCTGGCACCTCTGCTAGGGCTTGTTCAAAAGTAGTTCCC
>JBBSOG010000162.1:0-11483 GCA_038259985.1 Cytophagales bacterium
GGCTTACATCCGCCTGAACCGGCAAAACATCAAACCCGCTTGCTCTCATCTCCTGTGCGGTATAGTTGAGCCGTTCCAAGGTTCTGCCGTTCAATACTATTTTAGCCCCCTGGGTAGCTAACAAAATGGCGGTGGCCTTACCGATGCCCATACTGGAACCGGTGATGATCGCTACTTTATCTTTAAATCTCAGATTTTTCATGGACGGAATTTTACCTTCATTTCAGGATTATAGTACAAAGCCAGATAGTCATTGCTCAGCGAAAGAATGACGTGAATGATTACCGCCACCCAGATGGTGCCGGTGCTTAAAGTGATATAGCAAATTAGTAAACCAAAAGGTATCGCGCCTATTGTTTCTGCTGGTCCCTTGGGCAAATGAACAGCGGAGTACAAAGCAACATTAATGACAATAGCTGGCCAAACACCCAAACTTTCCACACAAGCGGTTAGCAGAATTCCCCGGAATAATAATTCATAAGCAAAAAGATAAGAAACTGTCGCCAGCGCATTGAGCATCACCAGTCTGGAATCCCAGGTTTTGGCCCTGATCATCGGGTACATCGCTAGGTTTTGTGGCCGCTTAGCAGCATTGATATTCAACGGAAAAATGATGCAGGCTAAACCTACAATCCAAGCCATAGAGGCCAGCGTATTTTGAAAGCCAAGCCCTAAATCTTTTAATGAGTAAGGCAAGAAAATCAGCATGATGATGAGGGGAATAAGCCCTAAAAAAAAGACACCGGTGTACTTTTGAAACTGCACCCAAAGGACTGTCGCTTTTTCAGCCGAATATTGGGTTTCAAAGCGGCGTTTCAATGTAGGGGATTCGGCAATGAACCAATAAGTGATGAAGCACACAATGGTCAGGCTGATGGCAAGTACTGCCGGAATATCATTTTTGAGAAGGGCAAAAGAAGGATTATCCATAACTGCTTTGTACATAAGCCGCAAAGATAATAAGACGGGTGAAAATGCGAAGCAATAAGCGCTTTACAAAAAGCACTGGTTTTAGGAATGAAATCTATTTTCAAAATTGATCACATCCAGTAAGCTATCTACAATATGGGTGGGGACCACACTAGATTTTCCCCGATATTTCATTTGGAGTACGTTGCCATTGAAGGTGTTATAAGTAATCCTGCCAATCTGCTGATTTTCCGGGCGCTGATAAAATTTGATTTCCAGGACATTTTTATCCAGTCCATTCGCGTATAAGCAGCATTTTCTCCAGGCAATTTGCTGGTGTTGGGTAGTGAGCAAATGCAGCAAATCTGCCACTGCCACGCTCTCCACTGGCTTTCCCATATTTATTAAGTTATTAAAAACAACGCTAAAAAATAGGAAAATAATTAAAATAATTTATAAATACACGATTTGGGTTTTATAATCTATAAAATATCAATGCTTATAATTTTGATCCATCTTCACTTTTGTTAAGGAAGGAGAATCTCAGGTACTTGATTTTAAGTCCTTCCCGGATAAACTTCTTTTCATAAGTTGTGACAATATTAGGCAAAGCTTCACTAAAGTGTGAAACATGATAATCCCTGGTAAACTCCATTTGCCCCACATCGGGTAGCTTACTTAAAAAATCCAGTGTGTAATCAAAAAGCGGTTCATCATCTGTTTTAAAATGAATAATTCCTCCCGGCTTAAGCAATTTTTGGTAGATACGCATAAACCTTTCACTGGTGAGTCGGCGTTTAGCATCGCGGATTTTGGGGCGGGGATCAGGAAAAGTAATCCAGATTTCACTCAGTTCACTTGCATCAATATATTTATCCATCTCCAGGATATGGATTCTGAGAAAAGCCACATTGGTCAAATTCTCTTCCCGGGCGATGGTGCTGCCTGTCCATATCCGGTCCCCCTTGATATCAATGCCCACAAAATTTGTTTCAGGAAACCTACGGGCCAGCCCAATGGTATAATCCCCCTTCCCGCAACCTAACTCTACGACCAAGGGATTTTCATTGCCAAAAAATGTATGCCAGTTACTTTTAATGCTTTTGGCAATTTCTTTTTCAGGCTCAATAACCAGGGGATTATCAGCGATCTCCTTAAATTTTAACAGTTTTCGTCTCATGACAAATCTTCTATTTCTGCTACCACAAAAGTACTTCCCCCTACAAAGATACAGTCATCTTTCTGTGCCATTGTTTTCGCTCTACGATAAGCCTCACTTACACTTTGATATGCTTCACCTTTCAAACCTAAGCCTTTGCCCATCTCAGCGAGTTGATCTACCGGCATAGCCCGGGGAATATTTGCCTGACAAAATAAGTAATGGGCGTCGGGCGGTAGTAAAGGCAAGATTTTCCTGGGGTCTTTCTCTTCATTTAACCCTAAGACCACGTAGAGTTGTTTATATTTAAGATGACTAAGCTGTAGCCGGATTTCTTCAAAAGCCCCCACATTATGCCCGGTATCACAAATAATCAGTGGTCGCTGGTTCAAAATCTGCCATCGGCCCATTAACCCAGTGAGTTGGCTTACATTTCCCAGCGCCTGTATGATGTTATCCCGGGAAATTTTAAAGCCTTTTTCAATGAGTAAGTCCATAGATTTGAGGATGCCTGGCAAATTCTTCAACTGATAATGCGCTCCTAAAGAAAGAGGCAAACGCTCATATATTAACTTTCCATCTTTTATTACATTTACTGTATAATTTCCCTCCCGGACTTCAGCAATGTTAGCCTGATAAGTTTCCTGGGCAAAAAATAGTGGCGCATGCCGGTCATTTGCTATTTTGGTAAACACCGGCGTAGTTTCAGTTTGTTTTTCGCCAATCACTATCGGGGTATCCTGTTTTATGATTCCCGCTTTTTCACCAGCGATTTCCTCCAATGTATTGCCTAAAAAATCAGTATGATCCATCCCTATATGAGTAATTAGGCTTAGCAAAGGCTGGATTACATTGGTAGAATCTAAACGTCCGCCCATGCCTACTTCAATAATGGCGATATCTACCCGCTCACGGCTAAAAAAATCAAAAGCCATTGCGACGGTGGTTTCAAAAAAAGAGGGTTTTAGATCGTCAATAAAGGCACGGTATTCCTCAACAAAACGAATAACGCTATCTTCATCTATCGTTTTGCCATTAATTCTAATCCTTTCGGTAAAATCCTTTAAATGAGGAGAAGTGTATAAACCCGTTTTATAGCCAGCTGTTTGCAGGATGGCAGCCATACTATGGGCACTACTTCCCTTCCCATTGGTTCCGGCAATATGTACCGAAGTAAAATTTTCCTGGGGGTTTCCCAAATAATCACAAAGCGCCAGGGTGTTGGTCAAATCTTTTTTGAAGGCGGCTTTACCAATGCGCTGAAACATCGGTAGGGAATCATAGAGGTAACGGAGCGATTGCTGATAATTCATTTGAAAAAAATTTTTCCGCAAAACTACATGTAAATTGGCAAATTATTTTTCCGAACCGTAAAAGAAGCTTTAATTTTCCGTGCTTACTAGCGTTAGTAACTTTGGGGAACACTGTATTTTGCAGGTTTTTTGCTAATTATAGTTTATCATGCCATTATTGCCCGGCACTTAACACTACAATAAAAAAAATGAAGAAACTTAGAGCTGAGAACCTGGTCAAAAAATACAAAAAGAGAACAGTGGTGGACCACATCAGCGTGGAGGTTTCCCAGGGTGAAATTGTCGGTTTATTAGGCCCTAATGGTGCCGGAAAGACCACTACTTTTTATATGATTGTGGGCCTGATTAAACCCAATGAAGGAAAAATATTTTTGGAAGGTGATGAGATTACTAGCTTACCGATGTACAAAAGGGCCAAGAAGGGCATTGGCTACCTCGCCCAGGAAGCTTCCGTATTTCGCAAACTCAGTGTAGAAGATAATATTTTGGCGGTGTTGGAGATGAAGAAAATGTCCAAAAAAGAAAGGCATGAAAAAGCAGAAGGGCTGCTGGAAGAATTCAGTCTGACCCATGTCAGAAAAAACTTAGGCGGCGTATTATCCGGTGGGGAAAGACGGCGTACAGAAATCGCCCGCGCACTGGCAGTAGATCCTGATTTCGTTTTATTAGATGAACCATTCGCGGGGGTTGACCCCATCGCCGTAGAAGAAATTCAAACCATTGTAGCCCAGCTAAAAAACAAAAATATTGGTATCTTAATCACCGACCACAATGTGAACGAGACACTTTCTATTACCGACAGGGCCTACCTGATGTTTGAAGGCAAATTGCTTAAGGCAGGAAGCGCTGAGGATTTGGCCAATGATGAACAAGTAAGAAGGGTATATCTTGGTCAAAATTTTGAACTACGCAGAAAATTTTAGAAGATGGCTAGTTCGTATTCTTTTTCAACAACAAACATGAGATTCTACGCGCATGGAATTTATTAATTCGGTTATGACATGGTTGATGAAGAAAAGGATTCATCAAATTGAGCTTTTCATCAAATACCCCATGGATGTCCAGAAAGAAGTATTTTTGAACCTTATTGATTCCGCTAAAAATACGGTCTACGGCAAAGAACATGGCTTTTCAGATATCAAAACGATCAAGGATTTTCAAAATCAACTTCCTATAGTCTCTTATGAAAATTTTTATCCTTACATAGAGCGTGTGATGCGGGGCGAACAACAAGTTCTTTGGCCCAGTAAAATTAAATGGTTTGCCAAGTCCTCCGGCACCACCAACTCTGTAAGTAAGTTCATTCCGGTATCTACCGAAGCCCTGGAAGACTGCCATTATAAGGGGGGAAAAGACCTGCTTTCCATATACATCAACAATTATCCTGACACCAAGATGTTTTCAGGAAAATACCTAGCAATCGGGGGCAGCCAGCAAATCAATCCTTTGGATAAAAACGAGGAGTCATTTAGTGGCGATGTTTCTGCCGTAATTATGAAAAACCTTCCTTTTTGGGCACAAATCACACGGACACCTAAGTTGGAAATTGCCTTAATGGATAACTGGGAAGAAAAAATTGAAAAGATTGCCCAGGCTACCGTTGATGAAAATATCACTACCATTGCCGGGGTACCTACCTGGACTATTTTTCTGTTACAGAGAATCGTAGAGATGAAGGGGGCTAAACATATTTTAGAAGTTTGGCCTAATCTAGAACTTTTTGTGCACGGTGCGGTATCGTTTACACCTTACCGTTCGGTTTTTCGCGAACTTATCCCCTCCCCTCACATGCATTATCTGGAGACTTATAATGCCACCGAAGGCTTTTTTGGTATCCAGGACCAAAAGGACTCTCATGAGATGCTGCTGATGTTGGATTACGGTATTTTCTATGAATTTATACCTAGCGAACATTTCAATAGCGAAAACCCTCACGCTGTAGGACTCAGCGAAGTACAATTGCATCAAAATTATGCGGTAGTCATTTCTACCAACGCAGGGCTTTGGCGTTACAAAATTGGTGACACCATCAAGTTTACCTCTCTTGATCCTTTCAGGTTTGTCATTAGCGGCAGGACTAAGCACTTTATCAATGCTTTTGGGGAAGAGCTTATTGTTGAAAATGCCGATCAGGCCATTGCAACCGCCTGTGATGAAACTAATGCGCTGGTAGATGACTACACGGCTGCCCCCCGCTACATTGCTGAAGGGCAAAAGGGCTGCCATGAATGGATTATTGAGTTCTCTAAATTACCTGAAACTACCGAGGCTTTCATCAAATCCCTTGATAATGCGTTAAGAAAGTTAAATTCTGATTACGATGCCAAGAGACACAAGGATATTGCCGTAGTAGCGCCTATTGTACATGACGTGGCACCCGGCACTTTTTATAGATGGATGAAAAAAAGGGGCAAACTAGGTGGGCAAAATAAAGTGCCCCGCCTATCCAACAATCGGGAATTTATAGATGATATTATTAAAATGCTGGAAGAGGAACGGGTTTAATTCATCCTCAAAGTTGACTCGCAAATCCACGATAAGGGGAAGTATTTTTCCCTAAAAGTTGAGTGGACATCAAATTTGATGATTTCCCTTAGATATCGGTATCATCAGTGCCTGACACCTTCCCATCACTTTCAGCATCTTCCTGATCTATATTTTCATGATTATCTTCAAACTCCGTTTCTTCCCGGTCAGAATCCTGAAAACCTATCTCATTTTCTTTTTTCGCAAAATCATTAGGAGTAGGTAAGTCACTTATCCTGTTGATACCGAAATACTGCATAAAAAAATCAGTGGTGCCGTATAGTAACGGCTTTCCTATAGTATCGTCTTTGCCTTTAATTTCTATGAGTGACTTTTCCAAGAGCTTTTGAATCGCGTAATCACAACCCACTCCCCTGATTTGTTCTACATGCGATTTGGTTACCGGTTGTTTGTAGGCTATGATTGACAAAGTTTCCATGGCAGCAGTAGACAGCCTTTTGTTTGACTGCTGCTTCAGCAAAATACTGATGCTAGCCTGATAGGCAGGTTTGGTTAAGAATTGATAACCGCCACCAATATGGAATACCTGAAATGAATATTGGTCATCAAGATAATACTCGGTAATCTTTTCAATAGAAGCGATAATATCTTCCTCCGATATCTCAGCATCAAACATTTCGTTAAGGCAATTTTTGATATCTTCTATTTTCAGTGGTTTGTTGGCACAGAAAATAAGCGCTTCAATATGGTTTTTTAAAAATTCCAAGACCTATAGGGAGTTATAAAAAAATGGAAAGTGACTACTGGTTTTTGAGCTTTGCTTCAATAGAATGCCTGGTGTGGGGTACTGCCCTTAGCCTTTCTTTGGCGATAAGTTTACCAGTGTCCACACAAATGCCATAAGTACCATTTTTGATACGGGCCTTAGCACCTTCCAATTGGTTAATGAATTTCTGTTGTCTGGCCGCAAGTTGGCTCAGGCTTTCTTTCTCCAGCGTATCTGCGCCATCTTCCATCAACTTGGAATTACCGGAAGTTGTATCAGTACCACTATCATTTTTGCGGCTTAGGCTCGCTTTAATTGATTCAAGTTCTTCTTTCGCGTTATCAAGTTTTTGATCAATCAATACTTCAAATTCCTTGAGTTCTTCTTCGGAATATCTCGTTTTTTCTACCTGGCTCATAAGGAAAGGGGTTTAATTAGTGCGCAAATTTAGATATGAAATTCAAATCTCAAAATTTGAGCTTCATAACATTTAAATTTATATTTTAATTAAGAAGAAACTAAAATTTATAGTTCACTCCCATCGCCAATTTCCATTTTTTGTTCACAGATCATGGCAAGGTTTTAAACTGTATTTCAAAGTATTATTCATTTTTTTAGTAGGATCAGTAAAATAAAAAACCGGAGTATTCCGGTTTTTTATTTTCTCAGGGATTACAAATTAAACAGTTTGCAAAGCGTTATTCGCCATTTTTTTTTCAGGAAAAAAAAGGTCCACCTGCTCTTTATATAAATTCAACACGAAGTCATCACCAGAGAACTCCACATCATCAAAACTAATCACCTGGTCTTTGGCAATGTCTCTTTTGAGAACAACACCTTCTGATAAACCAATCGGCAAAAGGTTTTCACGCTGGCAAATGTCTGCATTCTCACATTGTCCATACGAAGTGAATCCACCATACCCATCCAGGGTATCCCCTGCTTTCAGGTCAGTTTTGGCAGTGGTCACTACTTCTACCACCGGACCAGCGATAGGGTGAATGATAGAGTCATTATAAAGGGCTACGCGGGCAATAGAGTTAGGGATTTCAAGACAACATAAATGGTAAGGGGTGTAGAAGCTATAAATCGGCCCCCTGCCTAATTTAAGGTAATTAAGATAGTTTTTAGATAGGTCATCATCTGTGGTCGCGTATACATAAACTCCCGGACCGGGCTTAGGTCCTACCACGTAATCTACGACCCCTCCCAGGGATTTCAACTGGTCTACATCATACAACCCAGTTAGATTATCTATATGGTCATTGGAACGAAAACCGTTCATGCCTCTTTGTGAAACCACCATACCGGTAGCATTAGCTACAATAGCCTGCTCAAAAGCGATCTTAGTACCATCGGTAAAATTAGTGATCATATTTACGTTTTGCCCCATATTTTGAGCAAAAGGTAGCATATCCGTCGGGGTTTTATGGATGTCTAAAAATCCTTTGATATTACCACAGACTAATGGAGTTAAACCTAAATTCTTCACAAAACGATAAAGGTTCATAATGACACCTGGCTGGTCTCCATCACTACCAGTGAGCATCACATTGGCACGATCTGCGTAGTGTTTTAGAATTGGCCCTATGGTTGAATCTAGTTCAGCGTTCATCAATATCGTTGGCTTTCCGTATTTGATGGCACTCATTACTACCCGGGCAGCATAGGCTATGGTACCAGTGGCCTCTACGATGATATCTACTTCATTAGCTTTACAGACTATTTCAGGGTCACTGGTTACTACTGCTTGTTTTTTAAGGATATAGGTATCCAGTTCTTTTTCACTCTCACATCGCATTACCTGGCTAATACCCGCTTGCTGATAGCATTGGACTGCCTTTTCCTGATTTCTATTACAAATGACTGCCACTTCCATTCCTGGCGTGTACCTGATAATCTGGTTTATGATGCCCAAGGACATATAACCCGCTCCCATAATCGCCACTCTGATAGGGTTTCCGATGTCCTCTCTGAATTGAAGTGCCTTATCTAAAATTATCATAGTATGTAAAGATTATTTTTTTGTATTATTACAATATCACCACAATGTAAGATATATTAGAATCCTTTGCAAATCTTTATAGCACTATATCACTTTATTTTTTTAGTTATCTTATAAAGCACTCCATATTCCTGGTTCATTTAGCCTTACAAAGCCATAATTAAGTCAAAGCAAACACCAAATAGTAATCTCCATCAGCGTAATATTTTTCAAATTTGCAAATAAAAAAGGTGACTTGTACCAAGCCACCCTTTAATAGATACTTTACTTCAAAGAAATATCATCCTCCGGTACTCGCTCCGGGATAACCCGGATTTTGCTCATACCCTCCTTGTGTTCGGTCTATCTGATCCAGCGGGATAGGACGTAGAACATGATATTCTTGTATGTTATCTCGAGCTTCAGCATTATACAAACGGACTCTCTCTACCAATTTTCCGGTTCTCACCAGGTCAAACCATCTTTGCATTTCACCCGCTAATTCCCTGGCTCTTTCGTCCAAAATAAAATCAATATCTACAACCGCTGCACTTATTTCCATGTCATCTTCCTCACCAGGCCATGCTGCTCTGCGCCTAACTACATTGATATCCAGCGCTGCTCCAGATGCATTATTCTGCATCAGGCGTGCTTCAGCACGGATTAGATATGCATCCGCTAAGCGAGCAACTACAAAATCACGAGAACCCGGCTCCCATTGCCTATCAGGCCGTAGAGGATCAATAAATTTACTCAAAGAAGGAAATACACGCTCTGAGTATTCATCTACCGTATATACATTATATCCAGCTTTACCCTCTCTTTCTGCATCCCAAAGCTCATCCATACCGGGACCAGGAATGTACAAAGCTGTATCTCCAACTTCAAACTTAGGTTGTCCTAAATTGGCAGCAGTAGTATATCCGTTGTTCACATCTTCTTGTGTCCACATTGGAATACTAGCTGCATTATTAGAATACCATACATGCTTAAAGCTCTGATCGTATCTGCTGTCAATATCTCTATCCCATAAACTTAACAAATAAGGTGTTGGACGAAAGCGCTTCCAGGGACGTCCATTTTCGGTATCTCTTTGCATGCCTGGACGGATATCATACTCAAACAGAAAATACAAATGCCCTCTATTACCTTCCCCTCCATTCAAGATCAAGTCTTGAGTATTTTGTACTGACCAGATAACCTCAGTGTTTAGTTGATTGTCTTGATCCCAAAGATCACCGTATACTTCCAGTAATTCGAAGCCATAGTTGTCAATAACGCTGGTCATCAATGCCTCAGCCCGGGCAGCATCATCAGACTCTGCATAAGGCTTATAAGAACGGGTCAACAACACCTTAGCCAACATAAACTCTGCGGCAGGTTTAGTAACTCTTCCGAAATCATTTTGCTCAGCTGGCAATAATGAAATTGCGTTTTCCAGATCAGGAATGATCGCACTTGAATAAATCTCTGATGCAGGAGTTCTATTGGCTTCTATTTCAATTCCTTCTGTCTCTTCTAGTGTTAAGTGTACATCTCCCCAATGCTGTACCAGGTTGAAATAGTAAAAAGCGCGTAAAAACCTAACCTCTGCCAATCTTTGCTCAATTAAGGCCGGATCAAGCTCTTCAATCTGAGCAGAGCGGTTAATCACAGCATTGGCTTGGTTGATTCCTTTGTACCAGTCTCTCCAAAGTTCTCTAAGTAAAGGCTGGCCGGAATTAAAATTATTGTCGTACCAGTTCCAAACTTTATGACTTCCATCTGCTCCATTGGTAAAGATATCTGTACCAAAAACAGTGGAAGTAAAACCTCTTTCGGGAGGGCCATAGCTATATTTCAGCCATGCATAAGTAGCATCTACAGCATCCTCGAAACCCGCAGGGGTAGTATAGTAAGAGGCTGCTGAAACATCCGAAACAAGATCCTCTTCCAGGAACTTTTCGCACGACTGACCTACGAAGGCCATGATCGTGATTATCCATATGATTGATTTATTTTTCATTATAGAATGCTTTTTAAATTAAAACTGGATATTAATGCCAAATAAGAACAGCTTAGATGAAGGAACATCGCCCGTACCCAATTCATTATCGAATTCATTACCTTCTTCTTCATCTTGAGCATCGTTAGTGGTTTCCGGATCAAAAGTATCATACTTCGCTGCAAACCAGGGGTTTTGAGCAGTAGCATATAACCTAAGACTAGATAATCTAAGCTTTTCTGTGATACTTTGCGGGAAATTATACCCTAATGTCACGTTTCTTAGTTTTAGATAGCTACCATCATAATACCTTAGCGTAGTATTCTTTTGTGGGAATTCCTGATTAAGATTCGGCCTAGGATAGGAGTTAGTAGGGTTGTTTGGTGTCCAGTAATCTACATCCAGATTATTGTAGCGTCCTTGCATAGTAGCTTGATCTGAGTTGAACCTACTATCAATCATATGGCCTAATCGGGCATACAAGAAAACTGATAAATCAAACCCTTTGTACCCAAATCTGTTTGTAATTCCTCCCAGAACATCAGGAATATCTGAACCGAGAATTTTACGGTCATCCGGTGTAATGATGCCATCTCCATCAACATCTTTTACTTTAATCTCTCCAGGAAAAGCCCCATCCATTTGTTCGGCAAGTTCTTCTTCGTCTGCCTGCCAGATACCTATCTTCTCATAATCAAAAAATACTCGTATAGGTTCTCCTATAAACCATGCATTTCCCACATCGTCAGCAGGATTACCATTTTCATCTAGCAGAGCAAGTTCTGTGATAGCTTCGTTATAGCGGGTCAAATTGAGATCGGCGCTCCAACGGAACCCATTGTCCTGGCTGTCGTAGATAGTAGCACCCAGCATCAACTCTA
>JBBSOG010000163.1:0-11474 GCA_038259985.1 Cytophagales bacterium
AACTAAAAATACGCAATTCCGACGAGCAAACTCAATCCGGGCAGTTTATTTTGGATTTCATACAAACATTAAGTCCCAACATTATACATAAACAAGACATTTTCAGTGATATCCATCAGCCTGAAAGAGTTATGAACGGCAAAAAACCAATTGTAAACCTAAACCAATTCAGCTAAGTTTGTCTGCCGCTATGTTGACAACAGGCTGAAAAGTGAACTATGAAAAAAACAATGACTTTACTGCTGGCTACTTTTATTGCCGCTTCAGTATTGGCGCATGAATATGTATTCATCGCCTATCATTTTATGGTAAAAGAGGGAGAAGCGTTAGAACTACATCTTTTTGTTGCGGATGGGTTTAATGTGGAGCTTGAAAGACCTGTCCAAAAATCCATTACTAAGAAATTTGAACTCATCAGCGAAAATGGAAAAACTGACTTATTAGCCAAATCCAAAGAGGGTGCGCTACCGATTCTGGAAATGGATGTTGATTTCAAAGGTTTGGGCCTGATACACATGGAAAGGGATTATGCCCGGATATCTTTGCCGAATGACGAATTTAAAAGCTATCTGCTGGTAGATAATATTGAGAACATAAGCATTGATGATTCTACCAGGAAGGAGCAGTCAGAAAGATATACCCGCTATATCAAAACCTTAATTCAAAGTGACATCAAACCCAATGACACCCTGTACAAAACAGTGGTGGGCCATCATTTTGAGATCATCTTTTTGCAAAATCCTTATGAACTGAGCGAAGGCGACTGGCTTCATGCCAAAGTATTATTTATGGGTAAGCCCCTGACCAATAAAGTGATTACGGCACGGAACAGAAAGGGTAATGAGCCCTCTATCTCTCAATATTCAAGAACGGATAGTCATGGAATTTGCTCATTCAAACTGGAACGAAGTGGCGACTGGTTTCTGCACTCCACCCACCTGATACCTTCACCAGACAAAAAAGATACGGATTGGGAAAGCTTCTGGACAACCTATAGTTTCGGGGTAAGTGATGATTTCTAGTTGCCCCTGTGATTTTTATTCTAAAATTCTGATAGAAAATCCTACGTCATTTTCGCTTAGCTATAGCAATGCCTCATACAAAATTTCTGCGGTATGCTTGGCAATACGCCCGGTACCATCTTTGATCTGGTGGCGGCAACTGGTGCCGGGGGCTGCGATAATCACTTCTTCAGGTTGCTTGCGCACCGTGGGAAGAAGCACTAATTCACCTATCTGCATGGAGACTTCAAAATGCTCTTTTTCATAACCGAAAGAGCCTGCCATACCGCAGCAACCTGAAGGAATGAGGTGCATCTCATAGTTTTCCGGCAGGCTCAGCATCTTCTTGGTAGGAACCAACGAAGACAGTGCTTTTTGATGGCAGTGGCCGTGCAGTTTGATGATGCGCTTTTCTTGGGTAAAGGAGTCTTTGGTAATGTTGCCTTTGTCTATTTCCATCCCGATAAATTCATCAAATAAGAAAGTATGCTCAGCGATAGCTTTGGATGCCCGCTGCTCTTCGCCCCTGGTCAATTCTGTATACTCATCGCGAAGGGTGAGGATGGCCGAAGGCTCAATACCGATGATGGGCGTCTGTTCGCTTACCAAATTTTTAAGCAATCCGATGTTCTTGCTGGCAATCTTTTTCGCCTGACGCAACATTCCCTTAGAAAGATAGGTCCGACCGCTTTCAGTATGCTTTGGAATCTCTACTTCGTAGCCCAATCTTTCCAGCAGCAAAATCGCTTTGATGCCGATCTCCGTATCGTTGTAATTAGTGAACTCATCGCAGAAGAAGTACACTTTTCCTTTACCTTTCGTCTGCTTGTCTGGCAGTTGAGCATGTTTTTCACCTAAGGAAGTCGTAGCGGTAGAAAACCCACGCATCGCCACTGCACCTTGCTTATGCTTTTGGTACCATTTGCGAAGGGTGGTTTTGTACAACAGCGGCATAGAGCGGCCAGGCGCAAAACCAGTTATTTTTTTGATAATACCGGAGGTAAAAGCATTTTTCACCGCCCAATTGTACAACCCGGGCGTGAGCGCGGCCAGCGAAGTAAGCCGGGTAAAGTTACCGATGAGCCGGGTACGCAAGGGCACGCCATTGGCATCATAATAATGTTGCAAAAACTCTGCTTTCAGCTTACCAACATCTACATTAGAAGGACACTCCGCCTTGCAGCCTTTACAGGACAGGCACAAGTCCATCACCTCCTTGATCTCCTCATGGTCAAAGCGGTTGGGTTTCTCTGAATTAGTCAGGAAGTGGCGCAGCATATTGGCTCGGGCACGGGTGGTATCTTTTTCGTTGCGTGTCGCCATATAGCTGGGGCACATCGTTCCTCCCGATACATGGGTTTTGCGGCAGTCGCCGGAACCATTACACTGCTCAGCAGCCCGCAGCACGCCCAGGTTCTGGCTAAAATCAAAAACGGTCTCTATCTCCGGCGTAGGATGGCCCGGCATATAGCGCAGGTGCTCATTCATAGGCGGGGCATCCACTATCTTTCCGGGATTAAAAATATGTTGAGGGTCCCAGGTAGCTTTCACCTCTTTGATGAGTTCATAATTTTTATCACCGATCATGAAGCGGATAAACTCAGCACGCAGACGGCCATCGCCATGCTCCCCACTCAAAGAACCCCGGTACTTCTTCACCAATTGGGCGATTTCCCAGGCCACCGTACGAAACATTTCATTACCCTCACTGGTCTTTAGATTGATAATAGGGCGCAGGTGCAATTCACCGTCCCCGGCATGAGCGTAGTGTACGCAGGAGATGCCATACTTTTGTAGAGTCAAATTAAACTCAGCGATATATTCGGGCAAGTCATTGACTGCTACTGCGGTGTCTTCTATCACTGGCTGGGCTTTGTCATCACCAGGTACATTGCCCAGTAAACCCAAACCTGCTTTGCGTACATTCCAGGCATCCCGGCTATCCTGATTATAAAGCACTGGAAAATGATATCCCAAACCATTTTCCTGCATCTCTTTATACATCGCCAGTATGGCAGCGTCTACTTCTTCACGGATGTCGCGGGCAAACTCTATCATCAAAATTGCTTTGGGCGTGCCTTCAATAAAGGTAGTGTACTTACGATATTCCAGATTGGCGCGGGTGCGCTCAATGATATGGTCATCCATCAGTTCAGAAGCACCGGCACCGTGTTTCATAGCGATGATATTTGCCCGGAGCGAGTCGGCAATGGTCTCAAAATGTGGACAGGCTACGCCTACTTCTTGGGGCGGCAGGGGCAAGCAATTTAACTTGATCTCCGTAATGAAGGCTAGCGAACCCTCCGAGCCGCAGATGAGCTTGCACATATTGAAAGCCTCGCCACCATCGCTAAAAACTTCACTGTCTAGCAGTTGATCAATGGCATAACCGGTATTGCGACGGTACTTGACCTCTTTTTTTGGATACTGAGCGCGTATTTCCTCCTGTACCCCTTCATTTGACAACCGGTCGCGAATGGTTCGGTAGATATTGGCTTCCAATTCGCTCACGGTAGTTTCACCGGAGCATTTTTTTGCAAATTCCTCTGGGGTTAATGCTTTAAATACGGTCTTGCTACCGTCGCTCAAAATAGCTTTTACCTCCAGCGTGTGTTCGCGAGTGGTATGATAGATGGGAGAATGAAGGCCACAAGAATTGTTGCCCACCATACCACCGATCATGGCCCGGTTAGCAGTAGAAGTTTCCGGTCCGAAGAATAGCTCGTAGTCTTTCAGGTAATGGTTCAGGTCGTCACGGATCACGCCCGGCTGCACCCTTACCCAGCTTTCTTCCGCATTAACTTCCAGGACATTGATAAATTTCTGGGAAATATCCACCACGATACCATGACCAACTACCTGTCCGGCCAGGGAAGTCCCGGCAGCGCGGGGAATGAGCGAAATATGATGTTGACTGGCAAACTTAATGAGCTTGACGATATCCTCCTCTGATGCGGGGATAGCCACTGCCAAGGGCATTTCCTGATAGGCTGAGGCATCGGTAGCGTAGAGGATACGCATGGTATCATCAAAATGGAGCTTGCCTTTAAGCGTGTTGGCTAAATTTTTAAGTTGCTGAGTGTGCATATTCTTCATAAAATTTTACCGGCTTGATGTCGTAAATGTAATACAATCTGTCAGCGCATTAAGTTTTTACCCGACGATGTAGCCTGATTTTTTGAATTAAATTTTAATTAATAGATACTTTTACCTTTATTCTGCTTTCCCCCATTGTACCAAGAACGTACCGGCAATCAGAAGCAGGACACCCAGAATTTTTTTGATATTGATAGGTTGAACATCAAATCCCATCCAGCCATAATGGTCAACCATGATGGAAAAAATCAACTGACTGGCAATGATGAGGGCAAAAAGCTTAGTAGGTCCGATGACCGGCGCAATGAAAATAACCGAAGTAATAAAGAAAGCGCCCATCATGCCACCCAGCCACATCCACCAGCGGGTACGCAAAATATTATCAACATGTAGCGCAGCAGGGTCAGTACCCATCAAGAGATTGACGATCACCAAAGTGATGACGCCAACAGAAAAAGAGATTAGGGCTGCTAAAAAGGGGTTGCCAAGAATTTCCCTAAGCTGGGTATTGGCTCCCGATTGTAACACTACACCCATGCCTACCAGCAGTGGAATAACAAATAGTAAGTTTCGCATAAAATAAAATCAGGCTCGTAAGGGCGTAAATATACCCAAACAGCCTGATTATTATAAACTTCCGTTAGTTATCTTCCTGCTTGTATTGTGGGTTGGTTAGCCATTTCGCCAATAAGGACGCGAAGCGCATCCATACGCCGGGCGGGGTACAGATGATACGCATAATCAAGATAGTTGATGGCCTGCTTTACATTCTGCTGGTTATAATATACTACTGCTTCGTTATAGTAATTGAGTGCCGCCAGTTGCTTAAGCCCAATCTCCTCATTGATCTCAAAACTATAGTTATAGTGTCCTTCTTTTTTTGTGTGCGTATTTTGGGCATACAGCGCTACCATATCCTTGATTTCCTTAGGATCTTCTACAAAACCCCCTTTGGCATCTGTGCTTTCTAGCAAAATCTCCCCTTTTCCATCCTGAAGCTGTACCAAAAGATATACATGAAAAGGCAATTCTTTGATGGTGTAGTTGATATTCAGCGCATCGAGTATCAGGCCATAAAATGCAGTTCCGGTGATGCAGTCATAATCTCCTTTTGCCAGTAGATCGTTTAAACCTGAATGCTCCCGATAGTGCTTCATGTAGCGGTGATGTACTTTATAAAAAACGTACTTGAGAAACTGCTTTTCTGAGGAATAACGGTGCTGCCTTTGGGCTAGCTTTTGGGTAAACGTTTCTATGTCATCCATGTATGTATTCAAATCTTCGTCAGAAAATTTGGCATCAACCCCGAGAAAAAGCGCGATCATTTCCTGAGAAATTAAATGCCCTTCTTGCAGCGAGTCCTGATGAGGGATTTGTTTTGCCGACAAAAAGCCAGAAAAAAACAGACATGCTACTAAAAACGTGCTGGTGATAAGTTTTAAACTGCTTTGAGAAAAATTCTCCATGCTCCCCTCCTTGCTTTGAAATGGTATCAGTTAAATATATTAACTAAGATACATGATTTCTTAACAATTTGTTAACATTAACTTAACATTGGAGTAAGATTTAAGCTTCCACTACGATAGTTTCTGTAATTTTATCGTGGGTAGTTTGACAGTTACGGTCCCAGAAATACTAGAAGAAGCCTAAAAACAATAAAGAAGCGGAAGCAGTATAGCCCATCACCCGCTCTAAGCTACCCCAAAGCGAAAGTTCTTTTCCATTGAGCCTCACTACTTTGATTTTCAGAAAGCGCTTAGCGGGTGTTTGTCCCTGCCAACGCCAGGTAAAAAAGGTGAAATATACAAATGCTCCAAAGAAATTAGCCAGTAAATTTATGGCATTACCCATATCACTTAACGGCCTGACCATCCAGTCCAGTGTACTTACAAAAGAAGCTTTGGCGGTAAAATATGTATCTTCTGACACAAAGCTTAACACAAATATCAATACCACAACTATCGCGATCACTACCGGGGCGTAGATAATAGCATACAAGTAAAAAGTCATGTGTTGCCTGAACTGTTTTCTTAGCTTAGGTTCAATGGCTATTTCTTCCAGCTTTTGGTCGGCGTAGCTGATGTTTTTTCTCAGCAAGCGCCGGTTCTTCACTAAAGTAATGTGCAATTTTTTCTTGAAGAAGAGGTAGATTAATATTAAAGGGAAAACCAGTACATAATAGTTAGTACAGAGTACAATAATCAGCCAGTCCAGGCCATAGGCTAAAGCCCGTCGTGTGAAACTGGCAAGTTTACTACCCTGAAGCTTCTCATCAATGATGACATGGCTAAGGTCAAACTGTTTCTTAGGTTTTGCCTGTTCTGTATTCATGTTGCAGTAAAAAAAGAGATAGCCTTTTAGGTTAAAACTATCTTAGATAATCATTTAAAATTAAGGTGTGGCCTCATTTGAGACTTTGTAAATATACTCATTAGCATAAATAATGTATAAGGTAAGAGGCTTAGGCACTTCCTTTATGAAATTTTTTTGAAATTGATAAAGATTACCTCTTATAAATTCTGCATTTAAACTTTTATACCTCATAAAAGTGCGAATTCAATATAAAACCTAAACTTATAAAACTATTTTTTTACTTTCGCCTCACTTAAATAGTGAAATTACCAATCTAACCTCTATAGTAGAATGACAAAAAGAATCTGGATTATCTGCTTCTGTTTGTTTTCGTTTCAGTTGACGATGGCGCAGGAAGATATTTATGCTACCAACGGTGTAAGGGACAGCCGCTCAGGGCTTTACCTATTTCAACATGCCACCATCATCACGGATTACCAAAGCAAGCTGGAAAATGCTTCCCTATTGATCAAAGACGGGTTTATCGTGGCAGTAGGTAACGACATCAGCGCCCCGGCTGGTGCGCGTGTAGTGGATCTAAAGGGCAAATTCATTTACCCGGCTTTTATAGATTTATACAGCGACTATGGGCTTTCAGAAATACCAAAGAGCGAGGGCTTTAGCTGGGGAAGTGCGGAAAAGCTAGGCCCACAGACTGAGGGTGCTTTTGGTCAGAATGATGCCCTCCGGGCACAGTACAATGCGGTGGAAGATTTTACCGTCCGGGATAAAGATGCCAAGCCTTTGCGTAATATTGGTTTCGGCGCGGTGCTGACCAACAAAAAAGATGGCCTTGCCCGTGGGTCATCCGCCCTGGTGACGCTGGGAGATGAGAAAGACAACAAAGCCGTACTGAAAGGCAAAGCGGCCGCCCACTATTCTTTTGATAAGGGAAGCTCCAAACAATACTACCCCATTTCTAAAATGGGTTTCATCGCCCTGCTTCGCCAAACCTACCTGGACGCTCAGTGGTACCAATCAGACAATAACAAAGATTATGTAGATAATACGTTGGAAGCCTGGATTGGCCTGCAAGATATTCCCCAGGTATTTGACGCCCCCGGTTGGTTACAGGAGCTTCGTGCCGACCAACTGGGTGACGAATTTGGTAAGCAATACATTATCCGGGGCAGTGGCAATGAGTACCAGCGCCTGCAAGCTTTAAAAGCTACTGATGCCCCCCTGATTATACCGCTTACTTTCCCCGATGCCTTTGATGTGGATGATCCTTATGATGCCCGCTACTTGGATTTCAAGGACATGAAGCACTGGGAACTTGCCCCTACCAATCCGGGCATGCTGGCTGCGCAGGGTATTACCTTTGCCATCACCGCTGACGGCCTGAAAGACAAAAAAGACTTCTTGAAAAACCTGCGTAAGGCCGTAGAGTACGGCTTGAGTGAAGCAGATGCTTTGAAAGCATTGACTGCCACCCCTGCCCGGCTCATCCAGGCAGAAGGTCAACTAGGTAGCCTCAAAGAAGGCGCAGTGGCTAACTTCCTGATCACTTCAGGAAATATCTTTGACAAAGATGCGGTCATCTACGAAAACTGGATTCAGGGCAGAATGTATACGATCGCAGACAAAGATGCCCCCAACCTTAGTGGAAAGTATAGCCTCAATGTAGGCAGTGACCGCTACAATATGGAAGTTAGTGGCAAGCCAGGCAAGCAGGAGTTTCAGCTCGTCACCAATGATACCGCCAAAGCTAAGATAGACGCCAGCCTGAGTGGCGAACTGATCAGTCTTAACTTCGCGCCTGAAAAAGTAAGCAAGGAAAGAATCCGCCTGTCCGGTTGGATAGAAGATAACAAAAACCTCCAAGGCCGGGGACAAATGCCCGATGGTACTTGGGTAGACTGGCAAGCTGTTTATCAGGAGGCACTGGAAGAGACTCCCCAGTCTGATACTACACAAATGGATAGTATTAACCTAGATGACCTGACTGCGATTACTTATCCTTTTCTTCCGTTTGGCAATGAAGCGCTTCCTGAAGTAAAACCATATTTAATTAAGAACGCTACCGTATGGACTAACGAGGATGATGGTATCCTGGAGAACACCGATGTGCTGGTAGAAAATGGGAAAATCAGCCGGGTAGGTAAGAATCTGTCCGCCAGTGGTGCGGTAGAGATTGATGGAACCGGTAAACACCTCACTTCCGGGGTCATTGATGAACATACCCACATCGCCGCCAGCAGTATCAATGATGTAGCGACAGTGTCTGCTATGGTCAGGATGGAAGATGTGCTGGAATCGGATGATATTAATATCTACCGCCAGCTTTCCGGTGGGGTGACCGCTGCGCAATTGCTGCACGGCTCTGCCAATCCGGTAGGTGGACAATCTGCGCTGATCAAAATGCGCTGGGGCGTGGCCCCCGAAGAGATGCTGATTGATAATGCCGATGGTTTTATCAAATTTGCCCTCGGCGAAAACGTCAAGCGCTCTTCCAACGACAACTCTATCCGTTATCCGCAGACCCGCATGGGGGTGGAGCAGGTATTTTTAGATGCTTTTACCCGGGCTAAAGCCTATGACCAGGAATGGAAAACGTACAACGGCCTCCCGTCCCGTGACAAAGCCAATGCCGTGACGCCCCGCCGTGACCTCGCCCTGGAAACGATGGCCGAGATCCTCAACAGTGAGCGCTTTATCTCTTGTCACTCTTATGTGCAGTCGGAAATCAATATGCTGATGCATGTTGCCGACCGTTTTGACTTTAGGGTCAATACATTTACCCACATCCTGGAGGGTTATAAAGTAGCCGATAAGATGGCGGAACACGGTGCTGCCGGTTCTACCTTCTCCGACTGGTGGGCTTATAAGTTTGAAGTACGTTATGCCATTCCCTACAATGCCGCCCTGATGGATATGGCCGGGGTAACGGTAGCCATCAACTCCGATGATGCGGAGATGGCCCGTCGCCTCAACCAGGAAGCCGCCAAATCGGTGAAGTACGGGGGCATGTCGGAAGAAGATGCCTGGAAAATGGTCACGCTAAACCCCGCCAAGATGCTGCACCTGGACGACCGTATGGGCAGTGTAAAGGTCGGCAAGGATGCTGACTTAGTACTCTGGTCGGACAATCCTCTTTCAATCTATGCCAAGGCGGAGAAGACGATGGTAGACGGCCGTATCTATTTTGACATGGAAGAAGATGCGCAAAAACGCGATAGGGTAGAAAAGGAGAGGGCCCGACTCGTGCAAAAGATGCAAGAGGCCAAGAAGAAGGGGGAACCTACCCAGCCCGCTACCCGCAAAGAGCAGCAGTTGTGGCATTGCGACGATTTATATTTCGGACAACTGGCCCATTAAATTTAGTAGGCCCATCATTAATGATGGGCCTACAATGATGTTCCTATCAATTCAAATAAGACACCATGAAAAAATCTATAAATATATCACCAACCCCATCAATGGTCTTTACAATATGTACGGTGCTGACATTACTCATCACTACCGCCACCTTTGCCCAGGTATCTGCCCCGGCACCTCCGCAGGAGAAGCCTATCATCATCATGGGGGCTACGGCCCACATTGGCAACGGAGAAGTGATAGAGAACGCCGCTATCGCTTTTGAAGAAGGTAAGCTGACGATGGTTGGCCCTGCTTCCGAGGCGCAAGACATGGACTTATCCGGCTATGAGCAGATTGCCGCGGAGGGCAAGCATGTGTATCCTGGTTTCATCCTGCCCGACACTGACCTGGGTTTAGTAGAAATAGGTGCGGTACGGGCCACGGTAGATAATGAAGAGGAAGGGGAGCTTAATCCCAACGTCAGGTCTATCGTCTCTTACAATACCGACTCTGAACTTATCCCTACTTTTCGCTTCAATGGTATCCTCACGGCCCAGATTGTGCCCGATGGAGGTATGATTTCCGGTACATCTTCTATCGTACAGCTAGATGCCTGGAACTGGGAAGACGCCGCCATCAGTACCGACGATGCCATGCACCTCAACTGGCCGGGACGTACCAAGTCAGAATTTGATTACGATACCTATACCGTCAACCGGGTGCCCAATGAAGCCTATGCTGAGCAGGTACAAACCATGGAAGACCTCTTCTCCGACGCGGTGGCTTATACCCAGTTGGGTGACGATAAAGCGGTTAACCTTAAATTAGCTGCCGTACAGACTTTATTTGATGGCAGCAAAGCCCTGCACATCCATGCCGAAGAAGCCAAAGAGATGGCGGAGGCTATCATCTTCGCCAAGCAGCATGGCGTGGAGCGGGTAGTCGTTATTGGTGGCTACGAAGCTTTCCTGATCACTGACCTGCTGAAAGAACATGATATTCCGGTGATTATTGACAACCTGCACCGCCTGCCGGTCCAGGAGGAGAACGATGTATGGCTACCCTATAAGTTACCGGCGATGTTGCAAGAAGAAGGCATCAAAGTAAGCCTGGGCTGTAACTACGGAATGAATGCGCGGGCACGTAACCTGGCATTTATGGCGGGTACTGCCGCTGCCTATGGCCTGGACAAAGAAGAAGCCCTCAAGATGATTACCCTCAACACTGCAGAAATCCTCGGTTTGGATGATAGCTTGGGCACGTTGGAGAAAAGTAAGATGGCCACGCTGTTTATTTCCGATGGCGATGCCCTGGATATGCGGGGCAATATTGTGGAGCAGGTATTTATCAATGGCCGCAAGTCCAGCCTCTACGCCATGCAGCAGCGCCTGTTTGATAAGTATAAAGAAAAATACAGCGAAGAGGATTAAATAATTGATGAATAATGATGAATGACTGATAATGCATTTCATTGGTCATTCATCATTAGAGGTTATTCTGATTTTATTTTATGGAATGGAAAGAAGAAAGTCTTGCAAAATACCAAATGTCATTCCTTCTCCGCCTAAGGCGGAGAAGGAATCTTCTACAGCCCTACAGTTCCATAACGTTCACAACGCATAAGATCCCTACGGGATGACTGAAAACTTATTTTTTTTCTTTCAATGATACAAGCTATAAAAAATCAGAATAACCTTTATTATTAATTCATCATTCATCATTCAT
>JBBSOG010000164.1:0-11457 GCA_038259985.1 Cytophagales bacterium
AGTGTAAAAATAATTTACAAAAAAAAACCGCTCAACCATAAAGAATGGCGTTTAATCCTGACTATTAGATGATTCAGAAAACCGTGCAGAAAACAGAATATAGTTTTGAATAGCTTCGCATCATTTGCCAAATAAAATGCTTGAATAAGCCCATAATTTTTATTTTGTACTGCTAAATCGTATCATTATGATGATTTATGTTGAAAAAGTAAGAAAAGCATTATCGGGTTCGATATTGCTTTTTTTCCTTCAACTCAAAATAGCCCCTTCCTAATTTCTTCTAGGCCGCTCCCCTTTCTATGAAAATAAAACTTTTTTGTTGTCTAATTTCCAGCATTTGAGTATTCTTAGTAGTTGATCCACAGCATAGATATTTTACACATTTACTACCTAACTAAACTAACGATGAGCATTATTAAAGAATTTAAGGAATTTGCCATGAAGGGCAATATTATTGACCTGGCAGTAGCCGTCATCATCGGTGCTGCCTTTGGCAAGGTTGTCTCATCTTTTGTTAATGATATCCTGTTACCTCCTATTGGCTTGGCTTTGGGTGGCGTTGACTTCACTGACCTGGTCATCGTACTCAAAGAAGGCGTAGGGGAAGTTGAACCGGTAACCCTTAACTATGGAATGTTTATTCAAACCGTCATTGATTTTCTGATCGTTGCATTCAGTGTTTTTATGGTGATCAAAGTGTACCAAAATATGCAAAAAAAGGAAGAAGCTGCCCCAGCACCGCCCCCTGCGCCTACTTTAGAGGAAACACTCCTTATAGAAATCAGGGATTTACTCAAAGAAGAACGTAATAAGCCTATTCCCCCTTTAGTATAAATTAGTAGTTATCCTTCTACACTTGTAGGGGGATTTTTTTGTTTATCTAATAACGCTGAACTTTCCTGATACAAGCTAACGACGATTTTGCCTTGCTCACCATGATTTTGTTTGCATCTGCTCTGGGTATTGTAGGGGAGCGCAAGCGGTGGTATGGAAAGATTTCCGGTATTATCGTTACCATCTCGTTTACCATTTTGCTGGTAAGCCTGGGTATCATTCCTTCCGCTTCTGATCCTACGTTGAGCGTAGCGGTCTATGATATGGCATTTACTTATATCATCCCTTTGGCGATCCCTTTGCTGCTTTTTAACGTCAATATCAAACGCATGATCCGGGAATCCGGTGGGCTGTTGAAAGCTTTTCTATTAGGTACAGTAGGTATTTGCTTGGGGGTGATGGTGGCCTGTTGGGTTTTTCCACTAGGCCCGGAAAAGTATAAACTAGCGGCCGTTTTCAGCGCGACTTATATTGGTGGGGCAGTCAACTTTATGGCCGTGGCCGATGTGCTAAATTTTCTCAAAAGCCCACTGTTTCCCACTGCTATTGCAATAGATAACGTGCTCACCAACTTCGTCATCATGTTTCTCTTTTTTCTGCCTGGCTGGAAGTGGATGCGTAAGATAGTTCCTGCCAGAAGCCGGAAAGAAGAATTTGAACCATTACCATTGCCTAATCATGATGGGCCAAAGCATGTAAAAAGCGATTACAGCATGTTGCTCATGGAGCAAATTACCCTTTGTCTGCTGATCACTACCGCAATTGGGGCTGTCAGCACATGGGTGGCGCCACACCTTGAAAGTTGGCTCCATACCGATATCAATTTGGATATATTGCTGATTACGATTTTCATTGTGATCATCAGTAACATTTTCCCCAAGCAGATGGCAAAACTGGAGGCAGTGGCTTTCCAACTGGGCTTTTTCATGATTTTTGTTTTTCTGGCAGTAGTAGGTGCCGCATCAGATGTGAGGGTAATGCTGGCTTCGTCCCCCTTGCTGCTTGGCTTTGTCGTAGTAACTTTGCTTATCCATCTGCTGGTTATGCTGGTGGGTGGCCGGATTTTCAAAATCAGTTTGGAGGAACTTGCCATCGCTTCGTCAGCCAATATTGGAGGCACGGCTACTTCAGCACCTATGGCCACTACTTTTGGCATGAAAAAAGCCATCACACCCGCTATTATCATTGGGATGTTAGGCAATGTGATTGGTACTTTCATTGGCATCGGAATTGGCCTCTTACTGCGTTAATATCTATCTAGCGTACTATCTAACTTTTTATTTATGAAACCTACCGAGCGCTTTACCAATCGGGTAGAAAATTATCATCGGTACCGCCCCACTTATTCGGAAGAATTTTTGAGTGATATCCAACAAACTGGTGCGATTCCCGCAAAAAGCAAAATCGCAGAAATAGGATCAGGTACAGGTATTTTGACTAAGCAACTTTTGGAAGCTGGTTGGCAAGTGATAGGAATAGAACCCAACCAGGCTATGCGGGAGATGGCCGAAAAACAGCGCAACCAACAGCCAGCTTTTCGGAGCATCCAGGGTACAGCAGAGGCAACAACACTGGAAGCAAAGAGTGTAGAGACGATAATTGCTGCCCAGGCTTTTCATTGGTTTGACACGGAAGCGGCCCGCAAAGAGTTTTTGCGTATTCTTAAGCCGGAAGGGAAAGTAGTATTGGTATGGAATATACGCCAGCATTCCACTGAATTTCTAAAATCCTATGAAGATTTTTTGCACCACTATTCTACTGATTACTCTTTGGTAGATCACCAGCAATTTGATTGGAAGGGGGTAGCTCATTTTTTCAGGAATCACTTTCAGCGCAAAGAAGCCGCCAATCCGCAAATGATGGGCTGGCCAAAGCTTTGGGGTTATTACCAGTCCTGTTCTTATGCACTGCCCCATACCCATAATCAGTACAACGAGAGTAAGGAAGCACTCAAAATGACATTTGATAAGCATGCATATGATGGTTTGGTGAGCATGCTTTACCATACGATATGGTATATCGGTAGCCTAGATTAAACACAAAAAAAAGCCTACTGAAAATCAGCAGGCTTTGAGATAGCATTATGGTTTTACTAAAAATTATATCGGATACCACCCCCCCCTTGCAAACGAAGAAAAAGCGGGTCATCCAGAAGTTCTACTAACAAGGTTACGTCCACACATAAGGACAGAGGCACATCTTGAAAAGTGTAATCTAAGCCTCCTAAAAAGTCAGCGCCAAAATCCAGGTCTGTAACCGACTCCCACCTTTCTCTCCTATCACTATTTTTTGGACCAACCCAATACCGATAGCGGTAATCTACAGAGGTGGAGCGCAGCTGTCCCCCTAAACCGATATACCATGACAGATCATCACTACCGCTAATAGGAATTTGCTTGAACGACAAATAATGCAACTGTACGGCTACAGCAGACCGAAAGCGGCTATCCAGATAGATGTAATCATTAAAATATTTGTCATGCTTAAATTCTCTCTGTGCATTAAAGCCCATCATCCCGCTGCGGCCTACGCTTAATTCAAGCGCCTTACTTCCCAAAAATCGTTTTACGCTAAGTCCCGTTGGGTCACCCACTCTCAAGCCAATACCCCACTGATAGGTGGCTTGTGGTGCAAGCATCTGCTGGGCTTTGCTTTGTTTCTCAATGGGTTCGCTATTTAAAGCAAGCACTTGCGCCTGCGCTTGTAACCCCATTACTAAGAGCGCAATAATACCTATGAATTTATTCATACTTTACTAAATTTGAAATATTAAGAATTGCCCAAAAATATAAGCTTCAGAAGTAGCAATAAAAGTATAAATAGATTGAACATTACATACCTAGTTGATGCTGATTACTTAGCAAATTACAACCTCTCAGCGTCAAATCGTGGATACGATAATGGCGTACATTCAGCAAAAAAAAGGACAGCAAAAGCTTTTTTTGCAACAACTTTAACATCTACAGATAAGCAATCAGGGTGTAAGTCTTAAACTCAGTTATAAGATTCCTTTTTACTACCGGAAGGGTTGGGGCTGCTATCTAAACTCTGTAAAAAAGGAATTGAACTGGTCTTTCTGAGAGGACAAGGGATTTTTGATGAGTAAGATACTTTGGACTCGAGGAAGAAAATAAATTAGTAGCATCATTTTTTACCATTTATGCGATATCGTAGGCAAGAGGTTGATAAAATCATTCAGCAAGCGTTACACCTTGATTAAAGTTTGGGGAAAAGAAAATAAAACATACTGATTTAACGCTTTCTCGGATGACCTTTATTAACATTGGTTTTTTTGGTCATAAAATGAGACATTAACAAAGGCTTTGGGAAATTGCTTATCAAATTCATTCAAAGTCTATTAATATCAGCTTATGAAAATCGCTTATATCCTCTTTAATGGCATTACCTGGTTGGATTTCTTCGGGGTATATGATCCATTGAGCCGTTTACAATCCCTAAAATTTATCCCCAAGCTTCAATGGGACTTGTGTTCATTTACAGAAAAGGTATCTGATAATTTCGGTTTGCAGGTAGTGCCTACCAAAGTAAAAGAATCACTTGCCAATTATGACGTTCTTATTGTACCCGGCGGATTTGGAACAAGGCCATTGCGCTTTGAAAAGGCATTTCTGGATTGGGTGAGGACCGCTGAACCAGTGAAGCAAAAAATATCCGTGTGCACCGGAAGCCTGATTCTGGGAGCAGCGGGTTTTCTAATCCATCGCAAAGCCACCACCAATTTTCAGGAGTATGATACGCTCAAGCCTTACTGTAAAGAAGTAGTCGCAGAGCGCATCGTGGAAGATCAAAATATCATCACCGCCGGGGCAGTATCTTCTTCACTAGACCTGGGACTATACCTCTGTGAAAAATGGGTTAGTAAGGAAGCCGCTGCCCAGGTGAGAAAACGCATGGACTATCGTGGCTAAGTTTTTCTTAGTATTTTGCTTCGGATTGCCTCAAATGTAGCTTATTTTTTAAGGAATCCACGTTCCAGCAACCACGCTTCACAAAGCTGGGGCCAGATTGAAAAACCTGTGCCCGGCGCACCCATTCCTAAGCCATGCCTGCCTTTTTCAAAGATATGCATCTCCACCGGAATATTTCTTTTCTTCAATTCAAGATAGAAGTAAATACTGTTCTCCGCTGACACGGCCTTATCTTCGGTAGTATGTACCAAAAAGGCAGGCGGTGTATCATCGGTAACCTGTAGCTCATTAGATAGTAAGCGAACGGTTTCGGGATCAGCATCTTTTCCTAACAGGGCAATGCGTGAGCCACTATGCTGATAATCCTCAGTAAAGGAAATCACCGGATAAAGCAATACCATAAAGTCCGGCCGGCTGCTTAATTGATCTATGGGATCAGAAGTATTTGCCTGTTCGGCGTCAAAATGTGTTCCCAAAGTAGATGCCATGTGCCCGCCCGCTGAGAAACCCAATACACCGATACGGTTTTTATCTAATCCCCAAGCTTCCGCATTGGCTCTTACTGTGCGTATAGCCCGCTTACCATCATTCATAGGAATTGGATGTTTATAACCATCACCACCCAGGCGGTAAGTCAGTACATAGGCTGATACGCCAAAACTATTGAGCCAGCGGGCTATCTGGTGCCCTTCATGGTCCATTGCCAACGCATTATATCCACCTCCCGGACATACCACTACGGCAGCGCCATTGGCCATGTGCTCAGGCGCGGGATAACGAATCAGGCGGGGCTGGTCTTTATTTTCCTGTCCCATTGCCCCGGGAGCGCCATTAGGCCACAGCAGCAATGTATCCACAGTTTGTTGAGAAAATGCGAAAGAAGAAATAAAAAAACACAATAGGGTCAGTATTAGTAGCTTGTGCATAGTATGTAATGGTTCAGGTCTGGTAGTAGAAAAACAAAGTTATAATGCTACAACTTATGCATAAAAAAAAAGGAGAGCAAATGATTAATTGCTGTCCTTTTCTCTGACCTACCAATGCTTATTTTGTAGGGATCAATTCCAGGGAAAATGCTATTATAATAATCATTAGACCAATCCAACTCATAATATTTTTATTTTTTACAATGATAATAAACAAATGTAATTATTTTATATAAATATTACAATTTAATATTTATATATTGAAAATAAATATTAAGCATTTTTAGTGATCAAGGCTTGATTTCTCAAAATTTGCAAAGGAAAAAGTACTTTCATTCTTCAGAAAGCATATTTCGGGAATGCGGCCCATTATTTACAATTGCATTGCAGCATTCAATATGATTTTACCATTCAACGTAAGTAAAATGTATTATTTTCTATCATCACAGTGGATTGATATAACTTTTCTAGCCTTAGTTAGCTTATACATGATATAAATATAGCTTAGGAAGCAAGTCATGGAAAACAGCCTTTAGCTGCATTTTTTTAGAACCAGTATTCAATTGTTTTACTTTATTCTTGATGTTATGTCAACATATCAGCTTTTCAATAAAAACGCTTTCAGAGCTAAGATCATGACTATCAATAACCACGGAATATTTGTGGATAGCCGTCATGCATATGGCTGTGTGATACGACTTTACGCGATACAGGATTTTTTTATAGAGGTGTGGAGTAGTAAGTTGCTCCCTTGGGACAATGTTGTACATATCAGTACTTTCAAAGAGTTTTCTCCACTTAATCCTTATCTAGAGCGGATAGATTTCAAGGCATTATTACCTCAAGAAAGCCTTCAGGGTTAATAATTAATCTTAGTCAATTTATACCCAATTATTTATGCGTTTAACTCTTAAATTTTAAGAAGATGCTTAGCCTGTTTTTATTTCAATAACCCAAACCAAAAATGTCAATTATTCATTTAAGTAATGTAGTAGTAATCACTGGTGCTTCCGGTGGTGTAGGAAGGGCTACTGCCCGCGAGTTCGCCCGCAAAGGTTATAAAGTAGCTTTATTAGCCCGGGGCAAGGAAGGGCTTGAAGGGGCTAAAAAAGATGTTGAAGCGCTGGGAGGCAAGGCACTGACCATTCAGCTTGACCTGGCAGAAGCGGAGCAGGTAGAAGCAGCCGCGGCCCGTATAGAAGAAGAGCTAGGTCCCATCAGTATTTGGGTCAATAATGCGATGAACTCCGTATTTTCTCCAGTTAAGGAGATGAAGCCAGAAGAGTACAAGCGCGTTACGGATGTTACCTATCTAGGTCAAGTATATGGCACACTAGCTGCCTACAAAAGAATGCGGAAGCGCAACAGTGGTTCAATTGTGTTGGTAGGCTCTGCACTGTCTTATCGGGGTATTCCTCTGCAATCTGCTTACTGTGCTTCCAAGCATGCCATTCAGGGCTTTTTTGATTCTTTCAGGTCAGAACTGATCCACGACCAAAGTAATATCAACCTCAGCATTGTGCACTTACCTGCGATGAACACCACGCAATTTGGCTGGGTGAAATCCCGCCTCCCCCATAAAGGCAAGCCTATGGGAAAAATTTATCAACCGGAGGTTGCAGCGAGGGCTATTTTTTATGCTGCGCATCATAACCGCCGCAGTATTTTAGTAGGCTTACCTACTGTGGAGACCATTGTAGGAAACAAGTTTTTTCCTGGTTTACTTGATCATTATCTCGCAAAGATCGGCTATTCAGGGCAGCAAACTGAGGAGGCTGAAGAACCTGGACGTCCGCATAATTTGTGGGAACCTATTCCTGAAGATAGAGGTGCCCATGGCAGTTTTGATCATATGGCTACCGACCGTAGCCTGGAATTGCAGGCGGCTACTGCCACAAAAAGCACTACTGCACTTGCAGCTATAGGCACGGGTGTACTTACTGCCGGGCTGGTGTATTGGTTACGTAAAAGCTAACTATTAATTGTTGAGTAAAACGACCAAGCCGACCGCACCAATTATTTTTCTTATCCTCAAAATATTTATGTACTAATCTCCCCAGGAAGAAAGATATCAATGGATATTTTTTATCTTTGGTTGTCCACAATATTTGAGGAGGAAAATTCAGTTTTAGTTACTGTCCTTAGACGGCTTATTTTGATTGTAAAAGAAATATTTTCTAATTACAAACACATCAAAATCACAGTCTTTTGTATATTTTGCTATCTCATCACGAAGCAAGATTTCAACACTTAATAATAATATTCTTTATTAAATTTTTTTAATGTAAAGTTCCTACTTTAATTTGTAACTTGAGCGGTAATTTTATTAGATCATTTAAATTTATTTCAGGTGAAATTAAAGTCAATATTCTCCTTTTTTCTGTTACTTGCGGCGTTTGCTTCCTGTATTTCTAACAAGGAAGTCGTTTACTTTCCTAATCCCAAGTTCAATACAGAAGTATCTACTGAAATCAATAATCCCCGACAAACTTACCGATTGCAGCCCCGCGATGTTTTGTCTGTAAGGATTTTAACACTGGATTCGGAAACTTCCGATTATTTTAATATTCAGCCTAACAATGGCTTTATGAACCTTAACCCTGCGGGTTTTTATCTCAATGGTTATTCTATTGACGAAGCAGGTAATATAGTGTTGCCAGAAGTTGGTCCGGTGAAAGTAGGTGATCTAACTGTCAATGAAGCACAAAAAGTAATTGCGAATGCTATCAGTGAATACCTTAGCACAGCTACTGTACTTGTTAAGCTAACCAGCTTTAAAATCACCGTACTTGGCGAGGTTCGCAGTCCCGGATATTATTATGTTTATAATGATCAGGCTAATATACTGGAAGGCTTAGGGTTAGCAGGTGACCTTACCGAATTTGGTAACAGGGAAAACCTAACACTCATTCGGCAAACTGACGATGGTTCGGAAGTGGTACTTGTTGATTTGAAAGACCCTAAAATGTTAGCCTCCAAATATTACTTTCTTCAGCCCAATGATGTGATTTATGTTCAGCCTCTTAAGGCCAAAAATACCCGGAGTAATTTAGGCACTTTCACAATACTGAGCGTACTTTTCGGTGCGATTTCAAGTACGATATTGCTTCTAAAATATGTTAATGAATAGAATTGATTACGTTATCAGTTAATGAAAAGCCTCCACATCAGATTGATGTGGAGGCTTTTTTTTACCTTCAAATTTTAGAATTGCTTAAATTATTTCGCTGCAAAAGCAGTTCTTTTCACCCAGGATTGATAGATTTCCTCAAAAGTAGTTTGCAGGTTCTTGGTAATATCCCAGTTAGGATAGTGTTCCTTCAACTTTGACAGGTCAGAAATATAGCAAATATGATCCCCTTCACGGTTTTTGTCTACATACTCATATTCCATTGGCTTACCGGAAATATTTCCAATTAATTCAAAAGCTTCCAGGATAGAGATTGAGTTATCCCTTCCCCCCCCGATATTATATACTTCCGCAACACGGGGGGCCTTGATAAACTCTTCAATGAAGCGCGTTACATCGTAAGAGTGAATATTATCCCTTACCTGCTTACCTTTGTAACCAAATATCTTGTAGAGTTTGCCTTCCAAATTGCATTTGATGAGATAGCTCAAGAAACCGTGAAGCTCTACCCCGGAGTGGTTAGGTCCGGTAAGGCAGCCACCGCGAAGACAACAAGTCGGAATATTAAAGTAACGGCCGTACTCTTGTACCATCACATCAGCAGCAACTTTAGATGCCCCGAATAAAGAGTGTTTGGATTGATCAATTGTGAAATTTTCTTTGATACCATTTTGATAAGCATCATCAGCGTAATCCCAACGGGTTTCTTTTTCTGTAAGGTTCAGATAATTAGGCGCATCTCCGTATACTTTATTAGTAGAAAGGTGCACAAATACGGTCTCAGGAAAAAACCGACGGGTAGATTCAAGTAAATTAAGCGTACCAACGGCATTGGTATCAAAGTCATCAAAAGGCCTGCTGGCGGCCAGGTCATGGCTGGGCTGGGCAGCGGTATGTACGATCGCATCGGGTTTGATGCTTTCCATAAAGTTGAGGACATCTTTACGGTTTCTGATATCAAGTTCGACGTGCTTAAAGTTTTTGTACATTTCTTCCAAGCGGTGCTGGTTCCAGCGGGTATCCCCTCCCTCTCCAAAGAAATCCGACCTCATATTATTATCAACACCGATCACATTCCAGTCTTCTTCACAAAATTTCTTTACTACTTCACTACCGATTAGGCCACTGGAACCTGTCACTAACATTGTCTTCATATCTTGATTATTTTGTTCTTAGTAAAAAAGGTTTTTTTAAAGCGTGTATTGCGAATAAATAGATAAAATACGCATTGGTATAAAGGTATCTTTTCCAGAGCCTTCCCGGTTCTTTGATAAGTCTGTAAAGCCACTCCAAGCCCCTGTCCTGCATCCACGCAGGTGCCTGACTGACATTTCCCGCATGAAAATCAAAAGCCGCACCAACGGCCATCATGACAGCATCCACTTTGCCCAAATGATCTGCCACCCACTTCTCCTGCCGGGGGCATCCACGTCCCACCAGCACAATGTGCGCGCCGGATGCGTTGATTCTCTGGATATCCTGCAAATCTTCCTCAGGAGTAGCTTCCCGAAATCTGTCCGCATGTACCCCACAGATATCCACGCCGGGATAATTCTTATGTATAAAATCAGAAAATTTATCCAGGGTGCTTTCTTTACTTCCGTACAGGAATACTTTCAGTTTTCTTTCAGAAGCTTTCTTGAGTACATGTAATGTCAAGGTAGGTCCGTAAACACGGTCCGTGAGATTGGCATTATGAAAATAATTTAAGGCCCATCTTACCGGTTGCCCATCAGGGACCACCATATCAATTTTATTGACTTTCTCATTCAGTTCACTATTCCAGACAGATTCTATAAGTCCGTGTACCGCCAAAGCTGAAAGACCATAACTATGATGGTGACTGGCACGATCAATGAGTACATCGGATGCAGATTCGTAATCAACTAATGAATATTGAACAGAGAATATATTTTTTTTGGTAGGCAAGCTCAACTTGTCAGTCATGTTAATATGCGTTTTCTTCTCCTTTAATCATGTTAAATACGGTAAGCCATATGATTTTGATATCCAGGGACAAACTCCAGTTTTGCATATATTCCAGGTCATACTCTACTCTTTTTCGCATGAGATAAATTTCTTTGGTTTCTCCGCGGTATCCGCTGATCTGTGCGTAGCCGGTAATGCCAGGCGTAATCGTATGCCGTATGGGATAATCAGGAATGTGCTTAGAATAATACATGAGCTGGTTTTGCATATTCGGCCTTGGCCCGACCACCGACATATCCCCGATCAGCACATTATAAAACTGAGGAAGCTCGTCCAGGCTTGTTTTACGAAGGAATGCCCCTACTTTGGTAATGCGGCTATCGTTTTTTGTAGCTTGAGTATCATTTTCATTATTCACTTTCATCGTGCGGAATTTGTAGCACCAGAAAAGGCGGTTATTTCTGCCGGGCCTTAATTGACGAAAGAAAATAGGTCCACGAGAGTCTAACCTGATGAGCAATGCGATGAAAGGAAATACGCTTCCGCACAAAAGCATTAATACAAAGACAGAAAACATGATATCAAACAAACGTTTGATTTGCGCATTGACGATCAAGCGCAGGGGAGTATTGCGAAAGGATATTACGGGTATTTTTCCATCATCAAATAGTTGGGCATCCACTTTTCTTTTCTCATCACTATCTAGGTC
>JBBSOG010000165.1:0-11409 GCA_038259985.1 Cytophagales bacterium
CAGCCCCCATTCTTTGGCCTCTTCCCTTATGGTTTGTGTTAGTGATGAATCGCTTACCGCAAAATAGAGCAGCCCTCTTGTATAGCTAATGTGATCGTTCCAAATACTGTCCCTTAAAGCATAATCGGCATCAGGATAGGCCCAATTGCTACCATCGTATAAATTAGTTGAGATTGCACCAAATGAATTAATCTCGGCCTTATCGTTTGGTAGATTGATACCTGCCTGAAATATGCCAGTTTCCCTCAAAGTCGAAGGTTTAAGAGCGTACATATATCTTCTCAAAAGTTCAAACCTTTTTGGGTCATAATCAGCGGGTTTGGCAATTGGTATTTTATTGTCAGGGTCATTGGTCATCAAAAGCCTAAAACAATAGGCCTGAACGGCCTTATCATTTTCACCGACCGGAACTAATGGCTCGGGGTTAATCAAAGGAAGAAGTTCTCCATTTCTTCCATTGACAAACGGAGAGACTGGGGCATTAAAATTATGGCTGGGCGCCACTAGAGGTTGTCTTCCAGCCCAAGATTCGCCATACTTAGAAATTCCTTCCCTACCAATGGTATAGGATATACCTGCCCTAGCCAACAAATCCCCTTCGTAAGTTCCATCAACATAGATTTTGGCGGTGTAATTATCCCCATTGATCATTTCAATATTTTCAATATAATTATTCTTCTTGGTTACCGATTTCAATCTACTACCATAAACAATTTTTACATTCAGTTCTGCCAACCATGTTTTTAAGATTTCCTCACCAACATGAGGTTCCGGCCCCCTCCAGAAGTACAATTCTTTCTTATAATATTGAGACACTTTTTCGTAAAATTCTAATGCTAGACCACCAATTACCGCCCTATCACCGAAATCGGTATGCGAAAGTCCTCCAGTCAACATACCCCCTATATGTTGTCCCGGTTCTACAATAATGACTGAGACTCCTTCTTTCGCTGCAGCTATTGCGGTGACAACCCCGCCAGCCGTGGCGCCATAGACTAAAATGTCGCTTTTATTTTCTTGTGAGTATCCAAAGTTGAAAATAAACAACAAACAGAATGATAAACAGAGGATTTTGTGGGAATATATTTTGAATAAAATCATATTAGTTATTTTTGTGTATGATTGGGTCCGAACTTTAAAATCAGCCAGTTATTGCCATCTTGGTACGAACGCTTAGGTTTTAGTAACCGGGGTTTTGATCCCCTTCTGTAAGGGCATCGTTCGTATTTATTTCCGCAATAGGTAAGGGAAATAGCAAAACACGTGGCTCAAACGTATATCCTGCTTGAGTAATTGTTTCTTCAGCTTTATCAAACCTAAGCATATCAAACCAACGCTTGGATTCACCCATAAACTCTTTGCCCCGTTCTAAGAACAATTCGTCCAAAAGTTCTTCCGTAGTGAGGTTTCCAGGTACATCAATTTCCGGTGCAGGAGTATTCAGTTCACGACCGTACGCTCTTCTTCTTACTATATTCCAATAGTCCCTTCCGGTCGCGCTTAAGTTTCCATCTTCCCGTATGTCCGCTTCCGCATAGATCAGGTAAGCCTCCGCAAGTCGATATATAGGATAATGATAAGAGAGCTCAAAAGCTGATATTGCATTGGGATCCCTAAATTTTGAGAAATGAATAAATTCGCTATCGATAAAAACGGTATCCCCGGCATTATTGGTCAAAGGCGTGTTTTTATCATAAATATTCCAGGACTTTCTAGTATCACTATCATCCCAATCAGTAATAAACGTATTCCGGTTGCCTAGAAATACGAAAAAACTACCATTAAACTCTGGCCAATCTGCGGCATGGTACCAAGAAGGAACGAATGTCTGTAACCCACTCTCACGTGCATGTCTTATAAAAAAAATATTCTCTTCGGAAAGTTCATCCGGGTCAAATACATCACCGTAAAATTCTTCTAATTGATAGGTACCAGATGTAATAACTGCGTTTGCACTCTCCATAGCTTCTTGATAATCTCCTTGGAACAAATAAGTCGTTGCCAAAGCCATCCGTATCGCTCCTTTATTCGCCCTTCCGTAGTTGGTAATTTCAGGAATCAGTTCTTCCGCTAGTTTTAGGTCGCTGATTATTTGATCAAGAACGGCTGCTACAGGTGCCCTCTCCTCGGGGATTAGACTAAGATCGTCAATAGCTTCAACGCGTATGGGCGCAGGACCGAACAAGCGAACAATGGCTAAGTGACTAAAGGCCCTAAGAAAATAGCTTTCTCCTAATAATTTATCCCTCAATGTTTGGTCTTCAACGACCAAAGGGATGTTCTTTATAGCAATATTAGCCCTACCGATTAACCTATAAAAATCGGTCCATATCGTGGCCTGTCTGCCCTCGGTCACAGCATTTGTCATAAAAGATGCCGACACGACCCGAGAACCCCTACCATCCATATAATCGGATTTCATATTTATTTCGCTTACATAATTTACGTCGTATGTCGTTTTCAACGCTGCATAAATTCCGTTTACACTTGAAATGGCATCTTGTTCATTTTTAAAAAAACTGGTATCTGTCAACCTATCAGTCGGAACCTCCTCCAAAAAATCAGTACAGGATAGTAGAAATATGGAGCTTAGTATAGATAAAAAAACACTTTTTGTTAGCATGATTGTATAGTATTTGCGTTGTGTGTTAATATTATAGGCTTACGTTTACCCCCAAAGAAAATGTTCTTACTTGCGGATATGAGTTTCTTTCAATCCCAAGATTCAAGCCACTGTTCCCAAATGTGTTCACCTCCGGGTCATACCAAGAATAATTAGTTATGGTAAATAAATTAACTGCCCGGGCATATATACGAGCGGATTTTACAAAATTCCAGTTTAATCTGTCAGCATCAAGATTATAACCTATCGTGAGTTGCTTAAACCTTAAATAGGATCCATCTTCTATAAACTGATCGGATGGTGACGGAAACGTACTGGTACCCATTCTTGGATAACGGGCGGTCCGGTCAAGGTTGGTCGGGGACCATCTGTCCAAAACCTCGGCCGTCATATTACCTCCTTTATTAAACGTGTCGTTCAGTTCCATTTTGCTTACGTTGAAAATATCATTCCCTTGGGTTCCTTCCAATAATAGGTCTAGTGTAAAGTTTTTGTACTCAAGACTTGGGGATAGAGAGTATATGAATTCGGGGTGGGGGTTTCCAATAATTGTATTATCCGCCGCAGTAATTTCACCGTCATTATTGATATCCTCAAATTGTTCTCGGCCATCCTCGGTCAGTAGGTCGGATCTAACCAAGCCCCAGAAGGACGAAATGGGATCACCCTCTCTTGAAACAGTAATTGGAGGAAAGACACTCTGACCACTTCCGAATATGGGGTCCTGGTTCGCAGTTTCAATTACCTCATTATTATTTGAGGCAAAGGTCAAAACCGAGGAAAGAAATAAATCGGGCTTATCGATTAAAGTACCGTTCAATTGAACTTCGACACCTGAATTTTTTACTTTTCCAACATTTCTTATCACAGAAGTGAATCCGCTCGATTGGGGTAGATTCACGAAGGCAAGCAACCCGTTCGTGGTCTTGTCATAATAATCTATAGTAAAATCTAGTTTGTCATCAAAAAAACCAAAGTCAAGGCCAATATCAAATTGCGAGGTTTCTTCCCATTTCAATTCAGGGTTTGCCACATTCGAAGGGGCAAAACCAACGGCAAGATTGGTAGGTCCATCGATAAATGCTTGGGTTACTGAAAATACTGACAAGGATTGGTATGGAGAAATGTTTGTGTTTCCGGTGAGACCCCAACTACCCCGTAATTTAAGTGTGGAAAAAATATCTAAATTATCAATAAAATTTTCTTCGCTCAATTTCCATCCAATGGCGAAAGATGGGAAAAAGCCATATTTATTATCTGGCCCTAATCTAGAGGAACCGTCATAGCGACCGGTGGCAGTAAAGAGATATCGGTCCATTAAGCTATAGTTGATCCTACCTAGATAGGATAGCAGGCCGAATTTACTGACGAACGACTGTGGAATACCAGGAAATGCGGCACTTTGCAAGGACTGATTCGTTATATTTTCGTTTGGAAACCCTGAACCGAAAGCAAATAAAGTCTTGTCCTCTTGCTCCTCTGCCGTAAAACCTACAACGGCCGAAATTCTGTTCTCCTCATTGATTTGTTTGTCATAGTTCAATGTGTTTTGAAAAAGCCAATAAAAAGATCTTCGGGTCTGAATGGAACCTGAGTTGTTGCTTGCTGGATTTAAATTATTGGATCTAAAATCATCACTACGGGTATCGCTATAGTTAACCCCTCCTTTTAATTCAAATTTTAAACCTTCAGTCAACGTAAAGTTAGCTCCTGTACTGCCGAAGAAATTATAGCTATCGTCTAAATCCACACGCTCTCTTATCAATGCCAAAGGATGCAGAATCTGTTCTATAAAAGGAAATGGGTTTAGGGAACTATAATTCTCATCCGCGTCAAAGGGCGAAATCAAGGGAGGTGCGGCCAGTGCTGAAGTTATCGAGGTATTTCTTGAATTATCACCAATTTGGCCGGGCCTTCCGCCTTCCGTGTTGTTGGATTTAGTATGGCTCAGATTGTAGTGATTTTCAATTTTAAGCCAATCTTTAGCATTTTGTGTAAAGTTCAACTGTACGCTCTGCCTCTCGAACCCGGTGCCCTCGACAACACCATCGATATCCAAGATATCGCCATTTATAGAGTAGGTGGAATTTTCGCCACCCCCTGAAAAAGCAACGCTGTAATTTTTTCTAACTCCGGCGCTATATATTAAATCCTGCCAGTCGGTCTCGGCATTGGTTAAGTTATTCAAATCAAAGGGCATATCACGGCCATCATTGATTGCAGCTTCATTTGCCAAGGTAGCATATTCAACACCGCTCAGAACATCAAGATACTTTGAAACATACTCTATACCAGTGTTTGCGGAAATATCAAACCGCGATTCTCCCCTGACACCATTCTTCGTAGTAACTATTACTACCCCGTTAGCCGCTCTAGCCCCATATATGGCCGTAGCCGATGCATCTTTCAGTACTTCTATAGACTTAATACTGTTGGGGTTGAGATTATTTAACCCACCCTGTATGGGAAGGCCATCAACCACATACAAAGGGCTATTATTTCCTTGTATAGAATTATTTCCCCTAATCCTAACCGTCACATCGGCGCCAGGTGCCCCAGACGTCTGAATTACCCTGACGCCCGCGGCATTGCCCCTCAGACCATCCTCAACCGTGGTCAATTGTAACTTTTCTAAAGTTTCTGAAGAAACCGAAGCCACCGAACCGGTCAGGTCGCTTCTCTTCTGTGTGCCATACCCTACGACGACCACTTCGCTCAGGCTCTGGATATCTTCGGATAAAGTGATATCAATAATGGAACGTCCGCGTATAGGAATTTCCTCAGTCATATACCCGATAGAAGATACCAGCAAAGTATCATTCTGGTCAGGCACATTGAGGCTATAGTTCCCGTCTACATCGGTAATGGTGCCCATCCCTTTGCCTTTTACTAAAATGTTGACCCCCGGCAAAGCCCCCCCTTCTGACAAGGTACTTACTTTTCCAGTTACGTTGATCGGTTGCAGGTACTCAATGACTTTTTCACTTTCCCTGCCCTTCATTTTTTTGACATCAATATCATTGTTGATCCTTTTAAATTGTAAGGATGTTTTTACTGATATTTCCGTTAAAATATCGGCTAGCGACCGGGCAGTCCCCTGAAAGCTGAATTTGATGCTTTTGTCTACATCCCTTCTGTCGTAAGAGAAAACGAAGTCTGTACCCGACTCAATGACTTGAAACACCTCGGTGAGCCCGGCGTTTTTAGTTTCTATCTCTAGGTAAATTTCCTTGAAGCTCCTGGTATCCTGGGCGTGATTCGGATTTGCCAGCAGGACATTTAGCAGAATGGCCTGTAGCAAAATACCACATACGGAGTATAGTGAAAGCATCGTTGCGAATGATATAATTTTTTTCATAGATTTAAGTGTTTTGGTTGTGAAATCAAGACTCTTGGTATCCCGGACTTCCATGCGCCAACATTTACAGTCCGGGATACCTTCTTTAGTTTTTCAGTTTATGTAAATTCTGTTTCCATAGTCCTATCTTTTAAAATTGATGTATATTTTTTTTCCTTGTATCTCATAGCTAAAGTTTTGCACATAAGCTAAGCGCTCCATGACCTTGTCAATGCTGGAGTTTTTGAAAGCCCCGTTGTAATGCCAAGCTTCAAAAAGCCCTTCTGTCATCATGAACTCCACATCATACCATTTTTCCAGGCGATCGGATACTTCCCGGAAGCTGGCATTTTCAAAATATATCTCACCGTCTTTCCAGGATACATCCCGGTGGTAATCATAAGTCCCTTTCTTGATTTTTTGTACCCCCCCATGATAGGTTGCCTTCTCCCCGGGAACCAGCCTAAGCTTTTGCGCCCCATTATTATTCAGTGCCACTTCAACCTTTCCTTCTAATAAGCTCACTTCTACAGTTTGCTTATCATCATAGGCATTTACGTTAAAGGAAGTCCCCAAAACCCGGGTATGCATACCAAAAGTCCTGACAATAAAAGGCCGGGCAGTATCTTTGCTTACCTCAAAATAAGCTTCCCCCTGCAAATGCACTTCACGCAAACTATCGCTGAACGCCTCCGCAAAAGTGATTTTGCTATCGGCATTCAATAAAACAGTGCTGCCATCGGGTAAAGTGACGGTTGACCTTATGCCTTGAGGGTTTTTTACGACCTTGTATTGAATGGCTGACAACTGGTGCATAGACGTGGGCATGCGGTTTTCGTAACTGTTCCAACCCCATGCCCCTAACAGGCACAAAAGCAGGATAGCTGCCCTGCTCAGGAAAGGATGGGCCAACAAGCGATATGCGGGGGCACTGGCTAATGCTATGCCTTGCCCACGGCTTGATTTTTTTCCCTGTAATATATGCTGGAGTACTTCCTGATAATCTTCATGGCTGTTTTCCAGATGATGAAAACGCATAGACCAGAGTACTTCCCGGGCAGCACCTATCTTGGCACGATGGGCAGGATGAGCTTCCATCCATTCGTTCCAAAACGCGTTCTTTTCCGCTGTGGGGTGCTTCACCCAGTCCTGGAATTGTGTATCTGTAAGATAGTTTTCTATATCGTAACGTAAATATTTCATTGATTCCCTTTCTTATTGATAAGAGGGGCAAATGATGAAATATCCATCAAAAAAAATAAGTTATTTTTTCATAAATACACTTTGTTATGAATAAATGTGTTATTTATAATAAAAACCCAAAGTAACAGGTTTTTTATTACGATAATAATAATGAAAGATTATAAACCAAGCTTAATTATAAGTAAAAGTAAGCTGAAAGGGATTTGTTTACGCAAGATACCGATGGTTTTGTAGAGGAGGTTTTCAGCGGACTTTAGCTGTCCCAGTTGCATGAGTTCTTTAATTTCAACCAAAGAAAGCCCTTCGTAATAGTAATAATAAATAATTTCCCTCTGCCGCTTGCTCAGCTTCTGGACTGCCCGGTTGAGCCTGTCCTTTTTTTCATCATCTAGTTGGCGGTTGATCATCGTATGCTCAATAGAAAAATCAAAATAAAAGTCAAACCCATGTGACAAGTCATCCTGATGGGATACATTGAAATCTTTTTTCAAGTAAGCAATGATTTTGTGCTTCAGTGATTTGAAAAGATAAAATTTGATGGAGCGGAGGATGTTGATCTGTTTTCTTTTTTCGCTTAGCTCTAAAAATAAGTCCTGGATGCAATCTTTGATCAGTTCTTTATTCCGGGTAAACTGGCTCCCGTATTGAATTAAGGCTGAGAAATGGCTTTTATAAATGGCGATAAATACAGTCTCATCCCCTTCCTGGTAGGCAGTCCATAAGTCCTTATCGGATAAACGGGCATGGGCATTTTCAGGCTGGTGGTTTACGCCAGATAGTGTTTTATGTGGCACGCCTTCGCCTAACAAACCACTATTTCCATACATGCTTTTTAAAGGTCCAGACATACATCATTTATTCATAATGTCATCTCAATGTACAGTATCATTATAATTTTTGCAAATAAAGGGTTTGTATGAAAGCTCATTTTAACAAAATTATAAGCTTCTGCTTTTATTTAGATTTTAGTGCCGCCTGGAGTTGGGCCATCAGGCCCATACCAAATTGTGAAATCACCCGGTAGCCACTGGCCTGAAGGGCTTCCCCGCCCCGGTTAATCTGGGTAATATCTCGCAAAAATCCATCGGCAGAAAGATGGGTTTGTAATGCCTGGTATGCTTTACGGGCAGTGGGCATGTATTTGTTTTTATCCAAAAGCTCATCGTGGCAACCCCAAGCAATGGCTGCGGCAATGCCCCCGGTGGTTGAAGTGTCCACATTTGTTTCCGGACGGTCAAGATAGGCATACCACATTCCCTGCCGGTCTTGAAGTTTGGCAATCCAGCTTACATGGTGCATAAAAGATGCTTCCATCTTCTTTATATCATCTGGCGAACCATATCCTGACTGATGGAGTAATCGCAGCGTTTTGATGGTTCCCAGCAGGTACCAGGCCACCCCCCTGCCCCAGTTCTTGTATCCTTTGTTTCCTTCCAAATCGGATCGCTGGTAAATTGCGGACGCAGTTGCGGAACTATCGGCAAGAAACCCTGCCCTGCCAGTCAGTTGTGTAAGCGCAAGTTTGGCCAGTTCCTCGTCTTTTCTAATGGTGGCCAATGCTGCCAGCGGATAAGCGAGTGTATAACAACCTTCGGTAGTAATGTGCCCGTTGAGGATAATGTCCTCTTTATTCTTATGCGCCAGCATAAAATCAAGCCCTTTTCGAATTGAAAAATGATTTGGGTACAGCCCGGCGATGGCCGCCACGGGCAGGAAATCTTCAATACTGTTGAAAGTTCCGTCCAGCGGAATGGTATGCGGATTTTCAAAGATAACTCCCTTTTCATCGTCCAGGTACTGGGAAAGCTGCATTTTCAGCGTATCGGTAGCCTGGGTATTTCCCTGAAGGTGAAGTTCATATAGGCCATCTTGCACGCAACCAGCCAGCCAAAAGGGCTAAAAGCATTCATGGAATTGAGGTTTTGTCCAAATGCACTTAGTTTATCCTTGCTTATCCCGCTCAGCAGGTGCGGCTGCAAACCCTGGTTGTCGACCTGACGGGCATCTTCCCTGAAAAACCAGGCTTCGCTACCGCCCTGTACTATGTTGAGGGCAATGCCCTGCTTTGCAATTTCTTTTACCTGCTTTTTCTCAACCGGTATTTCAAAAGGCTGGAAAGGATGGGTGTACTTGATCACAAACTTACCGAGTTCTGCCCCCGATTCGGGCAGGTAGGCCCTGATTACTTTTTCTTCCCTGAAATCCAAAGCCGCGGTAATCCGCAGGTAAACCGGCGAAGTGAAGGCTTTTTTTCTCTAGTTTGCCAAAGCGGAGCATGGTAGCGGGTACGCCCGGATTTTCTGCCACAACCGGCATACTTTTCCACCCCAAAGGCACTCTTTTTTGATCTGGCAGTGAGGTATCAGGAAAAACGGATGATGCCGTTACATGGCGGAAGGCATCTTTTGTTTTGTCATTTTTTAATACCAAACCTGGTACATTCGGGAATAGTAAGCTGGCTGAAAATACGGATGATTGATGGAGGAAGGTTCTTCTAAACATTGAAATTTGGTTTGGCTATTTTACAAAGATGGGACTGGAAACCGAAACTTCCCGGTAATCGGTGATATAAAAAAAAGCATAGTTAACATTTTCATCCGGAATTGCACAGCTAAGCTTTTTTTGAACTGGATCAATTTGTACTTCCACTTCTGACCAAACCCTGTTCTCGTTAGTGGAAGTGGTATCGGTAGCATAATAAAAATGGGCAGATCGCAAATCAACCAGGGAAGTATAAGCCGCTTCCAACCTTTTTTTGCCCAGTTTCACTTCCTCTACTTTGGGCAAAGGTACGCCATCGTTCAGCGCCGATTCAAAGAAATATTTAATTTCCACCGGTTGCCAGCCTTCCACGTGGCCGTGCTTCATATCGGGTTTTAGGCAAATGTTTTTATCGGTATTGGGCAGCTTATAGGTTTTATAATAGGGAACAATATTGTAAAATCTGTCTTTATTACCATTGATAAACAAAAGCGAAGGTGATGCATAAGGCAGATAAACCGAAGGATCAAAATACTGCATCCATTTTTCCCGGTAGGCAGGCGTGAGTTTTGACAAAGGCTCACCAAACGCATCGGATTCATCATAATAACCGCATCCGTAAACCGGGACTGCGGCTTTAAAACGATTATCAAGCCCCGCCACGATAAAGGTGAGGTAACCGCCCCAGCTAATGCCGGTTACAGCGGTTTTATTGGCATCTACCTCGGGCCGTGCAAGTAAAAAGGAGTGTGCAAGGATTGCACTGGCTACCGCATGGTAGGTCCATACGTTTTTTAGATTGCCTTTTTCAATATTTGAAAACTTAAACTCATGTGATTGGTCAGGCCCTGCTTTTTGTAATGTATTACCTGAACCATCTTTACCGCCCAAATCCATCGCGATAGCAGCGTAGCCGTCGGCTGCCCATTTTTCCACCCATGCCTTGAACGCTTTTCCCCCTCCTCCATGAATCAATACCACAGCGGGAAAAGTTTTGCCGGACTTCCTGCTCATCAGCAGGTCAGGATTAGAATAATAAGCGAAGACCTGGGTGGGCTTTCCATCAAAATCTACACTTTTGTATATTAGCGACCGTACCCGAGAGGTAGAATCCATCCAAGAAAAAGCAGGGGGCTGGCTAAGTGCTTTCAGATTCCAGATTAAATCCAAACCTTGAAACTGCGAAATGTCAATTGCTTCAGCAGCCCTTTGCGCATTGGTAACGAAGGATGTGAAGCAGAAAAAAATAATTACCAATCTCCGAGCCATATTTTATTTCTAAGTTCAAGTCATAAGTGCGAAACTAATATTTAAAACTCTTTGGGGTAGCCCAAAGAGTTTTAGGATAAATTGAGATATTAGTCTTGCATGAAAAAATACAAACAATTGAACCCGAACCAAAGGTATCAAATAGCAGCCTTGTTGGAAACAGAAACCAATAAAAATGAGATCGCTGACATTATTGGGGTCCACGTCTCAACTATTTACAGGGAACTGAACAGGAATATTGCCAAGCGCGGTAGGACAGCGGGCAAGTATGTAGCGACAAACGCACAGAGGCGTACAGATATCCGCCACAAGGATAAGCCCAAACAGCTATTGCGTAGCCCACAGCTCAAAGAGAGAATAAAAGGTCAAGGAAATAATTCTGTTTATAAAAAGGAATTACTTTGTCCATCAACAGATCAATAACTACAAAAGTATTTTCATGGTCATAAACTTTAGCTTTGGCTATTAATGAATTTGTTTCTACGAAAGCTTGCTA
>JBBSOG010000166.1:0-11380 GCA_038259985.1 Cytophagales bacterium
GGGAAGTTAAAGACGTTTTCAATCCGGCAGTAGTGGTCAAAGATAGCCTGGTCTATATGATTTATCGCGCAGAGGATAGTGTGGGGATAAATAATGGGACCTCCCGTATTGGCCTGGCAATCAGTGAGGATGGCTATCATTTCAGGAAGTTAGATGAGCCTGTGCTTTATCCTGATGAGGATTTTATGAAAAAATATGAATGGGAGGGCGGTATTGAAGATCCCCGTGTCGTAGAGACTGAAGAAGGAAGCTACATCATGACCTACACCGCCTACGATGGCGATACGGCCCGTCTCTGTGTAGCCAGTTCCCCCGACCTCAGAAAATGGAGGAAGCAGGGTTTGGCTTTTGAAAAAGCCTATGATGGCAAGTATAAAGACTACTGGGCCAAATCAGGTGCCATTGTTTGCCAGCAGAATGGAAATCAGCTTATTGCCAAGAAAATAGATGGAAAGTACTGGATGTACTGGGGTGACAAACACTTATACGCAGCCACTTCAGATGATTTGATCAACTGGCAGCCGGTGGAAGAGGATGGAACACTGAAAATTGTTATGAGCTATCGCGCGGGATATTTTGACAGCGACCTGGTAGAATCCGGCCCCCCGGCCATGCTGGTAGATGAAGGTATTCTACTCATTTATAACGGTCGCAATTACGGCGCGCAGCGGAGCTCAGAAATAGAAGAAGGCACCTACAGTGCCGGGCAAGTGTTATTTGATAAAAGTGATCCCACCAAAATGGTTGACCGTCTGGAAGAAGATTTCTTCCGCCCTGATAAAGATTACGAAATTTTCGGTCAGGTCAATAAGGTGGTTTTTCTGGAAGGTTTAGTACCATTTAACGATAAGTGGCTACTCTATTACGGAACTGCCGATTCCAAAATTGCGGTAGCAGAATATCTTATTCAATAAAATGTAAAATACCTCATCAAGTATTGATTTCAGAAAATACTGAGGATGATTATGCACGACCGTCTATAATTCTTCAGTTCTACGATATACTTCTTCCAGGGATAAAGTGAAATCGATAGATTTTAATAAAATCTGTCCTTCTTGATCAGTAGCCCATTCCAGTTGCCAGATGGCATTTGCAGCGCTTCTATAACGTACTTCTACTGTACGGGTATCTTGTTCTATCAAGACATACTCACGCAAGGAAGATAATTCGCTGTAATACCTGAATTTTTCACCTTTGTCATAAGTGCTTGTACTTTCTGAAAGGACTTCTACCAATAGGATTGGATTCATCAACGCCCGAATGTCTTTCTCTGAGCGTTTTGCTTTGCCACATACAACAGACACATCTGGATAAAGTGATTTGTTTACCGATGAAATGTGAAACTTAACATCGCTGGTCAGTACAGTGCAGTCTTTTGACAAGAGGGCATTGCCTAACAAGCGGTTGACATTACTGGCAATAGCTCCGTGCTTAGGATCCCCCCCCGCCATGGCAAACACTTCACCATCGTGGTATTCATAGCGTAGATTATTTTCTTCTTCAAGAAGATTATATTCGTTCAGTGATAAGTGTTGTGTCTTGGCAGGCTCCATAAATTTTTGTGATTTACTGACTATAATTACAAAAGTATAATCAAAAGCTCAATTTATCAGCGCTTTTACTACTTTCCGTACCATTTTACATGGTTCACATGAAATCATAAGAGCCCTTGAATTTACTTCAAATCTCCACAGTTTCTAACCTGCGGGAAGCTTTCCAGCGCATACGGTAAGCATTCATGGCAGTTTTGCCCAGGTGCCGGGTCAAACGAAAGTTAACAACCACCCCTACTACCGCGCCGATGCCGGGAATCATCTGTGCCAGTTTGGCAAGGTCCAGATAATCTCGGTACTCTAACTGAAAAGTACGCCAGTCAAAAGCATTGATATTGTTGGGCAAGCTCTGGCTAGTTTGGTCCCAGTCTTTCATTTCTTCAAAAACCAGATTTCTTTGCTGCTGGCTGGAAAAAGCCAACTGAAATATCTTCAATAGGTACAGGCGCTCCTGGTAATCTTTCACATCAAAGCCATAAATTGCCGCGATTTCGTAAAGCATCTTCATCTTTAGGCTTAGAAAAAGAGGGAAATCTGCTAACGACATCAGAAAACCACCCGCCCCGGTAATGCCACCTTCAGTAGCGGCCAACCGATTGTAGATATTGATGCACTTGAGCGCTTTGGTTTCCCGCTCCTGAAAGCTTAATCCGCTCAGCGGTTTTTGGGTAATGAATTCGGAACCAAAAAGGATAGAACGCACCATCTGTTTGATGGCTAGCGTAATCGCCTGGTGGATTTTTTCGGGAATAATCCTATTAATCTTATGTTGAATACCCTTAGATATCTTGTTGATCAGGCTGGGCTGTCTTTGCATTTTTTCTTCCCAAATTACCAGTTCTGCCATCACTTTGCCTTCGTAAGAACGCAGGTACCGCCAGATATACGGTTCGGCCTGCTCATTTGGTGAGCCTGATTGTTGTGCATCAAATAAATAAACGTTTTCTTTGCCTTGGGTTAGGTCCATCGGGATTGGTTTCATGTTTGTTTTAAATAAAACGACTTTTGGTGACTCAGAGTTCTGACTAAACCTTTGACGAATTATACTGACGGCAATGTCGTACATTTTGGTAAGTATTTGATAACCCGACGAAATTGTAAAAATACTTAATATGAATTTTTTAGAAGTTGTTCCCGAAAGCATTTTTGAATCCATTGGTATATTTGCTGGCCTGAGTGCTTGTGTGGTGGTAGGCATCCAAGTGTTAAAAGAGTACAAGTCCAAAATGCCCAGTAGCCTTTCGCTGAGCTTTGTCTACGGATGGATCTTCATCTATGCTTTTTGGGCGCTTTATGGCATCCGTTTTGAAGCCGTCGCCCTTTGGCTGACCAACGCAATTGCGTTAGTTTTACAGATTGCATTATGCGTAGTGGTGATCAAAAAAAGAAAAATACCTTGGCAAGCGGATAAATAACTGAAGAATATCGCTTTTAGGTTTGGTTAATCTTTCGTTTCGCCCGCAGTACTTTTCAGGATTAAGGTTTCAACAGATTCTTGCTGTGTGATCAGGTTCATGTATGCTACCTGGGCATAAGCTGAGTCAATCATGATGCTGGCAAGGCTGATGGTTTGCAATCCCCCACTCCTGGCCATATTAAAATCTACACTTGGGCTACCTTCTCCCCCGTGCAAATGAAAATCCCGGATGTCTTCTGAGGTAAAATCTTTGCGGTTAGCAAGCCAGGCCGCAAACCACTGGTCTCTTTTGGCACGCATTTGTTCATCATACAAAGTGACTGATGACCAAAGGTGGGGCTGGCTACTATCAGTGAGTTTGTGACTGAGTTGGAATCCATTCCAGCGGATTTCATGGATTTCTTTTTCTCCACCGGCTTGTATTACTTTAATCAGTGTGAATGGTTCAATATTTTCAAAGTTATAAGCACTGATAAAATCATCAATATGCTGGTAGTCAAAAGATTCCACGATGACCCTCCCTCTGCTTTTCCGATAAGAAAGCTTTCTTTGATGATTTTCAAAGGCACCATTTAGAAGGCAGGCAGCACTTCCGTTTTCAGCCACCAATATCCATGTGCCCCCACCCTGCGGGTCCAGGGGCATAAGCAATTTTCCACTTTGGCTAGTGCTAAATGAGGGAAAAACAGCTCTTTTGCGCTTAATACTCTCATCGCGGTTGGAAGTTAACAGAAACCCCTTTCCAGTAGGCAAATAAGTCAAGGTACACATGGAACTTGCTTTCAGGGCATTGACAAAAAAAATCACTGATTGGTAAACGTATCAGAATACCGGTTAAAAAACATTCAAGTAGAACGCCAAAGCTACCAAGCCGCCCACCACGGCTACGCCAATGGCAACTTTAATCCAAAGGGGCATACCTGATTTTTTGGGCTGATCTGAAAGGATAAGTACTTCTTTGAGTTGTTGTAAAAAATACAGTTCCATGCCTTGTAACACATCCCTATGCGTATGTACCGACTGGGCTAGTTCGGCATGTTCCCGCATCCGCTTCTCAAATTGCAACCGCTCATCGTCATTCATCTTTTCGTTCACGTAACGGTCAATCTGATCCCTATGGTTATCCTGTGATTCACTCATACTCATTCTCCATAAAATTCTTCCCCGCTATACTGATTTCTCAGCATATGCTTCAGCGTGGTAAGACAGCGTAGCTTCTGTGTTTTGGCAACATTCTCATTTTTATAATCCATCGTTTCTGCGATGGCACGCATACTAAAACCCTTGAAGTAAAATAACTTCAGGATAGTCTTACAAGGCTCACCAATTTTTTCCATCAGCGTAGCGACAAAGCGCTGCCGGTCATTGGTAGCAAAACTATCCAGCGGTTCCGCATACAGATTTTCTATCATCCAGGCTTCATCATTATCCACTAATGCTTCTTTTTGAAGTTTTTTGCGAAGGATATTTTTGCCGATGGCATACAAATATGTTTTGAGGGAACTGCTTAGGTGCTCAAGTTTGCCACGGATAATATTATGGTGGAGGCATATCACAGCATCCTGGAAAGCATCGGCAGCATTAGGCTCATCGGTTTGATAAGTAGCTTGCGCCCATTGGATAAACCCTGCACGGTGGGCCTGATATACGGCTACGATGCTTTCTTCATCACCCGCCTTAATTTTCGCTATTATTTGCTGATCTTCGGAATTGGTTTCTTGCACAACGATACGTTTGCTTATTGGAGAAACAAGTTTACAATAAATTGTAAACTTACTTACACTTTGTATTTAATTCTTATGTCCATGTAATTAAAAATAAATTCTCCAAAAAAACAGTATAGCTATCGGTTTTCTCAATAAAAAACCACCAAGAAAAGATGGTTTTCGTTTTTTCATGGGTGTCGCCATTTCAGAAAATACTTTCTTCATCTAGTTCTTGCACTGGCTGATCCACCATCAGAGAGTCCGTTTCTTCAGTTTCGTACACACCACAGTCAATTTCAACAGATAATCCTCTGGACGGACGGTCAAAAGAGCCTTTTGTATAGTCCAGCCTTTCATCAGCGTACACTTTTTTCATATATTCTACCCAAATCGGCATGGCCATGCGGGCACCTTGTCCCAGCGCTAAAGTACTGAAATGGACACTACGGCTATCACCACCTACCCAGGCCCCGGATACCAGGTCATGAGTAACGCCCATGAACCAACCGTCAGAATAGTTTTGCGTAGTCCCTGTTTTGGCACCTACTTCATTACCATCCCTGATCTCACGCGGTATTCCTGCCCCGGTGCCGCCCTCTTCTTCGGTAGCGCCCCTGAGCATATATAACATAAGATAGGCAGTTTCTTCACTTAGTGCTTCGCGGGTGTTCACTGGATTTTCATAGACGGTATTGCCTTCTTTATCTTCTATTCGGGTGATAAATACCGGCTCAGTCCAGGTGCCGTGGTTCACAAAAGTGCTGTATGCACCCACCATTTCGTATACTGATACATCACCCCCACCACCCAGAGCGAGGGCAGGTACCGCTTCAATATTGCTTTGGATGCCTATTCTTTTAGCGTACTCAACAACTGTTTCAGGACCGATACGCTTCATGATAAAAGCAGTTACTGAGTTCATGGATTTCGCCAGTGCCTTTCTTAGCGTCATACGGTCACCCGAATACTCGCCTGTAGTATTTTTGGGAGTATAGGTATCTTCCTTTCCGTCGGTATATACGGTAAATGTAACCGGGGCATCTACTACTTCATAGCAGGGAGAGTACCCATTGTCAATGGCCGCTGCATATACGAAAGGTTTGAAAGTAGAGCCGGGCTGTCGTTTTCCCTGCATCACGTGATCGTACTTGAAATATTTATGGTTTATACCCCCTACCCAAGCTTTGATGTGTCCATTGTGGGGGTTCATTGACATAAAACCTGAGTGCAGAAAGCTCTGGGTGTATTTGATGGAGTCAAGGGGGCTCATGAGCGTATCTTGCTCCAGATTCTCAGTTTCCCAGTTAAATACTGTCATATCCACCGGCGTATTCATGACGATATCAATGGAATCATTACCCTTGCCGTACTTTTTTTCCAGGCTGCGGTAACGCTCGGTACGCTTGGCCAGCATGGGAATAAACCCTTCCAGCACTTTGCCATCCTCGTCTCTCCAGGGTGCGCCTCTGCCTTTCCAATGTTGGCCAAATAATTTTTGCTGATATTTCATATGGGTCCTCACTGCTTCTTCAGCGTGTTCCTGCATACGGCTATCAATGGTGGTATAAATCCTTAAGCCATCTTCAAAAAGATCGTAGCCATGTTCTTTAGCCCACCCCAATAACCAGTTCTGAACTACTGTACGGAAATAAGTAGCAAGCCCTTCATTGTGGCTTTCTACTTTAAAGTCCAATGCCATGGGAAGTGCTTTCAATGAATCATATTCGGTTTTTGCCAGAAAATCGTTTTTGTACATCTGGTTCATGACCACATTCCTTCTTCGTGTAGAATTTTCCGGATTTCTAGCTGGATTATAATAGGTAGCCGCTTTTAACATCCCCACCAAGGTGGCAGATTCTTCTATGGTCAGATCGTAAGGAGTCTTATTAAAAAAAGTTTTGGCTGCTACTTTAATCCCATAGGAATTACTACTAAAACCGGCTGTATTTAGATACATTGCCAGAATCTCTTTTTTGGTATAATATCTCTCCAATTTTACGGCCACTAACCATTCCTTAGTCTTGACGATAAGTATGCGCAAACCGGGAACTTGCATCAAGGGTCCTTCTTTTTCGCCTGTCCTCGTATTGTAGAGGTTTTTCGCAGTTTGTTGAGATAATGTACTACCTCCACCTTCCAGTCCACTCGCGCCAAAAGTGAGCACGTTTTTAAATACCCCCCACCCTACTCGAGCCAGGCCGATCAAATCAATACCGCTGTGTTCGGTGAAGCGGATATCTTCAGTGGCTACCAGCGCATTGACCAGATTAGGAGAAAGTTCTTCGTAAGAAACAGGGCTTCTATTTTTGTCTTCACGGTAATAACTTCCTAATAGGATGTTATCTGAGGAATAAAGTTGGGAAGATAAATCGCTTTTGGGATTTTCCAGAGCTTCCAGACTGGGAAGACCGCCGTAAAGTCCTAAAAAATCTACACTTACGGTAAAAATGTATAATGGAAAGCCTATCAGAAAAGCTGCAAAAGCTATCCATATACCCCTTACTATCCATTTATAAAGTTTTTTACGGCCTTCTTGCTGGCCATCCTGCTTGCTCGTAGTTTCAGACATTGTGGTTTTGAGCTATTTAAGTAAATCCGTTTAACGGTTGTATGCTAGTGAACTAAACAAAAATCAGACAAAATTAACTCCAAAAATGCTTGTCTTAGAATTACATGTAATGCTTTTCAAAAAAAAGTAGGTAAGCATCCACATCTTGCGTCTGTAATAAGATATTGAGATTATCCTCGGTAATGACAAAGCTCTCACTTACTTCGTTCCTTTGGCCTGATGTGAGTTGCTCCAGCGGGTTTTCTTCTCCGGTGAACTGGCGGAAATAAGCCAAAGCACTTTCTTTGTCAGCAAATTTCTCTACGATAATCATCACCCTTCCGCTCTCCAGCATGAGGTTGGCTACCGTAAGATTGGTGTCATTAAATTGCTTACTATTGAATTCATTAATCGCCTTGGGCAAATCGGTAGAAAGTTTCTGGACATTATTGTAGAGAATAATAAACGAATGCTGCCGGTCAAACCTCTCCCGGAACTTTGCCCCTCTTCTTTTTATCTCATCCTCTTTAAAGGTGCGCGATTTCTCCAGAAGCCGTTCGCCGTAAGCGTAGAGGTCGCTCTCTGGATATGTTTCTAGAAAATTTTGCAGCCCAAGCTGATACTGATAAAAGTCTTCTGTTTTGCCAACAATCAGCACCTGGAGAAATTTCATGTTATCTGTGAAATCATTCTCTGCATAATCACTCAAACTAGCGTTGATGAGATGTTCTGCTTGATTGTACTCCCCATCGGTGTATAGTTGATAGGCGGACTTATACAATTCCTTTAATTTCTCACTGGCTAGGTTACTTTCTTCCCGGTAATTAGGGTTTTGTAGAAGCTTGGCATAAATACTCTCAGGATGGTCCTGAAGCAGTTGGTTTTTGTATTTGACATGAGTTTCATCATTCTCTTCTTTATACAAAAGATAAAGCTCGTACAAAACTTCAGGCTTGTACTCAGACTGGGGAAAACGAGCCAACATTGTTTCAAAGGTTTCTATAGCATTTTGTTTTTCCTCCAGGTCAAAATTATATATACCTCCCAAATTGTAATAAGCTTCTTCTATGCTTACCAGAGCTTGTGCCTGGGCTTCTTCGGTAAATGGGATATTCGCGTACAAGGCTTGTTTTCTGCTTCCAGCCGTGTTTTCGGTAAGCGGCTCCGGCACAGGGATATTTTCGGCAGCGTCAATCGCTTCCACATTATTCTGGGCAAAATTACTGGCAATCGTTTTCTCGGACCTACGCCAGTTGTCTTCTAGTTCCCGGTTGCTCCAACGCCGCACAAATGCGGTTTGCCCAATACTAATTGCCGAAGGAGTATAAAAATACCAATTCTCCCCCTGGGCCGCTGCCGTCTGCGCACCATCTTGTTGTTGTGCAAATGGTGACTGAACCTGGCCAAAACTATTATTTCTTACATTACGGTTAGCACGCTTGTTTTCTTTTTCTTCCGTTTCCCTAAGCCGATCTTCTTCGGCAATGAGTTCATCCAGGTAGGCACTGAGTTCCAAAGTATCCATTTTGACCAAAGCCAAAAGGCTATCCTGTTCTTCTATGGTGTTAAGTTGCTGCACAAAATTATCCAACACCTGCTGTCTTTCCGCTATCTGCGCGTAATCTTCTTCGTCCTGAGGCAGTACACTCATGGTACTATCGTAGTATGCTTTGGCTAGTTGATAGTCTTTTTTATCGTTGTAATAAATTTTTCCTAGCGCAAGATAGGCGTAAGCTTTCTGACGGCTATTGTTCACACTGGCTCGCACCGACTCATTATAATATTCCACGGCTTCATCCAGGTTACCATGTTTTTGCTCAAAAGCCGCCATTTCATAGTATATTTTGTCCTTATACTCCAGGTTTTTCTTGTCTTTGAGCAGTTTCTTGAAGTATTTCCTGATCTTACGGGTATCGTTTTCTTTAGATAAGTCATAGACTTGGGCCATATTCAGCCGGGCGTAGAAATATAATTCGTATTCGGGATTGCTCTCCAGCACTTCTTCATAATTTTGGTAAGCCTGAGCATCAAAACCAAGGTCCTGATAAATCTGTCCAATGATAAAGTATGTTCTGGCCCGGCCTTCATTATTTTTTAAAAGTGGGGCGGCCAGCAGCAGATTACCTACCATTGTTCTATAATCTTCGTTGAGTTGGGCCAGATAAGCACGTGTAAGATAAAGATTGGCTTTGTTGGTATCGTTGAGTTTTTCCTTCTTCAAAAAATCCGATACGGCTACGGCATTATTTTGCTCCTGGGCTTCAATAAATGTGCGCATCAGTTGAATCAAAGCCCGATGCCGTGCTTCATCATCTTCGCTTTCGGTATTGACGTATTTGAAAGTTTTGATGGCGTCTTCATAGTTCACAGTGTACATCCGGCACTGTCCTATCAGAATATAACTATCATCAGCCCAGCGGCTGTTAGGGTGGCGTTCTATGGCGATAGAGGCTTTTTTCAGGCAATCCTCTACCTTATCTTTCATAGTATTAATCAGGCTGGTGTCTACTGCGGTATAAATGGGTAAAATATCGTTAAAGTTATTTTCCTGACTTTCCTGTATAGCCGCCTGAATTTCATCCATGCGAATCTGGGCATAAAAATAGGCATTGTACCTTGCCGTAGTATTGTGGTATACACTGGCGGTCATACCGCTCTTCTCCGGTGCACAGCCCGAAACCCCGGCCAAGAGGGCGATAAAAGAAAGAATGTAATATTTGGAAAAATTTTTTACCTTCAAATGATTAATATTTAGATTTATACTAAAGCTCACTGCCCGCCACTGCTTAAGGGTGTCAGCTAATTAGTCTAATATTTTTTAATGGTTACTTTTGTCCTGTCGGGGAATTTAACTATAATACTTTGAAGTCTAGGAAAACATTTTCAAATCGTTTAACTACCAGGTATTTACTCATCGTTCGGAACGAGGATGACTTTGCTGAGAAGACCACATTCACTTTTACTTACGCAAAGTTAGTCGTTTTCATTGTATCTGTGGGTATAATAATGTTGATTGGTAGTTTATTTTTGGTAAATACCTTACTTAAGCAGTGGTTTGATCCAAGGTATGCGCAGGCAGAATCAAACCGTAAGCTTATTGAGTTGTCTATTACGGTAGATTCACTTGAACAGCAAGTAGAAAATAAACAAAGCTTCATTGCTTCTTTTCAACGGATAGTAAGCGGAGATTCCCTGGTGGATAATGAGCAGTATTATATAGAAAATTCAGGTGACAGAACAGTGAGTACAGAACCAAACCGCAATCCTGAAATTTCTAATGTTGATTCTCAGTTCAGACAAGAATTTGAAGAAGATGGGGTTGAATTACTGACAGTAAATTCTAATAGTACCTCTAGCCAATTAGATGAACTGTTTTTTTTCACGCCCATCACTGGCATTATATCTTCTGCTTATAACCCGAAACAAGAACATTATGGGGTAGATATTGTGTCTAAAAAGAACGAGCCTATCAAATCGGTGGCTGATGGCACCGTGATTTTGGCTTCCTGGACACAGGATGCGGGCTATGTGATTACTGTTCAACATCGGAGTAATGTCATTTCCGTATATAAACATAATTCCAGTTTGTTGAAAAAAACGGGGGATTTTGTAAATGCAGGCGATGTAATTGCTATTATTGGGAATACGGGGGAACTTACTTCAGGGCCTCACCTGCATTTTGAGCTATGGTACAATGGCAACCCTGTAGACCCGGAAGAATTTGTATCATTTTAATTTACATACATGACAATGTTCAGTAACAACCAGAAAGAAAAAGTAAAAACAGAAGAGGCGAGTACCTCCAGCAGTATCATAGGTAAAGGGACTTCGGTAGAAGGGGACCTGGCCACCGTAGGAAATATCCGCATTGAAGGCGATGTCAAAGGCAATGTTAGCTGTAAATCAAAGATCGCCTTAGGACAATCTTCTTATGTGGAAGGGACTGTGCTAGCCCAAAATGCTGAAATAGCAGGGGAAATCCAGGGTTCCATAGAGATTTCCGAACTGCTCATCCTCAGGCCCACCGCCGTCATCCACGGGGATATTGTGACCAACAAATTAGTCGTTGAATCAGGAGCTACTTTTAATGGATCTTGCCGCATGGGGGTATCAGTGACGGAAAGTGAGTATGATTTAGAGGATGAGCCAGAAATGA
>JBBSOG010000167.1:0-11377 GCA_038259985.1 Cytophagales bacterium
AATAAAAAGCTTAAGCGGATAGATCAGAAAATTGTGCTGAAAAACCAGGATCTAGCACGCCAGCAAACAGAAATTCAACAACTCAATGCCAATCTTGAAAAAATGATTGAGCAGGAGGTACAGAAAATAAAAGAAAAAAATAACAAATTGGCTGAGTATGCCTTCGTCAATGCCCATCACTTGAGGGGACCTCTTTGCAGGATTATGGGTTTGGTAGAACTGATGGAAGTGACTGCACCGGAAGATGTATATACTACCAGTATGATTAAAAAACGTGCCGAGGAACTGGATGTAATTATCAAGGAGATTAATCAAATTATTTCTTAACCTTTTACTGTCTTTTTTGTAAATACTCTTAACGTAACACTATATCTTATCTCCAAATTATATTTTTGGTGAATAGCATCAATGGCGCTACATTGAAGGGAAATCTTGCAGAAATTTTTATGAAATTCTTAAAAAAGCAGTGGAAGTGGCTGAAGGACACGATAGTTGGCAAGATTATCGGTGATATCATTAAAAGTTTTGAGCATGATAGCCCTTTACTTTATGGCGCATCTATTGCTTTTTATATGATCTTTTCTATGCCTGCCCTGCTGATTTTTACGGTAGTTATAGCAGGGACCATATTTGGTGAGCAGGCTGCCCAGGGGCAATTGTTTTACTATATAGAAGATTTTGTCGGATCAGAAAGCGCTGAGCAGATACAAAACATTATTAAGAACGCCGCTATCGACGATGCAGGCTATGTTGCCAGGATTGTAGGTGTTGCGACCCTTACCTTTAGTGCTACCACCGTTTTTGTAAATATTCAGCTGGCACTAAACGCAGTTTGGGGTGTGAGGGCCAAGCCTGAGAAAGGCTGGCTCAAGCTAATTATTGACCGGCTTTTTTCATTTACCCTGGTGATTGTGTTGGGTGTGGTATTACTGGCCTCCATCCTGATAGAAGCAGTGTTGAGCAGCTTTCGCCATCTCTTAGTAAGGTTTTTTTCTGATTATACCGTTTATCTGATAGAAATAACCAGCTCTATCACCAATATTGCCATTGTCACGCTGGTCTTCGCATTAGTATTCAAGTTGCTACCCGACGCTAAAATCCGTTGGAAGGACGTTTGGGTAGGCTCTATTGTGACTACCGTACTTTTTGTAATTGGCAAAGGATTGATTGGCATATACCTGAGTTCAAGCAACCTTTCTTCCACATATGGCGCGGCCGGTTCACTGGTCATTATCCTGCTTTGGATCTATTATTCTGCAGTGATATTTCTGATAGGGGCAGAGTTTACTAAGGCATATTCACAAAGGGTAGGCAAAGAAATCATGCCTAAAAAGAATGCGGTAAGAGTGGTAAGAAAAGAAATTGAGAGAGAGGTAAAAGAAGTATAAAATCAGCACTAATTTCATCTGAAAATTGCAACTTTTTGTCGCAGGATGCTGTATTAGAAGTACTAAAACTTTATAAAAAATGTTTACAATTTTGTCCTATGTAGTGTTGGCCTTTTTTTTAGGTGGATCTATATATTTTCTCGGCCTAATGTTTTATCTGGTCTTGAGGAAGGATAAGGGAAGAATAAAACCACTTGATCCTAAGGGTATAAGGCATCCAAAATTGCCTAAAGCTGCCTGAGATCATATCAAAAGGAATATAAGCGACAGTGATCTGTCGCTTTTTTTATTTTCATAGGTTATTGGTTCAACTCTTTTGTTAATTTGCAGCACACTTACAAAAAATAATACTCATGTATACTGGTTTTCTTCATTTACATTCTACCCTGCGCTATGTTGTCCTGATTTTGTTGATCGTAGCTGTGATCAAGGCATGGATCAATTGGCAGGGCAAAAAAGACTTTATGCCCGGCGACAAAAAGATTTACCTCTTTACCCTCATTGCAGTACATACTCAACTATTGATAGGCTTAGTGCTTTATTTTATTAGTCCCATCATTGATCAGGTATATGCTGACTTTGGTGCAGCCATGAAAGATGCGATGCTCAGGTTCTGGGGCATGGAGCACTTCGCCATGATGTTGATCGCTATTATTCTAATCACTATCGGTTATTCTTCCGCCAAAAAAACCACGAATGCTGTAGCAAAACATAAGAAAGTAGCCATATTCTATCTTATTGGATTAGTGCTCATATTGGTTTCTATTCCCTGGCCTTTTAGCAATGTTTCCCGTCCTTGGTTCTAGATTTGTACGCTAGGGACAACTCACAGTAGTTGCCCTAGCTTTCAATTTTAATACAACCATTTGTCAAAGCTGACGATAGGTTCAGGATAATCAACGCCCAGCTTGACATGAGCGCAATCTAAGCTTTGCTGCTCAAGCTTTGCCGGAAAGTGAGCTTGCTTGCCTTTCAATTCCGACAACTCAGGTATCCAATGCCGGACATATTCACCCTTGGGGTCATAGCGCTGAGCTTGGCTCATGATGTTGAAGTAGCGGTCTTCGCGTGGGTCATTGCCTACACCAGCGATGTAGTTCCAGTTGCCCCAATTACTACAGACGTCATAGTCAATCAGCAGTGTTTCAAAGTAAGAAGCCCCCCAGGTCCAGTTGACTTTCAGGTCTTTGATCAGGAAACTGGCCACATTCTGTCGTCCCCGGTTAGACATATAGCCACTGGCATTGAGTTCACGCATATTGGCATCAATAAAGGGAATACCAGTTTCCCCTTCTTTCCAGCGATTAAAATTTTCCAGATCATCATAGTATTCTAATTTTTTGTTTTGAATGCCACCAATCTTAAACAGGAGATTGCCATATTTCTTAGCGGTAAACCGAAAATAATCGCGCCAGAGTAATTCAAAAAAGAGCCAGTAAGTAGAATCGTTTTTTTGTCTTTCCGATTCATATTTTTGTATTTGATAATAAACTGAGCGAGGAGAAAGAGCACCAATAGATAGCCAAGCTGAGAATTTAGATGAATAATTTCCGCCAACCAGTCCATTACGGGTTTCTTTGTAGTTTCTGAGCAAGTCTTTTTGCCATAAATACTCATCCAAACGACTCAAGCCTTCACTTTCTCCACCTTTGTATCGTATCACTGAACGATCATCAAAAGGAGGCTCGCTCAAGCCTAGCTCACTGAGTGAAGGAACGTCACCCACTCTGATACCACTGAACGCCTCAATATGATCTGGTCTGGCCTTAATTTCTCTTACCTGAGTGATTTGCTCGGCCTCTTTTCTGAACTGGGTGAATATGTCTGGTAGATTTTTGATAGGCCAGGGAATATCATCTATATGAAAGAGGGTGGATTGCCAGTGCAGTTCCAATGAGATACCTTCCTTATGCAATGTCTTTTCAAGGGCTTGTTCTACTTGTATCTCCTCCTCAGCCACTTCCTTGCTGGCATATACTGCCGTAGCTTGTAGTTCCTTTGCCAGCGATGGAATAATTTTCTCGGGGAGTCCTTGTCTGATGATTAGGTCTGAACCTACTTCCCTCAAATTCTTGCGCAAATCTTTGATAGTTTCTAGTAAGAAACGTCCGCGAAAAGCACCGGTTTTAGACAAACCTATTTCAGTTTCATCAAAGTGTCGGGGATCAAAGCAGTAGACAGGGTAGATCAATGCGGAATTTTGTAATGCAGTAAACAAACTCACCTGGTCATGCAACCTCAGGTCATTTCTAAACCATACGATAGTTTTACGATGCATTTTTGTTTAATTTTTTTTAGTCAATATTAAACATAAACATCGCGCTGCACGATAAGTTTGCGCTACACTACAAAAGTTTTAAGTATTAGAAGCGCGTTGATAGTAGCGGCAAAAACGGGTAAGCTCACAGGTAGGACATTGGGGATTTCTAGCTAAACAAACATAACGTCCATGGAGAATAAGCCAATGGTGGGCCTTGCCGATATACGCTGTGGGGAGGTGACGAACTAACTGTTTTTCTACTTCCAAGGGAGTCTTAGCATTTTGATTGACCAGTCCCAGCCTTTTAGATACCCTGAAAACGTGCGTATCAACGGCCATGGCAGGTTGGTTAAATATTACCGAAGAGATCACATTGGCCGTCTTGCGCCCTACGCCAGGAAGTTTTTGAAGTTCGTCAATATTGCCGGGAACTTCACTATTAAAAGTCTCCACCAGCATTTTGGCCATGCCGATCAGGTGCTTGGTTTTATTGTTAGGATAGGAAATACTTTTGATGAATGGAAAAAGCTCATCAGAAGACGCTTGTGCAAGAAATTCGGGGGTAGGAAAATTTTGAAAAAGGGGAGGAGTCACTAGATTCACCCTCTTGTCAGTACATTGGGCGCTCAGAATAACGGCTACCAATAATTCATAAGAATTACGGTAGCTTAATTCTGTTTGCGGTTCAGGTTTAGTATTGACAAAATAATGAATAAAAGCCTGAAAACGCTCCTTTCTGCTCATTACTGAAGTCTCGCCAAATGCAAATCGCAGGACCGAGAAAAATTGAAAATGTTGTCAATAGAAGATTGAGATGGTTCTTGACGAACAGGATTGCCATCAAGCATATTTTTCACAACCAGCATTTGCTGATAAGTATCCATCAACTCGTCATCAAGCAACATGGATTCTTGGATCTTGCACGCTTCATCTTCACTCATCTCATCATAAAGAAAACGTACTACATCATCTAGGGTAAATGTTTGGATCATAGGCTATATTATGTTTTTGCAGTTTCTTTCTCAAATTGATGAGAGCATAACGCATACGGCCCAAAGCGGTATTGATACTGACTCCTGTTGCATCCGCAATCTCTTTAAAACTCATGTCCATATAATGGCGCATAGTCAGTACCTGTCTTTGTGCATCAGGCAACTCTTTAATCAACTGTCTCAATAATGCATGCGTATCTTTTCTGATTTGCAGGGATTCAGCAGAATCCTCCGAAAAATCTAAAGTATTAAATACACTCGTTCCATCTTCCATCACTACCGTAGGATACCTTTTGTTCTTACGGAAGTAATCAATTGATAAGTTATGTGCAATGCGCATAACCCATGGTAAAAATTTTCCTTCTTCGTTATACCTACCAGTTTTGATAGTTTTTATCACCTTGATAAAGGTTTCCTGCAGTATATCTTCCGCTATGTACTCATCTTTAACGATCAAATAAATAGTCGTAAAGACTCTTGACTTGTGACGGTTTACTAACTGCTCAAAAGCTGTTTCATTGCCTCTTTTGTACAAAGAGACTAGCTCGCTGTCGCTGACTGAATACTTCTTCATTAATCCAATTGTTAAGTTAACGTAGAAGTTTATCCCATATTGTTTCCTTTTTTAGTGATTAGACTCAAAATTTAATAGGCACATTTTTCAAAAGTAAAAAAGTAGCAAATAATATGCAACTTTTATTTTCGCTATTGAAATAAAGAAAGATTAAGCCCAAAATCTTACATATTTTACAAAATTTGCGCAAATAGCTTCCCGAGAGAATTAAGAATTTTATCGTCTTAAAAACAAATATACCTACGGGTTAAATACTACAAAAACCAGCGCATGGATTTTAGTAACACAAAATAAAGTAGCAAAATTCTGTTTATCTCTACCGTCAATAATTGTGCTGATCATATTGAAGGCAAATGGAAACCAGACTATTTACATCAGGTGAATTAAGATAAGGTTTTTTTCCACTAATGGTTAGAAAAAAAATCAAAATGTCGTTTGGAAGACAAGCTATTTTCTTGTGCATTCAATTCGGTGCTGAAATATTCCAAAACAGCATGTCTTATAAGATATCGCTTTAGCCCAGGGTATCATTTTTAAACAAAAAACCGAAAAATCAGAACCTTTCCAGGCTTTGCGCTATTGTGGGATAGGGAAACCTTTTTCTGCGGACATAAGAAGTTATGCCCGCTATTTGATAACTATAAATTGTAGTACATTTACTGCCCTATGAGCACGGCTAGTATTTCCAAATATCCTAACATTGAAGACCTTGACCCCAAACAGTTTATCCTGATCAAGGGGGCCAAAGTCAATAACCTGAAAGATCTTACAGTAGCTATTCCCCGCAATAAACTGGTGGTGGTGACTGGTTTATCAGGTTCGGGTAAATCGTCCTTAGCATTTGACACGCTCTTCGCCGAGGGGCAGCGGATGTATGTAGAGAGCCTTAGCTCCTACGCACGGCAATTTCTGGGCAGAATGCAGAAACCTGAGGTAGAATATATCAAAGGGGTGTCCCCTGCCATTGCGATTGAGCAAAAGGTAAATACCCGCAATCCACGTTCTACGGTAGGCACTACCACTGAAATTTACGATTACCTGAAGCTGCTGTATGCTCGTATTGGCAAAACCTACTCCCCGATCAGCGGAGAATTGGTCACCCGGGACACAGTAAGCAATGTGGTGGATTTTATCTTTGAGCAAGAAGAGGATACCAAACTAATGGTACTTTGCCCGCTGCACCAAAAGCACGACCGCCCCCTGGAGGATGAGTTGAATGTCCTGATGCAAAAAGGCTTTACCCGTATCATGGTCAATGACGAGGTGTTATTTATTGAAGAATTGTTAGAGAAAAATACGCTTGAATTTACAGGATCGGCCATCAAAATTATGATAGACCGAGCATCGGTGAAGCAGGATGACCAGGACCTGGCTTACCGGATTGCCGACTCGGTACAAACGGCTTTTTTTGAAGGTGATGGCATATGCCGGGTAGATATTGTCAGCCAGGAGGGCACGCAAAGCCATCATTTTTCCGATAAGTTTGAGCAGGATGGAATCGTATTTGAAGAGCCTAGTGCCAATCTTTTCACTTTCAATAATCCTTACGGGGCATGTCGTACCTGTGAAGGTTTTGGCAAAGTGCTGGGTATAGATGAAGACCTGGTGATTCCTGATAAGAGCCTTTCCGTTTATGAAGGGGCAGTCGCTCCCTGGCGTAGCCATTCTATGAAAAAGTGGCTTGACCCCTTGCTCCGGCACGGTATAGAATTTGACTTTCCTATTCACCGTCCCTTTGTTGACCTCAGCGATGCGCAAAAAGCTTTGCTATGGACGGGCAATCGTTATTTTAAAGGACTGGATGCCTTCTTCAAATACCTGGCATCCAAGACCCATAAGATACAGTACCGGGTGATGTTGTCCCGCTACCGGGGACGCACCGTTTGTCCCGACTGCAAGGGCACACGCCTCCGTAAAGATGCTGCTTATGTAAAAATTAACGGTACTTCCATTACTGAACTGGTGCTGATGCAGATTGAGCAAATGATTGATTTTTTTGATGATTTGCCATTGGATGAACATGACCTGAAAATATCCAACCGCATTCTGAAAGAAATAGAGAGCCGTTTGGAATACTTGAATAAAGTGGGACTAGGTTACCTAACGCTGAATAGGCTCACTAGTACCCTTTCCGGAGGGGAGTTTCAGCGTATCAAGCTGGCTACCTCCTTAGGAAGCGCCCTGGTTGGTTCCATGTATATCCTGGATGAGCCTAGCATCGGCCTGCATCCCCGAGATACTGCCCTGCTGATAGAAGTCCTCAAAACCCTGCGTAACCTGGGCAATACTGTCATTGTCGTAGAGCATGAAGAAGATGTGATGAGGGCGGCCGATGAGATCATTGACATAGGCCCGGATGCGGGATCACATGGGGGAAAGCTGGTCTTCCAAGGCACCATTCAGGAATTGGAGAAACAGAATGGCCATGCCAATACGCACACCTCCCGTTACCTTAGCGGTATTGACCGTATTCCTATCCCAGAACAACGTCGCAAGTCTAAATACAAAGTCAGTATAATTGGGGCCAGGGAAAATAACTTAAAGCATATCGACGTGGATATCCCTTTGGGCGTCCTCACTGTGATTACCGGGGTTAGTGGTTCAGGGAAGTCCACCCTGGTCAAAAGTATTCTCTATCCTGCCTTGGGCAAAATCTTTGGGACTGTCAATGAGGCCACCGGTAAGTTTGATAAGTTGGAGGGAGATATTAAAAAAATCACCCAAGTAGAATTTGTAGATCAGAACCCCATTGGTAAATCATCCCGCTCTAATCCTGTCACGTATGTAAAGGCTTACGATGGTATCCGGCAGCTATTTTCAGAGCAGCCCCTGGCTAAACAACGGGGATATAAGCCAGCTTTTTTCTCCTTCAATGTAGATGGAGGGCGTTGCGAAAACTGCCAGGGAGAAGGTGAAGTGAAGATAGAAATGCAGTTTATGGCTGATATCCACCTGACCTGCGAAGTGTGTGGAGGCAAACGCTTCAAGAAAGAAATCCTGGAAGTAAAATATGACGACAAAGACATTGCTGAAGTGCTGGGCATGACAGTAGATGATAGTGTGGAGTTCTTTGCTAACCAAAATACTATTGTCAATAAGCTACAGCCCTTACAGGATGTTGGGCTGGGCTATGTCAGGCTGGGGCAGTCTTCCAGTTCGCTAAGTGGCGGCGAGGCCCAGCGGGTGAAGCTGGCTTCTTTTTTAGGAAAAGGAAATTCTATCAGGAGCAATCAGGAGCACATTCTCTTTATTTTTGATGAACCGACCACTGGCTTACATTTTCACGACATACGTAAGCTGATGGACGCCATCAATGCACTGATTGAGCAAGGCAATAGTGTGGTGATCATTGAACACAATATGGAGGTGATCAAAAGTGCCGACTGGATTATTGACTTGGGGCCGGAAGGTGGTAAGCAGGGTGGGGAGGTTACTTTCTCAGGTACACCGGAGGAAATGATCAAACTGGAAAGTAACTATACTGCCCGGTATTTGAAGGAAAAGTTTTAGAGAAGCCCTCGGCAATGAACTAAGCTTTTAGATATTTTTTGGAATAGCAAAATTCTCAATAACTTAGCAGCCTTTAAAGAGTAAGATTTGGTATTATCGCCAAATTCTATTAAATGCAGTAAATATGGCATGGTTCAGAAGAAAAGATAAAGGCATACAGACTCCTACCGAATCAAAGAAAGAGGCCCCGGACGGCTTATGGTATAAAACGCCCGGTGGCAAGATTATCCATACCCGTGAGTTGAAGAATAACGCCTATGTGGCTCCTGAGGACGGCTACCACGTTCGTATCGGTTCTGCGGAATATTTTGAGCTACTTTTTGATAACAATAAGTTTACGGAACTTGACCCTAATATTGACTCGGCAGATCCATTATCCTTTGTAGATAGTAAGCCATACCCAAAAAGGATTAAAGAAACACAGGCTAAGACGAAGCTGAAAGATGCTTTGCGCTCGGCACATGGAAAAATGAATGGAATTGAACTGGTAGTAGCCTGTATGGATTTTAGTTTTATTGGCGGTTCCATGGGTTCAGTAGTTGGGGAGAAGATATCCAGGGCGATAGATTATGCCATCAAGCACAAAGTCCCTTTTCTGATGATTTCTAAATCCGGTGGGGCACGGATGATGGAGGCTGGTTTTTCGCTGATGCAAATGGCCAAAACTTCTGCCAAGCTTGCCCTGCTTTCGGAAGCTAAAATTCCTTATATTTCTCTTTTGACTGATCCCACCACGGGTGGGGTTACCGCCTCTTTTGCCATGCTAGGGGACTTCAATATCGCTGAACCAGGTGCGTTGATCGGCTTTGCCGGCCCTCGGGTCATTGAGCAAACGATTGGTAAAAGCCTGCCCAAAGATTTTCAAAGTTCAGAGTTCGTACTGGAGCATGGGTTCCTGGATTTTATTGTAGACCGGAGAAACCTCAAAACTGAACTCACCAAGCTACTTAATATGCTTAAAAATTAATTCTTTTAACCTTTTAAAGCTATATCATGAGTATATGGAACCTTTTCAGTAGGGGAAAAAGAGAACGTGAGGATGATTATATCCGCCGCTTGTTCCACTTAGCGTTGGCTGATGGTGAAGTAGATAGGGAAGAAGTACAATATATCCACTCCATCGGGGATAAGTTGGGGCTTTCCCCTGAAAGAGTGAATGAACTTTGTGAACAGTCCTCCGAAGAGGATATCAAATACCTAAAGCCACCTTCTGGTGAAAGCTTTTTCACACTTTTTTATATGATCAACCTGATATTGGTTGATCATGAAGTACATGATAAAGAATTACTGATCGCCAAGCATATGGTCAAAAAGCTGGGCTATGCCCCCGATACGGTGGATATTATTTTAGAAGTGATCCAGTATAATCAGAAAAACGGTGTTTCTGTAGAAGAAACCTATCACCACCTGAAAGGGCGACTGGCTTGAAGAATCATTACCAGGCTTAAAAGGTTAAGAAACGCCCATCACTTATGCTGATGGCCACTCCGGGTAAATTAAGATAAAACTTCCATTCTGTGCTAATTTTGCTAATTTATGAGGTATTTCATCCTGTTCAGGATAATAAGAAATCATATTCTTGCGGGAAATAATGGTAATATGTAAATTCTCTATATGAAATATTTTGTTCATTTCATCAAACTCTCTATTAGCAGCGGTAGGCGTAAAATTACTTTCTAAAGAGAATTGTTTGCTTTGTATAAAAATATCAATCTTCTCCAGCGCAGTAGGGTTTCCAAAAAAATGTATCTTTTGAGAAGTTTGTTGTGATAGATTCGCTAAAGCATTGATCCATGAGACGAAACCTGCTTCTTTTTCCGCATAAAGTGGTACTGTCACTACCAACTTTTTAAAAGTATTTAGCGGATGTACCACTTTAGTGACAAACACCATAAGCTTGGTATGAACCAATACATGATCTAACACAGTACCGAATATTCTCTCTTTGGTAGTGATATGTCCATTCCAACCTATAATAAGGTGAGTAGCCAGTAACTCTTTGGCTGCTTTCACGATACCTCCACTTACGTTAAAATCTATTCTACTTACATATTGGATCGTATGTTTGTCAGTCAGTACATGTTTCAACGCATTTTGTAGCTTCTTCTGGTTGGAGAGGATCTGATCGGTTGCATCTTCATGATCAAGAATTACCGATAGCGCATAAACAGGGTCATGTAGTTGGGGGCTTTTGAGAAGTACAGCCAAGTCTACCAGATATTCTATAGTTTGGGGATTTGCAATGGGCACCAGGATTTTTTCCTGTAGTACCATTTTATTTTGACCCGACTCCGCTTCCTCTAGGACATATTTTTTTGCTGCTTTTTCTGTTAATATTGCGCTGAGAAGGCATGTCACAAGAATCATGATAATTGTTCCGTTGAGTACTTCAGTATTGAAGATAGCTAACTTATAGCCAATGAGTACCGCTGCCAGCGTGGCCGCTGCCTGGGAATTACTCAGCCCAAACATCAGGTTGCGTTCGTTCATGGTGTAGCCGGCCAAGCGCTGCATCATCATGGCTGCTAACCATTTCCCTGAAATAGCCAATACGGTCATCACTATAGCTATTTTAATGGTTTCAAATGAGTTTACAAACACCTGCAAGTCTATAAGTAGCCCAACTCCTACTAAGAAAAAAGGGATAAATAAA
>JBBSOG010000168.1:0-11366 GCA_038259985.1 Cytophagales bacterium
ATTACTACTTCGCAAATCACACCTTGGTGGAGTGCCAATGCTAGTTACGCTATCTTCAGATCTGAGGTTGATGGTACAAATTTGGGGGCTGATTTGAGCAACAAAGGGGTGTCTTGGAACGCTAAGCTCACCACTGACCTGAGTTTACCCTTTGATGTAGATTTTCAACTTACTGGTAATTATACGGCCCCTGAAATTGAAGCGCAGGGCAGGGACTTGGCGCGTTATTATATAGACATGAGTATGCAGCGTTCTTTTCTGGATGACAAAGCAAATCTAAGCCTTACCCTTCGTGATGTGTTTAATACCAGAAGATTTGCCGGTGAAAATTTTGGAGAGAATTTTAGCCAGACCTTTGAATACAAAAGACAGTCTCAAATCCTACTGCTTAGTATTGGCTATAATTTCTGGTAGAAAAACTCAGTATTTCCGAAATATTTTTAATGCCGTTCAGATAATTTACTCAACAAGCCCACTCTGTAACTTCACTATTACAGCCTGTTTTCTTAAGATGACTCACCCTTAAAAGCCCCGCGTAGCATTACGCGGGGCTTATCATTTCGAGACATCTACGATTGAACCTGCTACTACATTCTATTTAAACTAACTAAGCAGAGTTAAGTGTTGGTACACTTGTTTTTCAGCCTCCTTATTACTACTAATACGTGGTTAGTAATAAACCCAAAAACAAATACTATATGAAAGCATGAGTTAAAGTAAGCTTGAAAAGTACTTAGGTAGTCATTTACCGAAAATCATTGAATTTTAAACTAAAAAATACAGCATTAACTATTTTTTTGATATTATCAGTCAACTTTTGTCAAGGTATTTACTAAAATCATAATGACTATTTTTTGAGACAGCTTATCTGTCAGGAGAATTTCACCAAACTTAAGCAAATTGTTTTTCTGAGTAAAATTGACCAATTTTCTAGTTCTATTGAACAAAACGGTAATTTTAAACGTAATTACAGTGTCTTTTTTAAACTAATTATCTTATATTATTAAAACGAATTTTCAGTGGTCAAAATCAAATAAGTATTAGCACGTGGTCTAGATGTGATCCATATAATTTCTTATCCAAGCCGATCTTTTCAGACCTTACCAATGTGCTAGAATATAGTAAAAGATATGTACAGAATCATTAATAGTTTGGCAGTGGCCGAGTACAATAAGGCATTACGCGTGGTAGAGGTTAACTTTAACGGGCAGGGGTCTTCCGAACTTTATCACGAAACCATGGACATAGCGATGAACATTTCTATGATTTATGAAACCAATAGTTGGCTGTTTATCAAGGATGATTTTAAGGATATTAGCCACAATGCTTTTATGGCATTTGCTAAAAAATGGTCAAATAAAGCTAGCGAAATGCATGGTATATCTACCCCTGATAGTCTGTGCAAAGTTGCTTTATTGACTACGGTTGAATCTTACTTTTATTTATTAGATGAATTTGAATGGCTAGAAGATTCAAGAAAAAATCTTAACAACTTACATTTTAAGCTGTTCAATTGCCTTGAACAAGCGAAAGTATTTTTAAGCAATGACTATTCGTCCAGGGTCACTATTGAATCCTAGACGTTTAGTATAAAGCGCTATTTTTTACCCAAAATTTTTTTTGTTATGGAACCTATCAGTTATAAGGAACAAACACATTGGGAGAGGCGATTGGATGAATGGAAGTGTAAAGTAATGGAACAACAGCATTTTCACGAAGATATAAGCACATATCTGAAGAAAGTATACGATAAATCCTGGCGAAAGCATGATGACTTCCTGGCTTTGGAAGACTAGATTTTAAGCCCTCTTGATAAACTTACTGTACCAATAGCCCGACTCTTTGATGGTTCTTTTCAGTGTAGTGAAATCTACATGGACAAGTCCAAATGTGGGCCGGTAGCCTTCTGCCCACTCAAAATTGTCCATCAGGGTCCAGACAAAATATCCTGATAAAGGGACACCTTCTTGTTTGGCACGAAGGCATTGGGCTATATACTGTTTGAGGTAATGTTTTCTAGAGGCATCAGCAAGTTTTCCATTGTGCCAATGATCTTGAAATGCTGCCCCGTTTTCAGTAATGATAATATTTTCTAAGCTATAGCGCTGGTGAAAGAGCTTCAGTATGTGATAAATGGACTCGGGATATACCTCCCAACCCATCAGTGTAGTGGGCACATTTCTTTTTTTGACGTCAAGTTGCCGGGCATGGATGTATGGCGTGAAGTGAGCATGATGAATTATTTCCCGGGTATAATTCTGTAATCCGATGAAATCAAAATCAAACTTCAGCGCGACTTCATCATCCGGGTGAATATATTTTTCTATTCTACTCAGGGAATGAAAATAGTCCACTGGATAGCCCAAACCAAGAGATGGCTCAATAAATAACCTGTTAAGCAAAGCATCTACCCGCTTGCTGGCATTGATATCTTTTAATGTATTTCTGTGCGGTTCTACCATCGTACAGGAAAAAGTAGTTCCTACCTGCGCGTCCGGACAGTTAGCCCTGAGGATACGCCCTCCTTCGGCTTGGCACATAGCAGCATGATGTACAGTGGACAAAAAGGGAAGCAAACCTTGTTTGCCTGGGGCATGAATGCCCAAAAAATAGCCTGCACCGGTAAAGACTAATGGCTCATTAAGCACCATCCAATGTTTAACTAGGTCGCCAAATTCACGGGAACATAGGTCTACGTAATCGCTAAACCAGCCGATAATATCACGATTAGTCCAGCCCCCTTTCTTACTAAGGGCCAGTGGGAGGTCCCAATGATAAAGGGTAATCCAGGGAGTGATGTCATTTTCAAGGCAAGTCTCAATGAGCCTACGATAATAATCCAAGCCCAGCTGATTAACATGGCCTGTTCCTTCGGGAAAAATGCGTGACCAGGCGATGGAAAAGCGAAAATGCTTAATGCCCAACTCTTTGAGGATGGCTATATCTTCAGGATAGCGATGATAAAAATCACAGCTTACGTTAGCATGCTGATTCTGAAAAACCTTGCCCTTTCTAAGCACAAAATCATCCCAAATGGAAGCACCTTTACCATCCACATCGTGCGCACCTTCTGTCTGGTAGGCTGCCGATGAAACACCCCAATGAAACGAATCACCGAAATCTTTTGCTTGCAAACTACTGCGAATTATAATGAAGCTCTAAATGTAGGTGCTTTGCTAAAACCATGTCAATGATTTCTTCGGTAATATCAGGATAATGGATCTCTAGCGATTTACCTTGCTCTACCCAGCTCTCAATTTTGGGGATTTGCTTCTTCTTAAAATTTTTCAAAACAGGTATGCCAAGCGTTTCTAGGGCAGCAGCATTGCAGTGTTGTTCGTACTGGTTCTTCATGGGAATGACCATCAGTTTTTTGTTCAGATAAAGCGCTTCCGCCGGGGTTTCAAAGCCCGCTCCGCAAAGGATGCCCTCACAGCTTACTAAGCTTTTGATAAAGCTTTCGTTATTAATAAGCTTGATTCTAATATTCTTGACCTTATATTTTTGCTTGGTGTGTTTGGAAAAAACATGCCACTTAACATCCCCAATCTTTTTGAGCCTTTTGATTAGCTTTTCATCATCATAGGAAGGAAGGTATACCGTATAATGCCTCTTTTGCTGTACATCAGCATTTCTGATCTCATTTCGGATAACCGGGGTAAAGATATTCTCTTCAAAAGCAGCGAAATGAAAGCCATACCATTGTGCCGCGGGGGCATAACGTTTAAGGATCATTTTGCCAAAAGCATCTTGTTTCTTAGGCCTGGGGGATTGAGGGGCAAGAATTGCGCTTTGGTGGCTTAAACTTATACAAGGTTTTTTCTTCAGGTGTGCTGCCCAGGCAGTCACTGGCTCAAAGTCATTAATAATCAGGTCATACTTTTCCACCGGAAAAGCTTGAATGTCTTTCCAAAGCTCTCGCGTATTGGTTCTTTTGTAAGTTTCCAATAGATCTACCCCACCGGATTTGCCAAAAATAAAACTCATCCCTTTCTTATTATAGGTGACCGGATAGGGTAGGCTTACATCGGCTTGCACACCGCTGACCATAATATCCAGGTCAACCTTTTGCTGGAGCAAGGGAACGATATCCCTGGCCCGGCTGATATGCCCGTTTCCGGTGCCCTGTATGGCATAGAGTACTTTCATAATTTCTTAAGTTGAAATTCCTGAATAAGGTTGGTGTACAACACAGACACATCCATAATAGGATCATCCTCTTCATTGGTTTCTTGGCTCATCTTGGCATCATCATGATAGCGGTACAACGACCATCTTTTGTTCTTGTATTCCAGCGCCGTGAGGTTTTCTATCCAATCGCCACTATTCAGATAAGTCACCTGACCTTCGGAGGTAGTCACCTGCTTGATTTCAGGATTATGAATATGGCCACAGACGACATAATCATAGCCATTAGAAATAGCGATTTCTGCTGCGGTATTTTCAAAATCATCAATAAACTTTACGGCACTTTTCACGCTGTTCTTGATACGCTTGCTGATGGAAACTTTGCCCTTACCCATTTTTACGGAAAAGAAATTGACCATCGCATTGATCAGGATCAGCATATCGTAGCCTATGGCACCTAGTTTTGCCAGCCATTTGGAATGTTTCATGGTAATATCAAACACATCACCGTGGAAAATCCAGGCTTTCTTATCGTCTAGTTCCAACACGATTTTGTTGACAACTTTAAGTGTGCCCATCGTAAAGCCTTCAAATTTTCTCAGCATTTCGTCATGGTTGCCGGTGACATAGTATACTTCCACGCCCTTGGCAGCCATGCTGAAAATCTGCTTGATGATCTTCATGTGGGAAGTGGGAAAATATCGCTTGCTAAATTGCCAGATGTCAATGATATCGCCGTTGAGGATGAGTATTTTGGGCTGGATACTTTTAAGGTACCTGTGCAACTCGTGGGCATTACACCCATACGTACCCAAGTGAATATCTGAGATGACGGCTACTTCAAGTGCCCTTTTTTTCGCGGACATAAGCGCAGTATTTTAATGTGAAAATGAGATAAAAAGATCGGTTGGTAAGTAAGTGGAAATGACAAGGATTTGGTTTGAGGGTAGCTAGGGATGGGCAACGGGAATCGTTGGAGGTATTCAAAAGTATTTTTGCAACAAAAACAAGCAACTTATCCTTCAAACTTTAAATCATTGGTTATACGAAGTAAAGAAGAATATTTGGGGCTTAGGTTAACGATATTTTAAAGTATTGTTAACGAACGATTAAATTTACAGAATATAAATTTGATAGCTTAACATTTATTTAACAGGGGCCATTACTTTCAGGCTTCCCGGTTTGATACTCACCTGGAGTTGGCGGTCATGATTAAGATATTCTCCGTCAACATGTACCGGGGCTTCTTCCTCATTGTCTAGTATAAATGATTCAGCCTTGATTATTTTGACATAAGGGGAGCGATGCAACTGGCTAAAGAGTGACATCATGGAAAGAGCGGGCAAGTGAAGGGCAGGAAAGGGGCTAACCAGGACTACATCCAGCTTTCCATCACTGGCATCGGCATGTGGGGCAATGATGGCGTTATTACCGTACTGAGAAGTGTTGGCAAATGCAATCAGAAAATAGGGTTCTTCTATGGTCTTGCCATTGAGCTGATAACGAAATTTTTTGGGCACAAAAGTTTGATATTCCTCCATCATACAACGGGCATAAGTCATGAAGCCCCGCTTGAGCTGTTCTGCGAAAATCTTACTGATCTGTCCATCAAAACCAACTCCGGAAACATTAAAAAATGCTTTTCCATTAAGGACACCGGTATCAAAATAGGTGGGCTGACTGGTATTAAACTGGGCAATCGCTTTAGCGGATTGGGTGGAAATATCCAGGTAACGCGCAAAACCATTCCCCGAACCTAGGGGAATCACCCCCAGACTGGTGGAAGTATCTACCAAGGCGGTAGCTACTTCGTTGACCGTGCCATCACCCCCCACAGCTACGATAATATCGCAGGAACCCTTATGCTCAGCGGTGAGTTTAGGAGAATGCCCGGCATATTCACTGAATAAAATTTCGTAAGTAAATTTATCGGTATCCAGGTGTTTTTTGATCAGGTCAGGTATAGTTTTTTGCTTGCCTAAGCCTGAAATAGGATTGATAATAAATAAACATTTTTTCTTGCCCATACCCATAATTTCACTACAATAATACCATATCCACTTGAATCGCGTTGCCTAAGATGAAAAATTTCCTGCCATGAAATTTTACGATGTATTTGTTTATGGCACTTTGCGCAAAGGTGGAACAAACCACCATTGGCTTACTTCCTCATCCTGTATACAAACTCAACTTATCATCAATGGTTTCTGCCTTTATGATTACCGTTACTGCTATCCCTTCATGTTAGAAAGTGAACAGCACAATAAAGTCACTGGGGAAATATATCGCGTTGATCAGACCACCTTGAGGCAGTTAGATGTACTTGAAGATGTAGAAAACAAGCTCTACAAACTGGTTTTTTTGCCGAAATATCAATGTTATACCTACATCAAATACGATAACAATGTAGAGGGATTGTTGAAAATTACGGGAGGGGATTGGCTTAAATATATCAAAACGAGGTATGGCTTATAAGCAACTTAATTTAAATTTTAACCATTGCTCTCTGGAAAATATATAGATTTTGATCAAATAGTGATGAATTTATTCTACACCTCATGGGGAATAAAATTCATGATGTTGGCAGTTCAAAAAATTATATCGTCGTTTTTAATACAGAACAATCAGTTTATGAATGTAAAACCATTTTTTTCCTAGGTCAAACATTCAAACTTTTAAATTGTATCCCAAAGATTAATATTCACAAACCGTTGATGCATGAAGCCAAGTTTGTCGGACATCCCCAAAACCTGCTCTGCCAAATCATAAAAAACTTTGATCAAAAAGTTTACTTCAACAACGGTGATAAAAGTAAAACTTAAGATTACGGTTCATTTTTTGACCTGATTAACGGATGTAGTTTACGATTTTGAGCAAATTTGAACATGAAAGGAAAGAGAATACTGATAGTTGATGATGAAAAGGAGATATGCTTTCTGCTTTCCGCTTTGTTAAAACAAATGGGCTACGTTCCCGATCAAGCCTATACGATTGAAGAAGCCCTGGGCAAATTTGAGAAAAAAACGTATGACCTTGTTTTTCTGGATTTAAACCTTCCCGACGGCTTAGGCTACCACTTAGTGCCCATCATTAAGAAATACAACGAACAATCCAGGGTCATTATGATCAGCGCCCATGACGGTATGTTGAAAAAAATCCATGAGGAAATAAAAGGCATTGATTACTTTATTGGTAAACCTTTCAACAGAGAAAAAGTCTATGAAGCGCTTTCCAGGGTAAATATGTTAAAATATTCCACCAATTAGCGCAAAGTTTATTCTATTATTGTATTTTGTTGACAGCTTTTTTTTGTAAATTAATTTTACATTAACCACTACTACGATCCGCCTAATGGCCAAAAAAATACTAATTGTTGATGATGATCAGGATATTCGCATGCTTCTGGATAAATTCCTTAGCAAAAAAGGTTACGAGACCAAAACCGCTTCGGATGGTTCTTCTGCCATAGAAATACTGAAATCAAATAAATACGATCTGGTCCTTTGCGACTTCAAACTCCCGGACCTCAATGGATTGGAACTGATCCAGAAAATAAAAGTGATTAATCCGGATGCCGCCTTATTGGTGATCACTGGTTACTCAGATGTAAAAGTAGCCGTGAAAGCCATCAAACTTGGTGCTTACGATTATGTCACTAAGCCGCTATATCCGGATGAAATTCTTATTACCATTGACCAGGCGCTAAAGAATAAGAATAAAAAAGATCAAAATCAGAACAAGCAGCCGAACAAACAAAAGAAGTTTGTCATCGGGGATAGTGTCCAAGCCCATGAAGTGATGAAGCATGTCAGGCTCATTGCACCTACCGATATGTCAGTCATTATACAAGGGGAGACGGGTACAGGAAAGGAGTTTGTCGCCAATGAAATCCATAATCATAGCAAGCGAAAAGATGCCCCGTTTGTAGCCATTGATTGTGGTGCATTACCTAAAGACTTGGCGGGAAGTGAGCTTTTCGGACACGTCAAAGGCGCTTTTACCGGGGCGCTCAATGATAAAGAAGGTAGTTTTGAATCTGCCAACGGAGGTACCCTTTTCCTGGATGAAATTGGGAACCTATCCTACGAAAATCAGGTGAAACTGCTGAGGGTGACCCAGGAAAGGAAAATAAAAAAAATCGGGGGCACCAAAGATATTCCTATAGATGTGCGCCTGATTGTCGCTACCAACGAAAACTTGTCTGAAGCAGTCAAGAATGGTGAATTCAGGGAAGACCTTTACCATCGCTTTAACGAGTTTAGAATTCATCTTTCACCTTTGCGCGAACGTAGTACTGACATTAAGGTATTTGCCCGCTATTTTCTGGAAATGGCCAACCAAGACCTGAACAAGCAGGTCAATGAGTTTGCCCCTGAAGTACTGGTAAAGATGAAAGATTACTACTGGCACGGAAACCTCAGGGAGCTGTATAATGTAGTAAAACGGTCTGTTTTGCTTGCCCAGACTGATGTGATTACCCTGGAATGCCTACCCGAAGAAATCAAATCACCTGTATATTTTGAGCAGGTGGACACACATTATACTACCAAAGTAGAGCCAGCGAATCTGAAATCAGTTTCAAAAATCGCGGAGCGTGATGCGATCATTAGTGTACTGGAAAAAACCGGCTACAATAAAACTAAAGCTGCAGACGTCCTCAACATTGACAGGAAGACTTTATATAATAAGATGAAATCCTTTAATATTGACCTTTGATTTTTTAGACATTTTACTTTTTTGACTTTTATCTTTTGATGAATACTGACTTTTCATACACTGCTTCTTTGGTGGAGACCATCATGGATAATACAGAGGATGGTATTATCCTTTTTTCCCCCCTTTATAATGAGCTAGATGAGCTTATTGATTTTAAATATCAGTTTGTCAATAAAGCCGGTGAAAAAATCATCGGGAAAAACAGGGAAGAACTGCTGGCGACCAGCCTGAACAACGCTTTTCCCGGTCATACTTATGCTGAAATTTTTAAATCTTATAAAGAAGTCATCCTGAGTGGAAATTCTTATGAAGCAGAGCAATACTATTCCGGGGAAGGACTGCAAAAATGGTTTGAAATTTCTGCTATCAAAATAGACAATATCCTTCTTGTCAAATTTAATGACATAACTGGTTTTAAGAGTTTAATCAACGAAAAAAACCTGAGTGAGAACCTTTACCGTACCCTGGTCAAAAGCCTTCCCCATACTGATGTAGCCCTGGTTGACCCCGAATTAAATATATTGTTGGTGGAAGGGGCACCTTTCAAAGCATTTGGTTTCAAAAAACCTATTGCAGAAGACAGCTCTTTGTCTGATGAATTTTCCCATGAAGTCATGGCTACGCTGGTCCCCTTGCTTACTTCTTGTCTGGAAGGTAAATCTACCGTACTGGAACGTGAAAATGAGGGTTCTCTATTTAGAATACACTTCTTGTCAGTTAGGGATGATGAGGGTAAAGTGTTTGCCGCACTGATTGTCTCCGAGGATACTGGCATCTATAATCTCTCCAAACAAGAACTCAGAAACAAAATTCACGACCTGGAGAATTCTAACCAGAGCCTGGAGCAATTTGCCTATGTAGCTTCTCATGATTTGCAGGAACCCCTTAGAAAAATCCGGGCTTTTGGGGACAGGCTGCAAAGCAAATACAGCGATGCCATTGACGATGCGGGACGCGATTATATCAGCAGAATGCAGCATGCCGCTGGCAGAATGCAAAGGCTGATTGATGACCTGCTCAAATATTCACGGATTGGGCGTTTTAAGGAACCCTTTCAGGAAATCAGCCTACAAAATGTAGTCGGCAGGGTGCTGGAAGACCTGGAAAACAGGATAGAGGATAGCGGGGCTCAAATTGAAGTTGAGTCGCTGCCACAAGTAGAAGGCGACGCAGGTTCATTGGAACAACTTTTCCTAAACTTGCTGAGCAACGCCATCAAATTCAGCAAGCAGGAACAACCACCTCGTATCAAAATATGGGCTGAAGAACAAGTAGATGAACAGCATCCCGGTGAAAAACCCTCCAAGTATAATATATTTATCCAGGATGATGGAATTGGCTTTGATGAAAAATACTTAGACCGGATTTTTAATATATTTCAACGCCTGCATGGACGAAATGAATATGCTGGTACGGGTATAGGATTGGCGATTTGTAAAAAGATTGCTGATATCCATGGCGGGACTATCTACGCAAGGAGCACTGAAGGAGAAGGGGCCACGTTTATCTTAACCTTGCCCAAGACACAACAAAAATAATGATATAAATCCTGAAACTTAAACTGCTACTATGCAAGCTTAATTCAAGAAAAACCCCGACACAAACTATGGATACCAGAAATGTAAAAACGATCACGATCCTGATGGCGGATGATGACCCGGATGACAGGATGCTCACCAAAGAGGCCCTGATGGAAAATAAGCTAGCCAACGACCTGCATTTTGTGGAAGATGGTGAGGAACTGATGGATTATCTGCAATACCGTGGCAAGTATACCCCGGAAAATGCGCCCCGGCCCGGTTTAATTCTGCTGGACTTAAATATGCCCAAAAAAGACGGGCGCGAAGCCCTCACCGAAATCAAAGCTGACCCCAAACTTCGTAGGATACCTATCATTGTACTGACCACTTCTAAAGCGGAAGAAGACATTGTGAAAAGCTATGACCTGGGGATTAGCTCCTTCATCACCAAGCCGGTTACTTTTGATGATTTGGTGGAGGTAGCCAGGGCTATTGGAAAATATTGGTTTGGCATTGTCGTATTACCGAGTGATAAACCTGAATAACAAAAAAAAATGGTGGCTGGGATTATTCATATACTGTTGATTGATGATGATGAGGATGATTTTATTATCGTCAAAGACCTCTTATCGGATATTAAAACTTCTCAGTTTAAAATACAGTGGGAGCCAAATTTTGAGCAGGCCATTGAACTCATCAACCAACAGAGTTTTGACATTTACCTGATTGATTATCGTTTGGGGGAAATGAACGGGCTGGAACTCCTGAAAAAAGCGGTAACCATTAACCGTGGCAAGCCGGTGATCATGCTTACCGGGCAGGGCGAACCGGAAATAGACCATCAGGCGATGCAGTTAGGCGCGGCGGATTACCTCGTCAAAAATGCGATAGATGCACAAAGCATTGAGAGAAGTATCCGCTATGCCCTCAGCCATGCCCATGCAGTAAGCAAGTTGTACGAACAGGAGAAAAAGTATCGTGCACTTTTTGAACAATAGATCG
>JBBSOG010000169.1:0-11311 GCA_038259985.1 Cytophagales bacterium
GGTAAGCAAAATACGTTTGATCACAGCATACGTGTACCCCTGATGGTAGTCGGACCTGATCTGCCCCAAGGTAAAAAAGTAGATGCTGATGTATATTTGCAGGATGTAATGGCCAGCAGTTTGGATTTGGCAGGTATCAAAAAGCCCAAATACGTTGCTTTTAACAGTTTAATGGATTTGGCAAAAGGCAAAACGAATCAAAGTGCCTACCCGTCAATTTATGGGGCTTACATCAAACACCAGCGGATGATCCGCAAAGACGGTTTCAAGCTGATTGTCTACCCCGAAATTGATAAAGCCCTGCTGTACCATGTATCAGAAGACCCCAAAGAGCTAAATGATCTGGCAGAAGACCCTTCATATGAGAAAAAAATTAAAAAGCTTTTCAAGGATTTACTCAGGCTACAGAAAAAAATGGGCGATACGCTTGATTTGAGTTCCACATATGATGAGGTGATTGGCTAAAGATTGTTATATTAGGTTGTAATCTATTTCTCTACCTATACAAAACCTATATAATGAACGATCAACAAAACCATCAAAGACGTGACTTTTTGAAAAAAGCTAGCCTCGGCGGCCTTAGCTTGGCCGGGCTTACGGCTACTGGGGCACCTATGGAAGAAGTGCTGGAATATTCTACCCAAAAGGTAAACCGCTACTCTGCACCCACCGAACTCCAAATCACCGACATGCGCATTGCTGAAGTGAGTGGGGTAATGTTTCGCACCCCGATTGTGCGCATCTACACCAACCAGGGTATTGTGGGGCATGGTGATGTACGGGATGGCGCTGCCAAAGAATATGCCCTTTTCCTAAAAAGCCGTTTGCTGGGCGAAAACCCCTGTAATGTGGAACGCCTGTTTAAGATCATCAAGCAGTTTGGCCATCACGGCAGGCAAGGTGGGGGTGTTTCGGGCGTGGAAATGGCACTCTGGGACCTGGCGGGCAAAGCCTATAATGTTCCGGTCTATCAACTTCTGGGAGGCAAGTACCGCGACCGGGTGCGGGTTTACTGCGATACCACTACCTCATCTGATCCTCAAGAATATGCCAAACGTATGCAGCAAAGAATAGACAAGGGCTATACCGCTTTGAAAATGGATATCGGTATTAACCTGATCAAAGATATGCCCGGTGCGGTCATCAATGCCCCGGACGGCAAGTATAATCCTTATAAGTATGAATACAAGAAGTATAACCTGAGCGAACATCCTTTCACCAATGTGCAGATTACCGATAAGGGGATTGATAAGCTCATGGAATTTCTGGATGTGATGCGTTCCCAAATTGGCTACGAAATCCCGATGGGCACCGACCATTGGGGACATTTTGGCGTCAACGAAGCGATCAAGATTGCCCGGGCTGCTGAACCCTATAATCTGGCGTACATTGAAGACATCATTCCCTGGCACTATACCGATCAGTGGCGGGAAATCACCGAATCTTCTACCACCCCTACCCAAACCGGCGAAGACATTTACGGGCTGGAAGGGGGCTTTAAAGAACTGATTGACACCCGCGCCGTGGATATCGTACATCCTGACCCTAACACCGCGGGCGGTATCCTGGAAACCAAGCGCATCGGCGATTATGCCTCCCAGCACGGCATCGGCTTTATGCATCACCATGCTGCCGGGCCGATCTCTTTTCTGGGTTCGGTACACTCTGCGGCAGCTACGGAGAATTTCAAGTGGCTAGAACACCATGCGGTGGATAGTCCCCGTTGGGAAGATTTGGTCACAGGTATTGATGGGCCCTTGGTGGAGGATGGCTATGTGAAAGTACCCGAGAAGCCGGGCATTGGCGTAGAGTTGAATGAAGAGGTGGTGAAGGAATTTCTGGTAAAAGGCGAAAAGCTCTTTGCCCCCACACCCGAATGGGATGAAATCCGCGCCTGGGACAGGCTGTGGAGTTAGGTCAGATCTCTGTTATTATACAAATTTAAAAAGGGGAAGCAATACTTCCCCTTTTTGTTAAGTAATACCATGATCATTTACTAGAACATACTCAATAACAACCTTTTGTGAGATTACATGTAACCTTCAACAATCAAATTACACACCCATGAAAAGCATCTTACAACGTCTAGTTCAGGAAAGCGCTCAACCTAATCCACCAGAGATTTCTACTTCGCCTTCTGAAATGGATAAATCTTCTGCTCAGGATAATCGTCGGGATTTCTTGAAAAAGAGCGCATTGGGAGGCATGTCGCTCGCCGGATTGATGGGCCTATCGGTGGAAGACACTATTGCCCAAACTACTTCTAATGTTCAGCGCAACTCTTACCCCTCTGAACTGAAAATCACAGACATGCGCTATGTTACCGTTGACAATGGCACCTCCTTTACGAACGCCCGAAACGTAATCATCCGCATTGATACCAATCAGGGCATTTATGGCCTGGGAGAAGTCAGGGATGGAGGCGATCCACGCTATGCCCTCTTTTTGAAAAGTCGTATCCTGGGACTGAACCCCTGTCATGCAGAGATGATTCTTAAAAAGCTCAAACCCTTCGGTGGGCATGGGCGACAGGGCGGTGGTTACAGTGCGGTAGATATGGCACTGTGGGACCTTGTAGGCAAAGCTTATGATGTGCCTGCCTGGCAGTTGTTAGGCGGAAAATATCGTGACAAAGTCCGTCTATATGCTTATGTGCCCGAGCATGACCGTACGCATATGGATGTAGAAAAGTTCAAAGCTGACTGTAAGCGCCGTATGCAAGAGCAGGGCTACACCTGGTTGAAAATGCATCCCGGCATACAGGTTTACAGTCAGGAACCCGGCACCACGGTCAATACCCAGATTGTGCCAGGCTTTGATTATGGAAATATAGATGATTATATGTCTTATCAGAATACCCGCCATGCTTTTACGGGAATACAGGTAACTGACAAAGGGCTGGATTTATTGTCTCAGTACGTTGCCCAGGTCCGTGAAGTAGTGGGTTATGACATTCCCTTATCTGCCGATCATTTCGGGCATTTTGATGTAAACAATTGTATACGTATAGCCAATGCTTTGGAACCTTACCGCCTTGCCTCTTTAGAAGACATGGTCCCCTGGGACAGCATTGATCAGTGGAAGCTCATCACCGAGTCTATCAACTCTCCTACCATTACCGGAGAGGATATCTTCGGCAAGGAAGCCTTCCAGAAACTTTGCGATGTACATGCGGTGGATATCGTGCATCCGGATATGGGTAGTTCCGGTGGGTTGCTAGAAACCAAAAAGATTGGTGACTATGCCGAAGAAAAAGATGTAGCCATGAAAATGCATTTTGCCGGTACGCCGGTGGCCTTCATGGCCAATGTACATTGTGCTGCTGCTACCCAAAACTTTTTGGCACTGGAAATGCCTAACCAATGTGTGGATAACCCCTGGTGGCCCAAACTGGTGAAGATGGTAGGCTCGCAACCGCTGTATACTAAGGGTTTTGCCAATGTCCCCTGGGATGCCCCTGGCTTAGGTGTAGAACTCAATGAGGAAGAGATCAAAGAACACCTACATGCGGAGGACAAAAGCTATTTCGCTCCTACCCCCCAGTGGGACGAAAAACGTTCGCATGACCGGCTCTGGAGCTAAATTGAACATATCTGGCAAATCTCAGAGATTTGCCAGATATGTTTTCCAATAAACAGTCGCCCGCCTGAGGCGGGTGACTGCTATCCAAAGGGTCTCCGGCCCGAAACTTTCACCCTGCAACATGGTCAGGTTATCTCCCCACAGTCGCAACCCTCTGGGTTGTGACAAACATCGAAAAGGGCCTCTGGCCCGAAACCTCCAGCCTACAATAAACTCACATGATCTTCTCTCATCACTCACTCCGCAAAGAATTCACCGGATTGGCGTAGGCCGCCCTCAATGATTGGGTAGTGACGACCACGATAGCCAGCACCAGCGCAAAAAACCCGGTAACAGGGAATATCCACCAGGCCAGGGGTGTCCGTATCGGGTAGCGTTCTAGGTAAATATCCAGCAGCCACCACGCCAGGGGCGCAGAGATCAGAAAGGAGATGATCACCAAACGGGAAAAGTCTTTGGTCATAGAGACTACAATACTAAACACCGAGGCACCCAGCACCTTGCGAATGCCGATCTCTTTGGTACGCTGCTCCGCCGTATATGCCGCCAGCCCAAACAGTCCTAGCCCGGTGATAAGGATGGTGAGTACCGCAAAGATATTAGCCAGGCGGCTGGTCATATTGATGGTGGTAAACTTCTTTTGGAATGCTTCATCCACAAAGGTGTATTCAAAAGGATAGGCGGAATTGTATTTGGAGAAAATATCTTTGACCTGTGCCAAAGTAGCAGACAAGTCGTTGCTTCTGCTGAGCCGGATGGTCACCACACTGATCCATTCGGGATTCAAGATCATAAACATCGGCTTCACTTCTTGGTAAGGTGAACCCATCATCACATTGTCCACTACTCCGATCAGGGTGCGTTTGTCTCCCCACAAGTCCAGTTGCGTACCAATGGGTTCGTCCAGGTTCATCAGGTCAAGCCCGGCTTTATTGATGATGATCGCTGAGCTATCGCTGATAAATTCTTCGGAGAAATCACGTCCTTCCAGCAACTTGATGCCCATCGTTTTGGTATAGTCATACTCGGTAGCGATGGTGGTAAAGATCACCCGCTGGTCTTCGGGCTTACCGGGCCAGCCGACAAAGTTATTGGAGTTGATGTCGGTCACCGCACTGTTAGAGCGCGTTATAGCTTCCACGGCACCACTTTGCAGCAGTTCCTGCTTCAGTACTTCATAGTTTTTGCTGATCTGCTCGGTATAGTCTACCGTGATCAGGTTTTCTTTGTCGTAACCCAACTGCCGGCTTCTCACCAATTGGATTTGTTGGTAAATGACCATCGTACCAATGATAAGCAGGATCGAGAAACCAAACTGCAAAGTAACCAACACTTTGCGCGGCATACTGGCGCCTTTGCCCGTCTTTACCTTGCCTTTCAATACCTTTACCGGCTGAAAAGAAGAAAGATAGAAAGCCGGATAGCTTCCCGCCACAATGCCAGTGAGCAAAATCATGCCCAGGGAGAATAGCCAGAACTTCGCCGAGCTATAGTCAATGAACAGCTTTTTGTCTACCAAATCATTATACAGAGGGAGCAGTAATTGCGCTAACAACACCGCAATGACAAAGGCTAAAAAGCTGATAAACACTGACTCACCGATAAACTGGCCCATCAACTCAATGCGCCGGGAGCCTACGCTTTTTCGGATGCCTACCTCCTTAGCTCGGCGTTCGGAGCGGGCCGTCGCCAAATTCATAAAGTTGATGCACGCGATGATGAGTATAAAGATGGCGATGACCGAAAACAGATTGACATAATCAATCATCCCCCCTTTCTCCACCCCATCTTCAAACTGGGAATGCAACCGCCAGCGCAGCATAGGATACAGAAAAAGCTCCGGCTTGAGGTCTTCTTCACCGTGTTCTATGAGCATGTTTTGTATGCTGCTTTCCACTGTCTTTTGGTGGGTAAGGTCATCCAGTTCTACAAATACCTGGAAGGAATAATTGCCCCAATTATCTTCATTCTCTACCACCCAGGGGCTGGCCTGCCGCCAGTAAGAATAAGGTAGTAGAAAGTCAAATTCAAAGGAAGAGTTGTTGGGCAGGTCTTTAAGGATACCACTTACCTTCAGATCAGTTTTGTCATCTACCCGCACGATCTGGTTGATCGGGTCTTCATCACCAAAGAGGGCTTTGGCAGTAGATTCGGTAATGACGATAGAAGACGGCTCGTCCAGCACCTGGGTGGCTTCGCCATATACCAGGGGAAACTCAAACATTTCCAGAAACTCTTCCCCCACATTGAACCCTTTTTTGAGGATAGGATTTTCGTTCACCGTCAGCAGATGGTCCCCGCCCCAGTCTGTGACTACTGACTGCTTGATGTTGACATCGGCGTCTTTCATTCCCTCATAGGTGGGCAAGGGAACAGAATTCCAGGAGTTAATTTTACCATCAAATTCTGCATTGACCATCACCTGATACAGTCGCTCGGATTTAGGGATAAATTTGTCAAAAGACAGTTCATCAAATACCCAGAGCAGGATCAGGATACTACAGCAAATGCCGATGGAAAGCCCGGCGATATTGATAAAGGAATAGACACGGTTCTTGAGCAGGTTTCGGAGAGTGACGAGGAAATAGTTTCTCAGCATGGCAGTCGGGTAGTTTAGCGAGGGTAACTCAAGGTTTAGCAAAAGGTAACAGAAAGCAGAAAAAAAATCTGAATGCTTTCTCCCTCTATGAGATGCCAAACGCCCGGAAAAGGTTGCAGGACTTGTACACCTTATTCTATTTTTTATTTTTAACTTGCATTAACGCAATTGGTAATTCTTGATTGATTATATCATAACTATGCTATCTTTCCGTAAACACTCTTTCATCATTTTTTCATTAAGCGTACTTTTGTTAGCTGCCTGTCAGAGCAACCCTAGCGAAAGCAATGGCGATAAAGCTGAAACTGCCAGCGATTCGCTGAGTACTGATACCCTCAACGCCATCTCCGATCCACTGGTCACGGATATGTACACCGCCGACCCTTCCGCCCATGTCTTTGAGGGTAAAATCTATATCTACCCTTCGCATGATATTGAGTCGGGCATACCGCAGGATGATCTGGGCAGCCACTTTGCGATGGAGGATTATCATGTATTCTCTATGGAAAGCATAGACGGTGAGGTGACCGACCATGGGGTAGCCGTGGATGTAAAAGACGTGCCCTGGGCCAGCAGACAAATGTGGGCACCTGACGCTGCCGAAAAAGACGGTACTTACTACCTCTACTTCCCTGCCAAAGATGAGGAGGGTGTTTTCAGGATAGGCGTAGCCCACGGCGATTCCCCCAGCGGCCCTTTCACGCCTGAACCTGAACCCATTGCCGGAAGCTATAGTATTGATCCGGCAGTTTTTAAAGATAGTGATGGCAGCTATTATATGTACCTGGGAGGGATTTGGGGAGGACAACTGCAACGCTGGAGCATCGGTAATTATGTAAATGAAAACACCTACCCTGCTGATACCGAAGCGGCGCTAACCCCCAAAGTAGCTCGCTTAAGTGACGATATGACCAGCTTTGCCGAAGACCTGAAAGATGTGCAGATTCGGGATGAGAATGGAGAACCGCTAACCACCGGAGATAACGAAAGAAGGTTCTTTGAAGCCGCCTGGGTGCATAAGTACCAGGACAAATACTACTTCTCCTACTCTACCGGAGATACCCATTATATTGCTTATGCCACCGGGGACAGTCCATATGGGCCATTTACCTACCAGGGCGTGATTCTCAATCCGGTACTTGGTTGGACCAACCATCATTCTATTGTGGAGTTTAAGGGCAAGTGGTATCTCTTCTACCACGATACCGAGCTATCCGGCGGGCAGACGCACTTACGAAACATCAAAGTCACTGAGCTTACGCACAATTCTGACGGCAGCATAGAGACCATTGATCCTTATCGGGAGTAGTTAACGCATTTTGAGATGATGGTATAATGACCATATCACAGCGTCTTTATGATACTGTATAAACAATGCTTTCAGGGGCTTCTGCCGGAAGTTTTCTGTTACGCAAAATTACGATGGTTATCAGGTAGATGCCTACGATGGCGAGGGGTATGACTGTAAATCTGTTTTCCGGGAAAAGATACCATAAGGCAACAATGGAAACAGTTCTCAAAGTGGTATGGAAAACCCCTACCCAATGCGTGATGATCCAGGAGAAAGGAAACCACATTAAGCCGGTTAGTATCCCTACCGATAATGGCAGGGAAGTGTAATCTATGATAAAAAAGGGTATCGCAATGGAATACACCAATATGGCCATCGCTGCGCTTAAAAGAAAAAGACTGTCAAACGTATTCTTAGGTTTGTTTTTATTCATAAAGTTTTCCCCGGTAAACTTTGAGATCAACATACCCAAGTAGACAATACTTCCTGTCCCCACAAAAATAACCCAAACAGTCTGTTGAGCATTTAAAAACAGGCTGGAGATGCCTATGATAAGCCAAACGATAAGCCCGGCGAGAGGCATGGCCAGGAATCTCCTTCTTGAAAATTCTATTCTTTGTTCTTCTAAGCTACGTACTTTTTGGTCCATGATGATTGCGTTGATCTTGTTTCAAGGATTATTAATGACACGAAGATAACTATTTTGGTGTAAAATACGGGCATGATATATTTTCGTGGGTTTGACAGGCATCTCCATGCATCGGCAGTTTAAAAACAGGCAAAGCTATCCGTCACCTAATAGAAAGTTAGCGTATTGTGCTGATCCCCGGAGTTTAGTACTCCATCTCAGAAAGTGATTTCCGCTACTGTTGAGGAAAAGTGGTAGTCTTGCGCTTGGTCGTAATCAGCAAAGAGGTTGACAGATAGCTGCACAGAGTCTCCCGGGGCCAGGTTTTCCAGGCGGGCTTCGTTGGGGTGCATACCATCTTTGAACCCGAGGATCAGCAGCCGGAGGGTAGCTGATTTTATCGTTTGGGGGTTGTTGTTTTTAACGAAGAAAGCATAATGCGCATAACCCTTTTCATCTTCATAGAGGCTCTTTTGACTGATCTCCAGCCCTTCCCCAAGCTTTTCCTTTTCCCGATCTTGGGTAAATTCACAGCCCGACAGACTGAGCATAAACAGGATGGTTAACACCGGGGACATCCGCATCAGTTGCTTTATGGTCTGTATCATTGTTGAGGAAATTAGTTTAAGACATAGGTACATCATAAAACCCGGAAGGTGAAGCATTGTTTTATGAATCAGTTTAGCGGTCCTCAGACTTGAAAGAATGTCCTCAAATCTACCCCGTTGTCATCCCGGAGGGATCTTGTCCATACGGAAGTCATAGAGGTAACTGATCGTGATAGCTACTAGCATAGGAGGCGTTAGAACGCCCGACGTGGAGCGCGCCTGAGGTGGTATCAATTCTTGCTTTATTAATATAAGCATTGAAACCCAATGACAATTCCATTATCTTAGACAGGTGGCTAAGACAATTGAATCATTAGTCATTTACTCATACACTATGCCACAACACAGAGTATACATTTCCTATGCCTGGGGAGGAGAGAGCGAAAGCATCGCTGAGAAAGTAGAGCAAGCTTTGCAAGCAAAAGGTCTTGAAGTGATTCGTGATAAGAAAGCACTCCGTTATAAAGGCTCAATTAAGGAGTTTATGCAGGAGATTGGGAGAGGTAATGCCATTGTCACTGTAATCAGTGATAAGTACCTCAAATCCAAGAACTGCATGTTTGAACTATTGGAGATTGCTAAGTATAAAAACTTTTATGACCGTATTTTTCCTATTGTACTTCGTGATGCTAAGATTTATAATTCAGTAGATAGAATAGAATATCTTAGATACTCGGAAGAAAAGATAAAAGCATTAGATAATGCCTTAAAGGGTCTTACTAGCTTTGCGGGCACACAAGGTATTAGAGAGGATATTGATCATTATACTCAGATAAGAGCAGAGTTTGCTGGCTTGGTGCATATATTGAGTGATATGAATACCCTAACACCGGATAAGCATGAAGAGAGTGATTATGAAGCTCTGTACTCGGCCATACTTGAAAAAGTAACTGTAATCGTTGATGAAGCAAAAGAAGTAAACATATCTATTTCTACTCCTTCTACCTCTCAATCAAACCCTTTCCCCAAAAACCTCACTGCCTACACCAGCATAGCCAAAGAAGACATTGTGGGCAGGGAAGATGAGTTGAAAGAAGTACGCCGCCGCCTGCTGGAAGATAAAAAGCTCTCCCTCATCAATGGCATGGGAGGGATTGGGAAAACTACCCTGGCCGCAGTATATGTGGATACTTATGCTACTGACTATGACCATATTGCCTGGCTGACCATTGAAAGTACCCTGGAAGATGCCATCATTGCCAGCCGTGACCTGCTGACCAACCTGAAATTACTGGATACACCGCCGGAAGACTTACTCAATGCCTGCCTGAACCAACTCCGCAACCTACATAGTACAAAACCCAGCTTACTAGTGTTGGACAATGCCACAGTACAACTGGCGAAATTATATGACCACTTACCCAAAGCACCTGATTGGCATGTACTGGTGACCTCCCGGGAAAGGATTGAACCTTTCTCGCTGATGGAACTGGGATTTTTGACGGAAGCAGAAGCTATACTGTTATTTCAAAAGTACAACAACAACTTTAGGGAAGAAGAAGTAAGAAGCTTTGTACAGAAAGTAGAGTACCATACCCTTACCATTGAAATACTAGCCAAGTCCGCTAACAAAAACCGTTGGGATGCGGAAAAGATACAACAAGCCATTACCCTTGATGCTAAAGCAGGCATAGCCACCAGCCATAGCGGTCATGAGAAAATAGACCGTATTACCTCCTACTTAATACAAATATTCCAGCTAAGCCAACTTGATGAACAGCAGGAATATGTATTAAAGCAGTTTATCGCTTTGCCCAACCAATGGATAAGCTATACTCAACTTACCTCCCTCTTGCAGACTGAGCAACTAAGCTGGCAAGATGATTTTGCCGGTACTTTGGAATATCTTTACGAAAAGGGATATATACTCAAAGACACAGCAAGCGATAGCTACAAAATGCATCCGGTTTTGGTAGAAGCGCTTGCCCCGCAACTGAACACCAGCTTGGAAGACCTGAAACTATTGATTAATAGTGTAGCTAAAGCACTATCCATTGACGAGGCTAAAGATAACCCTATAGATAAATTCCCCTACGTACCATTTGGAGATGCAGTGTTAAATAGGACTGCTAGTACCAATACTATTGAGATAGTTACCTTACAAAATAATTTAGCCTTAAGGTATAAAGATTTAGGTCAGTATTCACAAGCAAGACACTTATTAGAAAAAGCGCTGGATACAGATATTAACCATTATGGCGAAAAACATCCTGAGGTAGCCACATGCCAGTCCAACTTGGCTGTAGTGTATCAAGCTTTGGGACAGTATCCACAAGCACGGGACTTATTAGAAAAAGCACTGGATACAGATATCAACCACTTTGGAGAAAAACACCCTGCTGTAGTCAAAAAACAGTCCAACCTAGCCATGGTGTATAAAGACTTAGGGCAGTATCCACAGGCAAGAGACTTATTGGAAAAAGCACTTGATTCAGCGATCACGCACTATGGCGAAAAACATCCTGTAGTTGCCAAATACCAGTCCAATCTGGCCTTAGTGTATCAAGCTTTAGGACAGTATACACAAGCTAGGGGCCTAGTAGAAAAAGCGCTGGATACAGACATCAACCACTTTGGAGAAAAACATCCTAATGTAGCTATAA
>JBBSOG010000170.1:0-11275 GCA_038259985.1 Cytophagales bacterium
ACAAAGTTAGAACTGGACGCTGAGTCAATAAAAATGCATCCTAACTACCCTAGGCTATTGAAGTGGGGTAAATTAGCTGCATAAAACTGTCCATAGTATTGTTCGGAGAAAAGTAGTATGAAAGGGAAAGGTGGTGCGTTTTCATAAAAAAAATCTTTTTCCTACGGGGATAATCATCAGGATACAAAAATAATTCAAATCCATTACAGAACTTTGCATTAGCACAATTAGGTGGTAATATTGTGCCCTTCCCTATGAGTAGCATTATCAAGGAAATACAAGCGCCCATTGAGACTGAGATGGGCATTTTTGAAGATAAGTTTCGCGATTTTATGAAAAGCAAAGTACTGCTTCTTGATAAAATTATGAGCTTTATCGTCAGGCGTAAAGGTAAACAACTACGCCCAATGTTTGTGTTTCTTTCAGCGGGGCTTACCGGAAACATCAACGAAGCTACCTACCGTGGGGCAGCGCTCATTGAACTGTTGCACACGGCCTCGCTGGTGCACGACGATGTGGTAGATGACTCCAACTATCGCCGAGGTTTTTTCTCAATCAACGCCTTGTGGAAAAATAAGGTCGCCGTATTGGTAGGGGATTATTTGTTATCCCGCGGGCTGCTACTTTCCGTAGAATACAAAGATTTTCACCTGCTGGAAATCGTCTCCAATGCAGTTCGTGAAATGAGTGAAGGAGAGCTGTTACAGATTGAAAAAGCCCGTAACCTGGATATCACCGAAGACATTTATTTTGAGATTATCCGTCAGAAAACGGCATCACTGATCAGTTCATGCTGTGGGGTGGGCGCTAGTTCTACCGGTGCTGATGGGGAAACTATTCGTAAGATGCAGGATTTTGGGGAAAAGGTGGGCATCGCTTTTCAGATTAAAGATGATCTGTTTGATTACGGCAAAGCCGAAATTGGCAAACCCGTAGGAATAGACATTAAAGAAAAGAAAATGACCCTTCCACTCATTTATGCATTGCAAAAAGCTCCCTGGCTGGAAAAGAAAAGGATCATATACATGATCAAGAATCAGAGCAACAAACCACACAAGGTGCAGGAGGTAATTAATTTTGTGAAAGTTTCGGGAGGAATTGACTACGCTGCCCAGGCTATGCAGGATTATCATCGTCAAGCCCAGGAAGTGCTTAGTACATTTCCTGATTCAGTCTACAAGGAATCTTTGACCCAACTGGTCGCTTATACCATTGAGCGCAAAAAGTAATTTCTTATTTTCCAGGACTTTTTTATTCAATAAAAGTGACCCAAGCGCTTCTCTTCTTTATATTTGGCGTTTGCACATTTTTCCAAAAGGATAAACACTTTCCAGGAGAAAACCAGTTAATCAGGTATGAAAATAAAACATACAATAAGCATCGTAATGATCAGCCTGCTGCTGATAGGAACAATAATCCCAGCTCAGGCACAGGCAAATTATTGGCAACAAGCGGTAGAATACACCATGACAACAGACATGAATGTTAATACCCATCAGTTTCAGGGAACCCAAAAGCTGGTGTATACTAATAATTCGCCGGATACCCTCTACCGGGTATTTTATCACCTTTATTTTAATGCTTTTCAGCCAGGCAGCATGATGGATGTGCGCTCTCGCACGATAGAAGACCCCGACAGCCGGGTGGCAAGTCGCATCTTCAATCTCAAGGACAACGAAATTGGATTTCAGCGTATTCAGTCGCTCCAACAAAACGGAAAAGAGGTACAGCACGAAGTGGTAGGCACCGTGCTGGAAGTGACGCTCAACCAACCCATACTTCCTAAGGGCAAAGCTACATTTGATATGAATTTTCAGGGGCAGGTGCCGCTTCAGATTCGTCGCTCAGGAAGGGACAATGAAGAAGGTATAGACTATTCTATGGCACAGTGGTATCCTAAAATGGCAGAATACGATGCCGAAGGCTGGCATGCCGATCCCTATATCGGCAGGGAATTTCATGGAGTTTGGGGAAGCTATGACGTAAAGATTACCATTGACTCGTCGTATGTGGTAGCCTCAACCGGCTATTTGCAAAATCCCGAAGAGATCGGGCATGGCTACCAAAAGGAAGGGCAACGCTTGAAACGCCCTAAAGGGGACAAAATCACCTATCACTTCGTAGCCGATAATGTGCATGACTTCATGTGGGCAGCTGACCCGGATTATACGCATACTATCGCGCAGGTACCCGGCGGGCCAGCAGTGCACTTCTTTTATCAATCTGATAGTTTGACGCAAAACTGGAAAGCATTGCCAGAATACACGGTAAAGGCTTTTCAATATATGAACGGGCACTTTGGAAAGTATCCCTTTGACAAATATTCGGTGGTGCAAGGGGGTGATGGAGGCATGGAATACCCTATGGCTACGCTGATCACCGGAAACCGTCCGTTACGCAGTCTGGTGGGCGTCACCGTACATGAGATGATTCATAGCTGGTTTCAGGGAGCGTTGGCTACCAACGAGAGCTTATATCCCTGGATGGATGAGGGTTTTACCTCTTATGCCTCAAGCCGTACGATGGCAAGTATCTTCGGGGGGAATGACCTTGACCCTCAGGCCCATGCCGGGTCTTATGCGGGCTACTTTAGCCTGGTAGCTTCTGGTAAAGAAGAGCCCATGACTACCCATTCTGACCATTATAATACTAATCGCGCCTATGGCCTGGCTGCCTATTCCAAAGGAGCGGTTTTTCTGGCACAGCTAAGTTATGTGGTAGGTCAGGAGACTTTTGATAAAGGGATGAAGCGTTACTTTAGCGAATGGAAATTTAAGCACCCCACTCCCACCAGTTTGAAAAGGATTATGGAAAAAGAATCCGGCCTGGAACTGGATTGGTACTTTGAATATTTTGTCAATACCACCCATACGATTGACTACGGCGTAAAATCCGTAGAAGAGCGAGGCGAAAATACGCATGTTACTTTAGAAAGAGTTGGCAAAATGCTCATGCCGCTGGATGTGCTGGTCACTTATAAGAATGGTGAAAAAGAGTTATTTTATGTTCCTTTAAGGATCATGCGGGGTGAAAAGGAAAATGACCTGGATTACTCCCGGACAGTCCTGGAAGACTGGCCTTGGGTTTTTCCTACTTACCTGATGACTGTTCCCCACGCTTTGGGCGATATTGAGCGCATAGAAATTGATCCTTCCTACCGGATGGCGGACATTAAGCGCGTTAATAATGTGTACCCCGATATGGAGAATACCCGCTTCGGTCAGCCTAGCGAGTAAAACATTTTAATTGAACAAAGCATTGTGTAAAGGGCTGTTGTATGCAGCCCTTTTGTTTTAAAACAGTATCAAGTCATGCCTGAATTACCGGAAGTAGCTATTTACCAACAATATTTTCACCATACCGCTCTGCATAAGAAAGTCACCGGAGTAGAAGTAGAAGATGAACGGGTAATCCTTTTGCCAGTAGAAACTTTGAGAGAAGAATTAAAAGGACAAACTTTTGAAAGTACCGATCGCATTGGAAAGCAGCTTTTTATTAAATTGAGTAGAGGCAAGTACCTGAGCATGCATTTCGGTATGACCGGCCGCCTGAAGTATTTCAAAGACAAAGAAGACCGACCCCGTTTTACCAAAGTACTTTTCTCTTTGGACGATGGCTTTCATCTGGCCTTTATCTGTCCTCGTATCCTGGGCAGGATTGGGATCACGGATCACCCTGAAACGTTTGGCAAAAAGAAAAAGCTAGGCCAAGACGCATTAAAGATCAGTCAGGAAGATTTTGTGAAAAAAGTAAGCGGTAAGAAAGGTTTGATCAAACCCTTGCTGATGAACCAGCGGACAGTGGCAGGACTAGGCAACTGGATTGTCGATGACATGCTTTATCAATGCGGCATACATCCCGAAACCCCTGCCAATCACTTAGATGAAAAGCAAATCAATCAACTATACGAGAAAATGCGGTACATCATCCAGACCACTATTGACCTGGAAGCCCGCTATGATGACTTCCCCGTTCACTTTTTGATTACCCACCGGGAAGAGGGCGCTGATAGTACTTTGTACAATGGCAAAATTATACGCTTAGTTGTAGGGGACAGGGGAACTTATATTTGCCCGGAAGGGCAAGAAATAAAATAAAATTGCTGTTTTCTCTTTAGTTCTGTTTTCAGTCTCCCTTCAATCTTTCAACTTTCCCCGGCGGTATTTTTCTGATTTGACCACATTTCCTTCCTCATCATAATAAATCCAGGTACCGTCTTTTTTACCTCTTTTCCATTCGCCTTCCATACGGGTTTGGCCATTGGCATACGTCATGTTCCAGGCATAGAGCGATTCACCTTGATCAATAGCTTTCACATCTACGGCTTGGAGCTTTAATTCAGAGCCTATCGCCAGGGTCATGTGGTTACGACTAGGAAATTCTTCCAGGACAAGCTGATCGTTTTTTACCTCAAATGTGCCCCGGGAGATTTCTTTGCTACTCACTGAGCGGCTCTGCCGCACATATTCCATTTCAAACAAGGTGTAATTGTTGGGTGGGCTAAGCGTCAGCGTAATCTTGTCCTTTTCATACAGATAGCTGCCAAAAGTCTGCCCGGTTTCCTGGGAAAAGCCGGGACAATATATCCCGGCCAGTAGCATGATCGTTAAAAACCTGCGCATGAATTATCAAGAGTTTCCTTTTTTAATTTTATAAGCCACTACCCGATTATCATAAAATGTAGGCACCAGCACCAAATCCTGCTCCGGTACATAACCGATATCGGCAGCGTTGATCTTCTCGGTCTTGGTATCCAGCAACTTCTGGCTTTCCTGGTTTTCAGCATCTACATAATGCACTTCTCCCTGCCAGGTGGACACAATATAATTACCATCGCTGGTTTTGATAATTCCGTCGGCAGAAGGAATATTATCTACCCAATGTTCACCAAGCTGTTTGCCATCTTTACTAATAGGCGCAAAAAAGCCTCCTCCCGCAGAAGCAAGGAGAATTCTGTCGCCTTCAGCATAAAGTCCGTTAGGCCGCTGAAAGGTAGTATCGCTCATCCAGATACTCATTTCACCGTCTTTGAGCATATGGATATTATCCATATCAGAATCACTAATGTATACCGCCCCATCTTCTCCGGTGGTGATATCGTTCAGGAAGCCAGCGCCTTCTATGGGGTAGGTTTCCTCAATTTCACCACTTTCCAGGTTAATGACCGCTACTTCGCGTATGTCGGCCACGTACAGCTTATTATCATAAATACCCATTCCTTTGGGGTCATTTAGTCCGGTTGCCCACTTGAGTTCAGTGATTTTTCCATCGGTATCCATTTTAGAAATAAAACCATCGCCATCGGAGCCTTTGGCATCCACCGCGCCGATATTGGCAACGTAGAGAGACCCGCTACCTTCATCGTAAATTACTGATTCGGGCGCCACCATCACAGTGTCGGTAGACCAGACTTCTTCCAGCGAAACCATCTCCATAGTTTCGGTAGAATCAGCGGCCATCGTATCCTCGGTAGACTGCTCACTACTGCCTCCACAAGCGAAAAGTAAAGCAGAAAAAATGAATGCGAAGTAAGAAAAAATTGATTTCATGTTTGGTTTATTTTGGTTGATATTGATTTTACTTAAAAGATATAAGGCTGAAAGGACAAATAAAAGCATTCTCAAGGGAAAGCGAAAGTATTACGTACGGCTACAGCTAGATAATATCCGACAAGCTTGCTTCTATGATCTTATTACTGATCCGCAAACTGCTAGGATGATCTGGATAATGGCTGATAATCCGGTTTACCTGTTTGCTCAATGAGTATTTGTCTGAGTGGGTGCTGAACTCGCCCATAAAATGGGTGGCTAGGTCATCCAGCATAGACAAAATAATGTCGGTATGGCGGCCTTCATCATCATTGCGGGCAATAGCACCCAGCACCTGTATCAATTTGTGGTTGACCGGCAGGTCGTTGCCCGCATAGTTCATGATCGTGCCCAAACAGAAATATAAGAGATCGTCAAAGTGTACCGGTGTATAAATCACCCTTAGTTTTTCCTCCTTATCCGTTTTGATTTTGAAGCCAGATATCTTCATGCGGGATATAAACAAAGCAGCCAGGCGGTCCAGGGCTTGCACGGCTGTGCCCGGGTCATTGATACCGGGACTCAGTGCCTTAGTAGCCACTTCGCTAAGTTGCTTGAAGCCGTACACATAGTTTTGTCTCACATTTTCCTGATGCATAAATACCATCGTACGAAATATCTTTCCCCACTCCTCTTCGTCCACCGTTCGGCTGGTGAGCAATATTGGGTCACGATTGTTTACAAACTGGCCTATGGGTACACAAATTTTGAGGGTAATGTCTAAATCCCGGGTTACTTTAGTAAGGGAGCGGTCACTGATGCTATTTAGATAGCCGGAGATGGGACTGTTAATGATAGCCCAGTGATCCATATCGGGCAATTGATGGGTAGGAACAAATGTCTCATGTTCACCTTCGTGTGTTATACCCTTGGATGTGACTTCATACAAATCCGCAATAATATTGCCTATCTGTATGCTCTGCGAAACGTTATTGATAAATGAAATGAACAAAGCAAGGCATAAAAAGCTCAGCGTGACATTGGTAATGACGGATAAACTGGGCACACCAAAGGGGTACATCTTAGATTGGATGCTGGAAAGTATCACAAAAGTATAAGCAATCGTGCCCAAGTAAAACCCTAATACTATCTGATGATGTCTTTTTCCTACCAAATTGGGCAAGAGCCGGGGCGTGTAACTGGAAGATGTCTGGCTCAGGATCACCATCACCATAGAAAAGCTAAATACCATGAGTGAAATCATGCCCCCGGCGATAGCACCTAGCAATGCGCGTGCACTATCAGGGTCAAGAATGTTCTTAATCGTAATGTCAATGCCCAACAGTTGGTCAGGATAACCATTATCAATGTAGAGTGTCAATAGGGATAAGGCAAAAAGGGCCAAGGCAATAATGGTAGGGTAAAAAGCAATACTTGAAATAACCCCCAGGTAGAACCTGATGAACTTGTTGGTAGAAATTTTGGCGGCTTTTTTGAGCATAGATATGTTTAGTTAAACAGGAAACCCGTTGATTCGGCATTTGTTGACAAGCTATCATGATTATCGGTATAATAGATTTGAAAAAGTTCACGGTAGTAACCTCATCACCTCTTTTGCTACCTTTTCTATCTTCTCCCTATTGTAGTAAACCGGAAAGTATCGGTCCTGTGCCCACTGCTCAAACAAATTTTTGTAGTACGGACTATCTGGGTCACCTGATTGTCCCGGTGTATTGCTACCCAAGGCCGCATCCCAACTACCGGTATCTACAATGAGGCGGAAAGATGCACCTGAAGACTGATTGTCATTGCCTCCGGTGCTGCCTACTGTATAACCATTGCCTCCCCGTGGATATGGGCCTACATCCAGTTTGTCCCTGGTCTGGGCGTTCACTGCCGCACTCAGCGGATGACGAAACAAAATGTGTTTGTAATCTTCCTGGCCGTATTGCCAGTCATCCATATTGTTACCCAAACGCTGGTTCAATTCATTTACGGATTCTTCCAGGCTGCTGATCAAAAGTTGGTCGCGCATCGCTACGGGATCATCCCCCATTTCCGGTACCGGGCTTACCAGCCAGTTGACCACGTTTGCCATGGGAAGATAACTGATGTAATCGCGTACTTCTTCAGGAACCATCAGCCGGTACATACTTTCCTTGAGTTGCTTTTCCCAGGCCACGTAGATCGCCGCAGCAACAGAATTTACCTCCAGTTTGTAATCCCAATTCAGTAGAATATCTCTGGTTTGGGTCACTTGTTTGTTATTCATTTCCAGTCCTTTCAATAAAGGCACCAGATTACGGGCAGGTATGGAGAGATAATCGGTCTGCAACTGTGCCATATCCATCAGGCTGTGTTTTTTGCCGGTATTTAGCACTTCCGCAATGCGGTCGGCACGGTAAGGGTCAGCCCAGCTGTAGCTTACGGCATTGCGATAGGGATAATCATCAGGCACCTGGTTTTCATTGGCTGTGATTTTAATACCGCTTTTCGGATTACAGACATGTGGCTTGGCTTTAATGGGCAGATAACCCTCCCATTCGTAGCGTCCATCCCCGGGGATAGGTACCAGCCCACTCCAGTGGGGACGAATCGGTGCAATACCTACTGCCTGCCAGCCGATATTGCCTGCCTTATCAGCCCACACCATATTTTCACCGGGAATATGGCTGTAGCTGCATGCTTCCCTGAACTCTTCCCAGTTTTTGGCCTGGTCCATGCGCAGGCTGGCCAGATACGGTAAGCCACCTGCTTACAGCCAGGCACAACGAATAGCGTAGGCTTTATGATTGATGGTATCTTCATACACCAGCGGTCCGTGCCGGGTGTATTTTAAGTCCACGCTTACGTCTTTCTGCCCCTTTACCGGAATACTTTCCTGTATCACCCGCATCTCTTCCCAACGGTCCTGATAGCGATATTGTGAAGGCTTATCCGGATGGGTATCGTAGACATACAGATCTTCTCCATCGGTATCAAATACCGTGAGCCCCCAGGCACCGTACTCATTGTGGCCGATGGACACGCCGGGAATCTCGGGTTCTCCGCCACCGATCACATTCCAGCCGGGCGCGTTGAGGTGTACCCAATAGCGTAGCGAAGGCACTGCCTGGGTACGGTGCGGGTCATTGGCCATTATGGGAAAACCACTTTGGGTATGCGCACCACTGACCACCCAGTTGTTGCTGCCTATGCTTTCTTTTTCCTCTTCCAGAAATGCCAAAGCCCTCTGCTGTTCCTCTATAATCTCCTCCGATCGATCAGCGGCTGCCCTCCACTTAGCGTTTACAATATTTTCAGGACGAAAAACTACCGGACGGCGGTATGCATTGTATAATTCCAGAATATCTTCAAAGAGCAAATCCTTGTTGATGGTACTATCCAGCGCCAGATCAGGTGTGCCGGGATGGAAGTTCATCAGTGCATTTACTTTGTCAGCCCCAAGTAATGTTACTGCTCTTCCTACATCCAATTCTTCCCCGATGTTTCCCAACAATCCCTGATGTCGGGAGATAACATTTTCCGCAGTCCAGTAGCCGGGCTTGATGTCCAGCAGTTCAAACTCAATCGGCAGCAGGTCGGCGTTCTTCTCGGTTTCACTGATATAGGCATTTACACCTTCCACAAAAGCGGTGATGATGGCCTCTCCATGCGGATGATAATGGTTCATCTCCCGTTGCATGTTTCCGCGAAACTTAAACAGGCGGGTGCCTATGTCACGCTTGAGTTCACGTTCACCCAGTATCTCGGCTACCGTACCTTCGGTTTGCCTGCGCCATATTTCAAGCTGAAAAAGACGGTCACGGGCGGCGCAGTAGCCCTGGGCAAAGAAAAGGTCATGCTCGTTCTCAGCATAGATATGATTGATGCCCCAGGGATCACGGTAGACTTCTACCGGGGCCTGCAAGACTTCCAGTTTCAGGGTATCGCTGGCAAAAGACGGAAAAGTTAAGAATATACAGGAGAGAATCAGCAGCCATTTATGCATCATGCTTAGGTCAGGTAAAATAAAGGTTTTACACAAGAGCAACTTTGCCCTCGCTGCCTAATTTAAAAAAACTTTGCTTATTTCCACTTCTACAAACATACAGTCGCTATGCTCCTGCATAGTGACATATATCCCAAGGGCCTCTGGCTCGTCTCTCTTCATTTTTTTATTTTTCGGGCCGGAGGCCATTCTATGGTGGCCCTTTGAGATAGTTGTCACTCGCGTGACGCGAGCGACTGTGAGGGGTATTCTCACCCATACTTCTCTTTATGCGCCTTCAGCATTTGCTGGTACATTGGTTGGGTCTTAGCTTCTTCCCATTTGGCTTTGAAGATGGCTGCAGACTTCGCTTTTATCGGGTCTTCTTCCCGGGGCAGTATTTCATTTCTGGCTTTTTTCTCTGCTTCCTGACCTTTGGCTTTTTGAGGATTGCTTTTGTACTTGCGTCCGCTTTTATGATTGGCATAGCGTCGGGAACGGGTGTAGCCCATTTGCAAAAACTTACGCGCCATATCTGCACCTACAAAATCTTCTGCTTTCAGGTAATCCAGAAACATCTCATAAATCTTTTCAGAGGAAATAATGGCAATTTCCGGTGTTTTGAAGCGCCAATGAGGCAGAATTTCTGATTTATAAGGCTCTACCATCAAGACACCCTGTTCTCCCTTGCCCACCCTGTATTGCTCAGGATGTTTGCTAAAGTCTATCTTCTCAAAATCAAGCGAATAATCAAAGGGCATAGTGGAGTAAAGAATAGAGCGTTCTCTTTCGTCAACTTCTGTCCGTCTATCAATGTTTTCAAACAGAAAAACGATACCCGGTTGATTGAATCTACGAGGCCAAATAATTCGTAAACTTAGCGCTTTTGCCATGTTGTACGGTCGAGTACCTTGCCAGCATGGTTTTTGATTTCTACAGTCATTATAGTGTTCTGCCGAGGAAACTTGAGTAGGATATAGCTGTCCTCGCTCCGAAAGAACTTTGAGTTGGTATCGGGATAGGCATCCCCGGTACCGTTCAGTGAGGTATTGAAGTAGGGGAAACCATCTTTCTCAGCCCGCTCGGCAAAGTAACTGTAGCCAGTGATCACTGCCGTACCTTGGCTAAAAAGCTGGTGCCACGCCCCGTTTTCTTGTTGCCGCATGCGTTCGTTTTTTTCATTTTGTAGAGTGACGACAAAGGCTTCATCAGCTTCGGTCATCAGCTTATGATACCACAGATACTGAGGGGAATTCCTTCCAAAAGGATGGCAAGTCTGCCAGGTGCTTCCCTGATCTTCAATGTGATTGAGGTCCAGTGCGACGAAGCGAACATCAAAATCAGGTACTGTGAATGACCATTTCCATTCGTCGTCGGGCAACGCGAAGAAGCGGCGGAAAGCGGTGGCTTCTACATCATATACGGCTTCAGCGGGCGGTTTCTTTCCCCGAGGCCTGATTTCGCGATCATGGTTGCCCAGTGCTGGCATGAACGGGGTAGAACGAAATAACTCAGGATAGGCGTCAATCAGTTGGCGGTAGGGTGCTGTACAGTCCGTAACGCCAACGCCGCATTCCGAATGGAGATCAGGAATGTTATCGCCCGCAGTCAACAATAGATGAATGCTGTCTTCCAACAACTTATCAAGGGGTGGTTTTCCTTGCCAGTCGGCGACTACCGCCACGCGTAGCTCATCAGTGGGAGCATACCGAAATGTATAGTCGGGTGACTGTTGATCGTGGGTAGCCACCTGGTAGTGGTACTCCGGCACCCCGGC
>JBBSOG010000171.1:0-11241 GCA_038259985.1 Cytophagales bacterium
AAATAATATAGCCGTCCAACAGGCGGTAGATAAACTAAACAATAGACCTAGAAAAAGATTCGAGTTCAAATCTCCTAATGAAGTTTATGCTCTTGCAATCAACAGTGAAGGAAAAGTTGCATTTATCACTTGAATCCACGAATGCATCTAACAAAATATAAGATGTATCACTTTTAGGGAAAGTAAAGCGGAAGATAGCCGCCCTTTCGGTGGGCGTCACTTCTACTTTGATGTCATAATCAGCCAGGTACACACTATAATAATGCGGTTTGGCAACTTCAGCTTTATGGGAAAACCAACTTCCTCTTTGCTCTTCATCAAAAACAGGCTGACCCGTCATGGCCATAAGTGCAAATGCCGCATAATCATTAATCCAGGGGCTGGGCTGATGGGTTTGTTTGATGCCCCTAATTTTATAATCATCGTACTTATAAGCCCAGCCATCGCCCATTTTACTGGTTTGGGGAGTCCAGAAGTTCATGCCCCAGGGTAAGGCTACCGCCGGATATGTATTCCCATTTGAGAGTATGTATTCAGAGTCAGTGCCCATCAGGGTATTGACGTAATCAAGGGGTTGTTGACGATCAGTTGATTGTGCCTTAGTTAAACAGGGCGTTAACCAAATGATCATTCCGAAGATAAACCTGAAATGCTTGAAGATGTGTGTATGTTTCATGAGTGTTTTATAGCAAAAAGGTAATAAGCATTGGGAAAATATTATTCTTTTTTCGTAGAAGTTTTACTCTGGTTTAACCGGTAATTGAGCGTAAGGTTGATTTGTCGGGGGCTACGCAGGGCATTCCTTCTGGTATAGAAAATATCTCCTTCGGTGATACTCCGGTCACGGTTGCTTCTGAAGATATCCACTATATTAAGTGTCAGTGTGCCCTTATTTTTGAGAATATCCCGCGATACTGCCATGTCCAGAAAAGCGGTGGCCAGTTGCCTACCCTGAGGTGTTTTTTGGGGTGCTTCATAATTTCCCCGCAACTGTACATCGGTGTTTTCCCACAGCGTAAAGCGGGAATTCAAGCGGCCAAACCAGGTATAAGTATCACTTTCAAAAGTCTGGTCCAGGTTACTGCCGTCAATCATAGCACGGTAAAAATTTAGGTTGAGGCCCATCTTCCACCAAGAAAGCGGCTGATACGAAGAAATGAATTCTGCTCCGTAAGCATCTTCTGTCAATAAATTAAAAGGACGCGTGTTGGACAAGCCTTCTTCGGTGACTTCGCGAATCCTTAATATTTTATCATCGGTATGACGGTAATAGATGGCTGAACTGATGGAGGCATTTTCAAAATATTTAATATGACCGGCCTCAATAGCATGCGTATATTCAGGATTCAGGTCAGGGTTACCACTGAAGTAATTACGGTTATCGTAAAAGGTAACGAAAGGGGTCAGGTCATTATAAGTCGGGCGGTGCAGACGTCGGCTATAGCTGAGCTGCAAAGCATGCTGATTAGGCAGATCATAAGTAAAATGCGCGGACGGGAAAAAATTAGGGTAATCACGTTGATTGACTTCATTAGTTTGTTTCAGTTCGGTTGTCAAGTCAGTATACTCCCATCTCAAGCCCACTTGATAGCCTATTTTGTTGGTCTTGTTGCCTAAAATCATATAGGCAGCATAGATATTTTCGTCGTAATAAAAGTCGTTGTCCAAACCTTCCAGGGCAACCCATTCCTGTTCCTGAAGTTCGGTCACCAAAAAGTCATTGGTGATGTCTCTGAGGGTACTGCGTATTCCTGCTTCCAATTTACCTTTCTCACCAAATGGGTACACATAATCCGCTTGTAAGAGTAACTGCTTTTCGGTTTCATAATTGTCGGAGCGCTGCAACGCATCCGGCTCACCACTGGGAGTGTCATCGGGCGAAAAAGACTTTTGGGTATACCTTTGCTGTGAATCTTCCCAGTTATCTATGTAGGTGAGCAAAGCAGTGAGTTCGTGATCTTTGCGTCCAAAATTCCTTTTGTAGTTAAGTGAATATTCCAGGTTAGGTTCTATCTCATTCTCATCCTGAAAACGCCGGGTAATGCTTTGCAGGTTTTCATTGTTGAAAAGATAATCCATGTATTCTATCTCTGTGTTGCGCGTTCCTTTGGCATGGCGATAGGTAAAGGAGGTCGTAAGGATATTATTTTCATTAAAGAAATAATCCGCCCCAAGTTGAATATTGTTGTTCAGTACTGTTTGGCGGCTAATGTTACGCTGCCGGGTAATGAAAGCAGTGTCCTCTCCATATACTTCCTGATAAAGCGAATTATGGGGGTTTTCAATGTCCCGGTAAATCAGGCCGTAGTTGACGAAGAAATTGAGGTTCTCACGGCGATAGTTCATATTGATCGCCGCCCCGTAATTATCCGGCTGGCCAACAGTAAAATCAAAAGAACCGTTGATGCCCTGGCTCCGCTCTTTTTTCAATACAATATTGATGATGCCCGCCATGCCTTCTGCTTGATAGCGTGCGGATGGATTGGTAATGATCTCTATATTATCTACCAGTCCACCTTGTAGTTGGCGCAGTCCTTCGGCACCGTCAAAACTTAGTAAACCGGAGGGTTTGCCATCAATCAGTATTTGTACATTATTACTGCCCCGCAGGCTGACATTACCCTGGCCGTCCAGCGTGACAGAGGGAAGGTTTCCCAGGATATCGGCAGCGGTACGCCCGGCATTGATCGGGTCCTGGCTTACGTTAAATACTTTTTTGTCCAGTGCCAGTTCTACAAAATCCTTTTCACCTTTTACGACCACTTCATCCAGGTCAGTAGTTTGCGCATTTATGGAAATTTCTCCCAGATCAAGTATTTTCTGACCAGGATCTAAGGACAGTTCACTGATGTTTTTTGAAGCATAGCCCATAAAATTAATGGTAGCGAAATAATTACCAGCCGGGGCTTGGAGTGAAAATGTACCTCGTTCATCCGTAATGCCACCGCTGACCATACTACTGTCTTGTGTTTGAAACAAAGTGATCGTTGCGTAGGGAAGAGCTTCCTGGTTATCGGCATCCACCAAATTGCCTTTGATTTCCAGTAAGGACTTTTGGTTTTGGGCCAACACAGGAACACAGGGTAACATTGTTCCGATGAGGAAAAATAAAAAGAGAGTTTTGATATAAGTTTGCATAAAGGCAAATAAGATGAAATGGACTGCGGATTAAAGATGATCAGTAAAGCCTAAAAATAGTACTTGCTTGGTGAAAAAGAATTTTTTAGGCTAAAGTATCTCAAAAAATAGATGAAAAGCTATCCTGATTAGACAAAAAAAATGCTACTACATCTTCATATTATTACCCAGGTAAGCATAGACCAAAAGGGGTGAGGTTTTCAAGAGGGAAAAAGTATAACTAGCATAGTATTTAGAATAAGATTTAATACTATGGTAAAGTTCTTCATCTTAATATTGACCTATATAATCCTGGTGGTCCAGCTTATCTCGGTGCTCAGTTTTGACTTCTCCAACTTATCAGCGTACGCCCATAGGGACTTATTGACCAATTTTGGGAGCCTGTTGTTATTGATGACTATTGTTTGCTTCTTGAGCAGGAGACTTGTTAAGGAAATGCTGACCGGCAAATAAGTAGGGAAAAGGGCATTAAGAAAAAGCGGTTTTATAAATTTTATAAAGGGAAATTGATTTTTTATCGGGTATAGACGCTGTTGAAGGCCCCTTTCTAGTTGTGGGTTGCTGCTATTTGCTCTTCATGGAGCATCAAAGAAAAGCAAAAAGTACTTCCTTGGTTTACGGTGCTATCTACCCAGATTTTTCCACTGTTTTTTTCAATAAAATCTTTACAGAGCATCAACCCCAGGCCGGTTCCCTTTTCGTTTGCAGTGCCCCGGGTACTAAACGAATTCACGTCAAAAAGTTTTGTTAAATTCTCTTGGCTTATTCCCCTTCCGGTATCAGCGACACATACAATGGCAAAATTATCTTTCAGCAGACAGCTAAGGGTGATCGTATCCCCAGACCTGCAAAATTTAATGGCATTGGTAAGTAAATTTTGTAGGACAATCTGAACCATAATCTCATCGGCAAACACATATATTTTACTTTCTATCTGATTGATTAACGTGACATTTTTATGGTTGGCCTGCTGCTGGAAAGATTCAGTGTTTAGCTTAGCAAGGCTTTTTATATTGATTTTTTCCGGGTTGATTACTGTACCCTCCAACTGGTTTTTTGCCCAATGCAACATATTATCAAGCAGCGTGGTAGTAAAGCTGACATTCTTAATCAACTCCGGTACGAATGATTGAAATTCTTGCTGGTCTATCAGCCCATTCTGAACTAAGTTCAAGCTTCCGGAAAGTGTATTGAGCGGGCTACGCAGATCGTGGGAAATGATAGAGAAAAGTTTGTTTTTTAACTGATTGAGGTTGTGCAATTTGTCTGCCTGGGCTGACATCTCTTCTTTCTGATGATTGATTTCAGTGTTTTTGAGTTGCAATAATTTATTCGCGGTAGATTTACGGTGTCTTCCCCTGTACAACACATAAGCAAGAAGCGCGATGACCACCAGCAAAAAGGAAAGGATATAGATAGAATACTTTTGCCTTTGCCGCATGGCTTTTTCGAAGGCCTTCTCATGGGTCAGCAGCAGGATTTCTTTTTGCTGCTGTTCAAAATTTAAAAAATCCAGCCTTGCCTGCATACTTTCCTGTTGGATGCTGTCCCGGTAAACATTGTACAGGTTGAGATAATGATAAGCAAGATCAAAATCATTTTTTGTGCGGTAGATTTTCGCCAGGGTCACATACCCTTGATAGTTTTCCTTTTCAAGTTTGATGCGTTCTGCATTTTGTAAGGCTTCCTTCACCAACGATTCCGCTTCATCAATTTTACCTTGCTTGAACCTGATATCCGCCAGAAGCTGTTTTGCACGGATATCATTTCTTTCATCTTCGTACTGTGTAGCCAATTCCAGGCTATTTAATAGGTGTTTCTCCGCTTCAACATACTTTTTTTGCCTATATAAAGCGTCTGCGTAATTGAAAGCAAGATGAGGCAACAAAAGGGGCAGGCTGTTTTCGGCTAATGGCAAAGCTGTTTCAAAATAGTAGGTGGATGAGTCTAAAATGCCCATCTCCAGAAAACATTTGCCCAGATTATTGTACAATACCGCAATGCGTTTTGTATTTTTTGATTTGATAAAAAGCTGAATTGCTTCCCGATAATGGAATAAAGCTACTTGATGGTTGCCCGCTGCCCTGTAGATCAGCCCTATACAGGCAATATTTTTGGCGATCAGGTCATTATCTTCAATTTCTCTTGCTAAATTTTTGGATTCAATCAAATAAGAAATTGCTTCCCTCAGATTTCCTTGTGCCCACTCTAAATTGGCTAAACTATTGAAGGCCATTGCATTCCCTTTGGTAAACCCAAGCTTTCTAGAAAGTTGGTCGCCATTTGCGATGTACTCCTTAGATTGCTCAGGGTGGGTATGCAAGAACCTATCGGCCATCTGAAAGTATAAATAAACTTTGTTGCTATCTTCAGGAGCTTGCGATAGCTCTAACGTTAAATCTTGAATGGATGAATGCTGTGCAAAGAGGTGACCCATTCCTAAAAGGGTAACTATAAAAACAGCACTTAACTTTTTACAAAAGCAATAGCTTGCCTTATTATGCATGAAGATAATTTGAGTCGTCAATGGCATACGGCCATTAGATATTCTGAAACAGGCGTATGCATAAATAATGATGTCTTCTACTTCCAACTACACGACACTGCTAATCAAAAATACATAAAACAAGGGATGATTTGTGTTTAATGATGTTGTCAAATCATGAATGATTTTATTTCTGTGTAATGATTGTTCTAAAAGTTAAACATTGTTAATAAAGTGGCACGAGAGATAGGCCATATAATAATACGGGACTGAGGTTTAACAAACATTAAAAGGTTAAAGTACTATTTTACATAGTAAGTATTACTTATTTTTTATCTTCAATAAATTAGAAGCTAGTGTAATTTTTTAGTCATTTTTGAAAAGTATATTGCTAATAAATACTTAAGTGTTATTGCTAGGAAACGTTTGAATTCTGTTTATTTCTTCCCCAAGCCAGCCGAAAAACCTAGTTCTCGAAATATACTAATCTGTAATCCCCCTGCGTTCTTGAAAGAACATGCACGCGGAAGCGTAGTAGCATGATAAACAGGTGTTGAACTAAAACTAAACCTTTATGAAAAATTATGCGAGTAGCTCGCTGTTAGTCATAACTATGCTCCTTCTGGTCGCCTGCGACAAAAATGATGATGCCCCTAATCTAAGTAGTGATTTTCAACTTTTTATTGATTTTTGGAATCCCGACGGTAGCCATCCCGAAATCAGTTTTGATGAACAAAATACTTCTAATGCCGTCAGAATTGACTTTGATAAGAACTTTGGCGGCTCTGCCGTTGGCAATTCTTTTACCGAAGTAGTGATTGACAATTTCAGGATTATTGACAACAGCGATGCCAATTATGAAATATCAAAAATCACTGCTTTTGAGTACCGTGACGAACTAAAAGATTGGAAGGAAGACGTGGAGTTCAGGATGGAATACGAAACCATTGAAGATATGGCAGTGGTGCTGGTATTAGACAGGAGCGAATCTTTAGGAGAGGATTTTGGGAAAATTAAAGAATATGCTACCAATTTTGTGACCCAAGTATTTGCGGAGACAGATCAGCTTCAGGTAGGAGTGGTGGATTTTGCGGATGAGATCAATATGACGCCACTCACGTCTGATGCAGACGAAGTGACCAGTTATATTGGAAACCTTCAGCAGGGACGCTTTACTACGCTTTATGAGGCAGTAAATATGGGAGTCAATGCCTTGCAAGCTGTTGAAGCGGAAGCCAAAGCGATCATCATTTTTACCGATGGCACCGATAACAATTCTAATCCTGAATACAGCCCTCAGTATTTGTTGGACAAGATCAAATCCGATGAGAATAAATCTAAAATCATCAGTTTTGCCATTGGCCTGGAAGGTAAAGGAGGCGTGGATAGAAACGTTTTAAATACCTTGACCGTCAATGGGGGAGTGGCAACTTTCCCCAAATCGGTCGCTGAACTTGAGCGGGTTTTTGATAATTTTTCTAGTGGTATCGCCAATGTATATAACCTGACCTATACCCGTAACCGGCAGCCGGTCCCTAAAGATCAGCCGATCAAACTTCGTTTTAGCATTCAGACCCAGCGCAAATAATGAAATGATTGAGCTGGCCTCACACAAACCCAGGTTTTAATAAATCATAAATGCCCGCTTGATTGCGGGTATTTTTTTGTCTATTTACTAATTTTTAGTAGCTATATAAAGCTTGTCCATAAGAATGATGATGTCCTGCCACGTATTTCAGGGGAGATCACTTTGCAATAAGAAAAAATATCGGTAGCTTCTGAGGTGATTTCAGAGGCTAAAGCTTAATACAAAGTTAATATCTGCCCTGACTAATTTCTTTATTGCTTAAGTAATTTTACAGGATAATTGAATTTCCTTAGTTAGTCAACCGAACGTCTACTCGCTATGCTCAACATTTGTCCCAACGATCAGCATGATGCCCTTGCCTGGAGTCAGATGCAAACAGGTTCGGAGAAATCATTTGAGCAATTGTACGACAAATTTTTCCCTTTACTTTTCCGCTATGGCCTACAATTTTGCCCCGAAAGGGCGATAGTCAAAGATTGCCTACAGGACTTTTTTGTAGAACTTTTTGTTCGCCGTGATTCTCTAAGTGAAGTAAAACATGTCAAAAATTACCTATACACGGCCTTCCGCCACCGAATAGTCCGTCAGCTTTCCGTTAGACAACTGCTGACTGAACCCTTGTCGGCAACGTATCATTTTGAAGTCACTTTCTCCCATGAGCATGCCCTGATCAACGACCAACTAGATGAAAGCAGGAAAAGAAAATTACGCAATGCTTTCACTAAGCTAAGCAACCGGCAAAAGGAAGCGATTTTTTTGCGTTTTTATGAGAACATGAGTTATGAGGAGATAGCGGATATCATGAAAATGAAAAAAGTGAAGTATGCCCGTACTTTAATGTATCGTGCAATTAGTGTACTTCGCGAGTGCATCAAAGAACCGGATGGCAGCCTGACGCTTTATAGCATGCTACCAATCCTTATGCTAAGACATTTTCATTTTAAGTCTTAGTAGCTTTATGTACTGTCAATCCTGAGAGGGTTACTTAGTCAAATCCTCACCTTCTATTACCTGCTTGAGACGATCTCAAACAAAGCTTCCAATATATTTTTAAAAATAATCAATTTTTTTTGAGGGCATCTACCCAATGGCTGTCTCCTTAAGCTAGAAGCATTACTATCCTTTAGCCGTATGGATTACCACCAATATGATGTAGAAGACTTTGTGGCAGATGCCTTTTTCAACCGCTGGGTGAAACAGGCAGACGATGAAACGAACCACTTCTGGGAAAAATGGCATACAGCCCATCCCGAAAAAGTAGAGACAATTGCCCAGGCAAAAAGTATTGTGAACTTTCTGCATTTTTCTGTGGAAGGTGCCAGTGAACAAGAAAAGCAGGAAGTAAAAACCCGGGTGATGGAGCGCATTAAATCCAAGCCTAATTCCCTTGTCAAAATCCATCCCGTCAGAAGATATTTTTCAATAGCCGCAGCGGTCACTTTGTTACTCCTGGGGACGTTTTTGGTTTGGCAGTTTGGACTATCACAAACTAAGCAAGGATATCAAACCCGTTTTGGCGAGCAACAAGAGATACTTTTGCCGGATAGCACGCTGGTAAAACTGAATGCCAATTCCAGCTTGGAGTTTGAGAAAGGATGGACTGCCGGGCAAGCGCGGGAAGTTTGGCTGGAAGGGGAAGCATTTTTTGAAGTAGTAGAGCAGCCGGATGCAGCGGACGGGAGATTTATTGTACATACTGGCCAACTTGATGTAGAAGTGCTCGGTACTAGCTTTAATGTGCAGGCACGGCATGGGGAAACCCAGGTGGTGCTGAACACTGGCAAAGTAAAGCTTCATCAGCTTGACCAAGCTAATGATGAGAAGGATATTTTCTTAGCCCCGGGAGAAATGGCTACCCTGAGTCAGCAGCAGTTATCCAAAAGCCGAGTCAACCCTCAATTGTATTCATCCTGGAAAGACAACCGTCTTTTTTTTGAGAATGAAAGTATCCTAAAAATTGCCCAAAGGCTCAGTGATACTTACGGATACGAAGTGAAAGTGGAAAAGGAAGCCTGGCTTGAACTGAAGTTTACCGGTTCCTGTCCGGCAGATGATATTAGCATGCTGTTGACCGCCCTCTCAGAAACTTTTGATATCAAAATAAGCCGAAACAATCAACAAATCATATTACAACAATACGACAACCATAGTAAATGAGTAACCCTAAACCTATATCTACCTTAAACCAATGCGAGTATGAAACTATTCTATCTGTCCTCTACTTTTAAAAAGCTTTTGCTGCTGGGTGTAGTATGCCTCACCGCACAATCGCTACACGCCCAGCACTTCTCCGGGGCGGGTTTAACCGCTGACGCCAGCATCACGCAGGAAGAAAATGCTAAAAAAGTTTCGCTGAAAAAGGTGCTAAACAAAATTGCCGATCAATATCAAATCAGCCTTAACTACAGCGAACAGGAAATTGCACAGCACAAAGTATCCCCTGAATTGATCCGGGAAGATATGAAGAACCCGGAAGAAGCGTTGAAAAAAGTACTTTCCGGATCTGGTTTGGCCTACAAAAAAATTGGCAAAATTGATTATGTCATCCGCCCGATCTATCTACCGGTCAAAACAAAGGCGGTAAAACCCAGTGGTTTTTTAGCCGGCCTGGGCAATCAAACCTTTCTCCCCTCCATTGTCAGGGAAATACGCATCAATGTTCAGGGAAAAGTGACTGCCGAAGAAGGAGAGGGTTTACCTGGGGTCAATGTATTGGAAAAAGGAACCACCAACGGCACGATTACCGATATTGAAGGCAAATTTTCATTGGGCGTAGAAGGCAATGCCTCCGTATTGGTTTTCAGTTCTATCGGCTATCAGGCCCAGGAAATCGCCGTGGGGGATCAGCAGACCTTCAACGTCAGCATGCAGACCGACACCCGGGAACTGTCCGAAGTGGTCGTCACTGCGCTGGGCATTGAGCGGGAAGAACGTTCCCTGGGCTACGATGTTGCCAATGTGGAAGGGGAGCAATTGAGACAAGTTTCTCAGGAAAATGTATTGAGTTCTTTGTCCGGTAGGGTACCGGGCGTCACCATCAACCAGACCAGTGGGCCGGGTTCTTCTATGAGCGTCATCATCCGGGGGGCTACCTCACTGACTACTGATAACCAACCGCTTTTTGTGGTGGACGGTGTGCCGATGTCCAATGGCTTGAACAATGTTGCACAAAACGGGGATGGCAATCAGGTAGATTATGGTAACGCTATTTCCGATATTAATCCTGACGATATTGAAAGTATTAACGTGCTGAAAGGCCCCAGCGCTGCGGCACTTTATGGTTCACGTGCGGGCAATGGCGTGATCCTGATCACCACCAAATCCGGGGTAAAAAATAAGCAGCTAGGTATTTCCTTTTCTACTTCCAATGTCTTTGAGCGCCCGACCCGCCTGCTGGATTTTCACTACAAATACGCCAACGGCCAGCGGAATGGCGTTTTCAATGAAGGCTCCGCTTATTGGGGAGGCCCCGATCTGGATGCAGGGGTTAATGTCGTTCAATGGAATAGCCCGCTGGATGAAAATGGCAATCCTGTGCCAACCGAACTGCGGTCCTATCCCAACGCTATGAAAGATTTTATGCAAACAGGGATCACTTCCAATAATAATGTAGCCGTAAGCGGAGGAAGTGAAAAGGGAAGCTTCAGGGTTTCCTATTCCAATATGCTCCACCACGGAATGATCCCAAATTCCGACCTCTACAGAAATAACCTTTCTACCGATGTTGATTTCAATATCACTGACAAGCTGACGTTCAGCTCCAATGTAAATGTGGGACGTACCCATTCTAATGACCGTCCCAGTACTGGTGACCGCCGGGCGAATCCTTTGGAGGCCGTCTACAATTCATCTTATATTGACTACAACCAAATGAAAGATATTTGGGTTGACGGACAAGAGGGGATTCAGCAGATCAGGACGGATGTGGGAGATAATCCCTATTTTGTTGCCTATGGTATTGAGAATGGCTTTGTCAGGGACAGGTTATACGGAAACTTAATATTGAAATATGATTTCACGGATAAAATTT
>JBBSOG010000172.1:0-11190 GCA_038259985.1 Cytophagales bacterium
AATTGATGATCAGAAAATTATCTCAGCATGTGTATGGTTATAATCCATGAATTATACATAAAATTATATTAGTTTATGGCAAAGTTTAAAAAAATGTTTTTCTATAGTTAAAGCATTGACATGCTGAAAATTACTTTCACTTTAAACCACTGGGATTGAGCCGTGATTTTTTCTCCATTTTAAAAGAAAAATAGTATGATGTTTTACATTTTTTTTTCTCCTTACATAGAAGGTTTTTTTCTCTATACATAACGGCCAGTAGATTCTTCCAACAATAGGCCAACATCACGTCAATCTCCTTTGATTTTTTCTCTTAAGCGTCACTCAGCCATAGAAAAGGAATCAGCAAGAAAGCAAAAGCGTCTGGCGAAAATTCTTCGCTTTGAATATCAGTCCCTGTAAAAAACAGTTATTATTACGTTCACTAATGTCTATTACCAAGAAAAACATGTATACCCCGAAACAAAATAGTATCTCCGATAAGCAAGAGATACTTGCCTACATCCGTCGTTTTAGTTTTGGTACCATCATTACTTCCCAAGAGGAGGTACCTATGGCTACGCATTTGCCTTTTATTGTCTCCGAAAGGCAGGATAAAGTGATATTGACTTCTCACTTCGCCAAAGCCAATCCTCAATGGAAAGTAATGGCTGCCCGTCAGAACCTGGTGATATTTAGTGAGCCTCACGCCTATGTCTCTCCTACCTTTTACGATAAACAGCAAAATGTACCTACTTGGAATTATATTTCTGTGCATGCTTATGGTCAAGCCAATATTATCAAGGGTCAAGAAGAAAGTTTGTATGTCCTGGAAAATATGATTGACAGCTTTGAAGCAGCTTATAAAAAACAGTGGAATGCGCTACGCACTGACTACAAGCTAAAAATGTTGAAAGGAATTGTCGCTTTTGAAGTTGAGGTGAATGAACTGCAAGGTAAAGGAAAGCTCAGCCAGAACAAGTCGGAGGCAGAACGGCAAAGAATAATCAACACCTTTTCAAAAAGCCCCAGTGAAAATGAAAGATTGATTGCGGAGTATATGTTAAAAAATGAAAATGAATAGAGGTCGTATTTTAGTAGAAAAAGACCTCACATTGTGCAGCTAGCATTGCAGAAGTACACGATTAATAATTACGATAGTGAATTACCTAAAAATTTGTAAGCTACTGATATTCAGTAGTATTCAATATTATTTTCCCTTCTGGCACGGTTGTTCCCTACTCCGTTGATGTATTTGAAATCATATTTTTTTTAACCATAAATTTTTTGAGATATGAAACGTAAAATCATCGCAGTAGCAGCAATAGCCACTTTTTCACTGGGAAGTATTGGAGCCAATGCGCTTCCGTTAAATGGAGAAGATAACAACACGATTGAAATAGTAACTAAAGCAGAACGCAAAGAGATCAAGTACGAAGACCTTCCTGATGAAGTACAAACCGCTTTTGAGGATTCTCAATACGGCGAGTGGGAGGTTTCTAAAGTACATGAAGTAGAAGTAGAAGATGCGACCCAGTACGAACTTACCATTACCGATGGTTCTCAGTCAGGTATTCTAGCCTTTGATGAAACCGGGGAAATGGTACAGTAAGTATTAGATATATAGATTTTCATGGGCCTTTCTGGCACTATGAATCAAGCCTGCCCTCATTAGGGCAGGTTTTTTTGTGTTGATCTTGTTTTTGGTGGATGTGTAATGATGTTGGTATATACGCCACGATAAAGCCAGTATAATCATTTTGATCACCTGATAGCATAACTACCTATTATTTTTATATTTCTGAATGTTTAGCGTACACTAGGTTGGTGAATCTTGAGTGGCAAAGAAACGGATATGCATAGGTACTATCTGATGGTAAGCAAAATGAAAAATTGATGGGAAGTTGAATAAAACTTTGGCAAACAAATATTTATTGACTTGAGTCAACCAAAGTGAATATGATGCCCGGGGGCTTATTTCAACTTTGACCACTACGGAAGCATAATCTTATTAAAACTAACGGTGAGCATAAATAAAAAACCCGCCATCAAGACGGGTTTAGTCATTTCCATTCTAAGCTACCCCTATTAATTCTTTCTAGGGGGAGTCTTGATTGTGTTCTTAGGTGGCATTGCACTAGGGTCTACAGCCTCATCACTACAACTGCTGAACATAAATGTGGCAGGAATGAGTAATGCCAATGACAATTTTGCCAATCCTCTGAAAGAAACTCTCATAGTTAAATAGTTTGGTAGTTAAGAAAATAATTAAATGAGCAATTAATCAGGGAAAATCATCAATATAAGTTTCCCAAGAATTAATATGGATACAATATATAACTAAAAGTGATTTTTTGCAATTTTTTGTGATATTTTAGTCTATTGTGTATAAATTTTATTTAAAAGTTACACATCATGCTACCCTTTGGCCACTTATTAGATAAGACATTTAAGAGGCAAAAAAATGAGTTAATTATAATTATTCTTAGGTGACTTGGTGAGCTGGACATCTATTATATCTGGAAGAGCATACCAGAACATATTCTTTTGAACCGATGAAATAATGATGAAAGCACTTAATAGTAGTTTTTGAAGCTTATTTTTGAAAATTTTAATATTTGTACATACTTAAAACAAATATTGAAAGTCCTACATTGTATAATTGATTAATTTGTACTAATATAATAGAGTATATATACTTGGTTATATTTCATTAGTTTAATATCGTAATAACTGGCAGATTATGAGCAACGTAAGGTTTTGTTTATTTATGCAAGTTTTTGTTTGCACCAAAACGTTTCAACAGCCATAAAAAAATGCTTTTTCAAGTATTATCTTAAATTTATTGCGTGCGATATTCATTTAAGCCCAGGATAGTAATGCTCTTGAGGACAGGGATTATTGTTTGAGGGATACAATCATTATATTTGTTCAAGGTTAGCATTAGCGAAACATGTACACAAAAATTAGTCAATCACCAATTATTGAGCTTACGTCAAAAGGCATACAGTTTACTTTCAGGGATGGAAGGAAGATGGCCAGTTTGATTATTGTGATCTTACTACCGCTTATCGGTAAGCTATGGGAAATAGTGCCCCAAAATATAGATTTTCCTTATTATGGGTCTCTTAGTGCTTTTTTGTATGCGTTTTCTATCAATTTTGTAGGGGTACTTATCTCAGTTGCCTGGTTTCTAACAATTCACCGGAAGGATTTTGCTTTACAAATCATTGCGTTGGCCGCCATTTTCTATTCGGTATTTATGACCTACGATACGCTTCCCTTTACTCAAACGACTGAGCTCTGGGTAGATTTATCAGCGATCTTTTGTGTTTTTAATGGCGTAGCGATTTACCTGTTTTATATCCATAGAAATTACCTGGGCCGTTTTACTGATTATAAAGAAATGCATGATGGCATTGTACATGACTTGCACCACCAGCGCTTCTTGAGTGACATTAGTAGAATTGAGGGTCTCATTGAGATCGCTGAGATGGAAGAGCCTTATCAAAGTATGTGTAAAAAAGAGATAAGCAAACTCAAAGAAACAGTGACTTATATAGCGGATAAATATAGTGAACTCAAGTAGCTATTTCTTTACACTGAGTACGTAGTCCTTCAGATCGCTTATAGTTTCAATTTCCAACGCTTTCGCATCTTCTTTCCTCATCATCAAAGCAGTAGTGTTGTTAAAACCTAAAGGTTGCAACCAGGTTAAGCCAAACCTCTTCTTGGATTCCACTTGTACATATTGGTAAACTTTTTCCCTGCTAGTGATCAAGCTATCTACTACCGGCGAAGGAGGCTGAAGCAAGACCAAAAGCCCGGTTCCCGTATACTCAGGATAAATATCTACCGCGCCTGACTTGATAGCATCCATGACTAACTTGGTGCCTCCAAATCCCTGTCTCAATTCAACTACCAGGTTCGTATTGCTTTCTATGAGGGCAGTAAAGATCTCAGCAAGGATAAAGTTCTCCGTAAAGTTTTTTGATCCTACTATAACATTGGCCTCATCGGTTTTCTTGGCTACTAAGCTTATTCCCGCTTTCTCAAGAAAATTTCTAGCCACCTCTTCCGGCGATTTCTTTTCCTGGTCAACCTCATAGTTCATTTGCATCATTTCTTCTGCAGAAATCGCTCCTTCCAATGCTTCAAATACTTCTTTTAGTTGGGGATATCTTTCTAAAGTTTGACTCCTTATCAATGGAGCAGCATAATAAGGAGGGAAATAATTTTTATTATCCTCCAGTACTTTCAGGTCGTAGGCCGATATCCGTCCGTCAGTAGAAAACCCACTGATGATATCTACTTTTCCACTTCGTAGGGCTTCATACATCAGTCCTATATCCATTTCTACAGTTTTCATAGAGAAACCATAAGCTTTTTGAAGGCCGGGATAGCCATCTTCACGTTCTATAAACTCTGAGTTGAAACCAGCAGTAAATGTTGCTGTCTTTGGTGCCAAGAATGGAATGAGTAATTGGTAAACTATTAATGAGCCGATAAGAAAACCGCTAATAAAAAGTAAAGGGCGTATTAGCTTTTGGATATGCTTTTGCAACAAGCCTAAAATAGTATCAAAAAGTATGGCCAATAAAGAAGCGGGAACAGCGCCTGCCAGGATCATATTCACATTGTTCACAGCGATACCCCGGAAAATATATTCCCCTAAGCCTCCGGCAGCGATCAAAGCACACAGGGTGGCCACCCCAATATTGATGACCATGGCAGTACGAACACCCGCAAAGATGACCGGTGTAGCCAATGGTAATTCTACCCGTCTTAATATCTGAAGGTTACTCATGCCTAAGCCCTTAGCTGCTTCCACCACTGATTTTTCTACGCCTTCAATTCCCGCGTAGGTATTTCTGACGATGGGCAATAAGGCATATAGAAAGAGGGCAATGATGGCTGGGGTAACGCCAATACCAAAAAATGGTAAAAGAAATCCGAGTAAAGCAATACTGGGTATGGTCTGTACAATATTCACAAAGCCCAGAATTGGTTTTGAAGCGCGTTGAAACCGAGTAATCAAAATGCCTACGCTTATGCCAATGATCGTTGCAATGAGCAGGGAAATTAATGTTATCCAGATGTGTTCCAGTGTTTGCTCCAGGATTTCATGCCGATGCTCAACAACAAAGTAGAAGAATTCTTTTATCAAGGGGTGACAGATTAATTAAGAAGGTATCGTTTCTGCATGAGGCTGGCAGATAAAGAAAGTTAATATACTCAATTATAAAGTTGAGGCATCTTTCTTCATAAATTTAGGAGAACCCATGTCAAAAACAAGTCCCGGCCACTGGTGGTCTAGCTTATGTATAAGAAATTCAGTAAACATTTCTTCAGTATACCATTGGAGATCATTTGTCTTCCGTATCATTTCCCGGTGATTTTCTCCGCGATAAGCATAGTCCATCATTTTTTCCCGGGATTTCCATATACTAAAAGTGGCTTGTTGTACCAAAGGTAGTTCTCCGATTCCTTTAGAGAACAGCAAGCCTTTAGCATGCTCATCAAGCTTTCTACTGACTTCGGGTACATTTCTCCAGAAAGAAAGTAATTTTGTAGGGGCAATTGTTGCCCGGGTCAACACAGCGATAGGCAATCCTTCTTGATAGGCTGCCAGTGGTTTAAAAGGATTTTTGCCTCCCCAGGTCCCTTTACTACGGACCGATTTCATGTACACGTGCAAATGATGGATAGCGCGCCTTTGCATATGATTGAAAACACCTTCACTTTTTAATCCATCTTGTGCTGCTTCGTAAGCGTTCCAGACACCAAGCACGGCATAGACTGAAAAGTCAGGGAAAATACTAAAGCCATTACCACCCCCACTGCCTAGTAATTTGAAAAATTCAAGACCCTCAACCTTTTCAAGCTTAGGATATGCAGTTTTCATCTGGCGAAATGCCCACCATTTGTCCTTTCCTTTATAATGAAAAAATGAAATTGTAACAGTCTGTCCCAGCAATGTTTCGGAAATTTAAAACATAAAAAAACGGTAGATGAGACTCGCTTATCTACCGTACAAATAACTTAAGGAAAGTAATAGTGTTTAAACCTTTTCAAAAGCTAAAATCGTGCGTTCAATAATATCACAGCATTCGTGTAATTGTTCTTCAGTGATGACCAGGGGCGGGGCAAAGCGAATGATGTTTCCGTGGGTTGGTTTAGCCAATAAACCATGTTCCTTAAGTTGAAGGCAAATGTTCCAGGCAGTATCACTTTCTTCGGTATCGTTGATCACGATTGCATTGAGTAGCCCTTTTCCTCTGACTAATGTGACCAAAGCACTTTTGTCAACCAACGCTTGCATTCGCTCACGGAAAATTTTACCTAAACTTTCTGCTTTTTCGGACAATTTTTCATCTGCTACCACCTCTAAGGCAGCCATCGCGACAGCGCAGGCTAGTGGGTTTCCTCCAAAGGTAGACCCATGTTCGCCAGGTTTGATGCACAGCATAATTTCGTCATCGGCCAGTACCGCTGATACCGGCATCACCCCGCCTGATAAAGCTTTGCCCAAGATGAGAATGTCGGGACGAAAGCCTTCATGCTGGCAAGCAAAGAGTTTTCCTGTGCGGGCAATACCGGTTTGCACTTCATCAGCAATGAAGAGTACATTTTTTTGCTTACACAATTGGTAGGCTTTATTAAGATAGCCTTCGTCCGGAACCATTACCCCTGCTTCACCCTGAATAGGCTCAACCATAAAACCAGCTACGTGCGGATCTTCCAATGCTTTTTCAAGCGCGGCTAAATCATTGTAAGGGATTAATTCAAAACCGGGCATATAAGGGCCAAAACCATTACGGCTCAGCGGGTCAGTAGAAGAAGAGATGGCTGCCAGGGTACGCCCCCAGAAATTGCCTTTGGCAAAAATAATCTTGGCTTTATTCTCAGGCACCTTTTTGACAGTATAAGCCCATTTCCGACATAATTTGACGGCAGTTTCACCTCCTTCCACGCCGGTATTCATAGGAAGCACCCTGTCAAACCCAAAAAGCTCAGTGATAAACTTTTCGTAATTGCCTAGCACATCATTATGAAAAGCCCGGGAAGTGAGGGTGAGCTTTTTGGCCTGCTCCATCAAGGCGTTGAGAATATGGGGATGGCAGTGGCCTTGGTTCACTGCACTATAGGCTGATAAAAAATCGTAATATCTTTTCCCTTCTACGTCCCACAGAAAAACGCCTTCCCCTTTGGATAACACCACTGGAAGTGGATGATAATTATGCGCTCCATATTGGTCTTCCAATGCTATTGCACTCTGGCTGGTAATATGATCAATCATTAAATGCTTGTTTTTCAGTTCATTGATTTTGCTAAATGCTTATTTCAAAGGTAAAAAAAAGCTTATACTTATATAAGTGCTATGCTAAAAAGTAAGCAGATTAATCATCAAGTTGAAATTATATGTCTATAAAGCAGGCAATGACGCGGAAGCTAGTAAATTCAACAAAATTACTGAACTGTGTTGCCCCAAAAAGAGTTACCTAACACTGATGATTGCCCAATAAGCATAGTCATTAAGTTAATTCAAAAAAGCCTGGGTAACTTTTTTGAATACAGATTATTTTTTAGATATTTGCAACCTTAAATATCAGGAAGAAGAAATTTTGAGATAAAATGGCTAAAGTTTGTCAGATCACCGGTAAAAGACCTCAGGTTGGGAACAATGTTTCCAAATCAAATAATAAAACAAAACGTAAGTTTTACCCTAACCTTCAGAAGAAACGTTTTTACCTTCCCGAAGAAGACCGTTGGGTAACCATCAAAGTATCTACTTCAGTGTTGAGAACGATCAACAAAAAAGGGATTACTTCAGTTTTGAAAGAGGCTAGAGAAAAAGGAACTGCTTCAGTATAGTACGGAATACATATCAGTACTCATCTGAATCAAAAATATTAATAGAAAATGGCTAAGAAAAGTAAAGGTAATCGTATACAGGTAATCCTGGAATGTACAGAACACAAAACCAGTGGCCTGCCTGGTACTTCACGCTACATCACCACCAAAAATCGTAAAAACACGACGGAAAGGTTGGAGCGTAAGAAGTACAACCCAATTTTAAAGAAACAAACCGTTCACCGAGAAATTAAGTAATCATGGCAAAGAAATCAGTTGCTTCAATGCGTAAAGAAGGTGGCAAGACCGTTGCTAAAGTAATCAGAGCGGTCAAATCACCCAAAACTGGTGCCTACACCTTCAAAGAGGAAATGGTACCGGTAGATGCTGTAAAAGATTATTTGGCCAGGAAATAAAGTTTTTGTTTCCCCTGAATTCTTTAAAGCCCTTTGTGGGCTTTTTTTGTATATTATACTTTCACTTTTTATCCTTATTCGTCTTATGGCACTGTTTGGCATTTTTTCTAAAGAAAAAAAAGAATCCCTGGACAAAGGTCTGGAAAAATCAAAAGACAGCTTCTTTTCTAAGATGGGTAAGGCCATTGCCGGTAAGTCTACTGTTGATGATGAGGTTCTGGACGAACTGGAAGGCATACTGGCCACCAGCGATGTAGGCGTGGATACCATCATCAAAATCATTGACCGCATAGAAGGACGTGTAGCCCGGGATAAGTATCTGAGTACTTCGGAACTGGATAAAATTTTGAGGGAAGAGATTGCTGGCCTGCTTGCAGAGAACGACGATGATACTACTGCCACTGATTTTTATGTTCCGGAACAACACAAGCCTTATGTAATTCTGGTAGTGGGCGTTAATGGAGTGGGCAAAACCACGACGATTGGCAAACTTGCTTACCAATTTAAAAAGCGTGGAAAAAGTGTGCTTTTAGGCGCTGCTGATACTTTCAGGGCCGCAGCCGTAGATCAAATCAAGCTTTGGGGCGAAAGGGTAGATGTGCCGGTAGTATCGCATGGCATGAATACTGACCCTGCTTCAGTAGCCTTTGATACGGCCAAACAAGGACAAGAAAGTGGTGCAGATGTGGTGATTATTGATACCGCAGGACGCTTGCATAACAAGGTTAACCTGATGAACGAGTTGACTAAAATCAAGCGTGTAGTCCAGAAGTTTATCCCTGATGCCCCGCATGAAGTGCTTTTGGTGCTGGATGGCAGCACTGGGCAAAATGCCTTTCTACAGGCTAAAGAATTTACGAAAGCTACCGAAGTGACCGCACTTGCCATTACCAAGCTAGACGGCACTGCCAAAGGTGGCGTGGTCATTGGTATTTCTGATCAGTTCAATATTCCTGTCAAATATATAGGGGTAGGGGAGAAAATGGATGACCTCCAAGTGTTCAATAAGATGGAATTTGTGGATTCTCTTTTTGGTAAATGATTTTGCCCTTTATAAGAATAACAAGATGGAACCCAGGCTCATCGTAAACCCTAATAAGCTTCCTATCAATATATCTATCGGACGATGCGTGTCAAGATAAAGCCTGGCTGACATCACCATGCCTCCGAGGAGGAGGGCCAAAAGTAACGGCCATACCATTCTTTCGTGGGGATATTTGAAGCCCAGACCCAGCAAAAAACCTATCAATGCCCCAACACTGGCACTGTGTGCACTTACTTTAATGAAAAAAGTGATGGCACTGACGAGTATGATGATCAAGGTAGCCGCTGCCAGGACAATCACCATTACCTGATTCACTCTAAATTTTGTGAAAAACATAAATGTGGTGATTATATAAAACAGGCTGGTAAAGAAGAAAGGCAGTATCCTATCTTGACGATGGGGGATGCTAAGTGCAGTCAACTTATCCTTGGTCATGAAATCAGAAAAGCGTAGCGCGGTAATGCTGATCATCGGCAACAAAAAGGTCGTGATAAAAACCGCTAACAGTAGGTAGTTTGCTGTTTTCAGATTAATAGGATGCGTAATAACCGGGGCATAATAAAATAAAAGTGCAAACAGCAAAGTTGGCATGAGCAAAGGGTGCATGAGAACAGATATGGCAATAGATAATTTTCTTACCATTTATAGTTCCTTTCTTAGCCTGGCTACCGGGATCTGTAACTGTTCTCTGTATTTTGCTACTGTTCTTCTGGCAATACTATAACCCTTGTCTTTGAGCAGTTTTTCTAGTTTATCATCCGATAAAGGCCTCCGTTTATCTTCGTGGTCCACCAGCCCTTTAAGGTAATTTTTTACTTCCCGACTGCTTACATCTTCACCGGATTCTGTAGCTATGCCCTCAGAGAAAAAGTATTTGAGAGGATAAATACCAAATTCTGTCTGTACGGATTTGCTGTTGGCCACCCTGGATACGGTAGAAATATCCATGCCTATTTCATTGGCAATATCTTTAAGGATCATGGGCCGGAGTTTGCTCTCATCCCCGGTCAAAAAGAAATCATATTGATATTTGATGATCGTTTCCATGGTAGTAAGCAATGTATTCTGTCTTTGTCGGATAGCATCAATAAACCACTTGGCGGAATCTAATTTCTGCTTTACAAAAGTAACCGTTTCTTTTAGTTTTTTGTCCTTTTTGTTCTTATCGTAAGCCTGCAACATATCCGAATATGACCGACTGATCTTCAGTTCAGGGGCATTCCGGGAATTTAGCGTAAGCTCAAGTTTATTACTATTGTTGGTGAGCAAAAAATCCGGGATAATGTATTGTGTACGGGCATTGCCGTCTACAAATCCGCCGGGCTTGGGATTGAGCTTGATAATAATACTAATAGCTTCCCTTAATGAATTTTCATCCACTCCCTGCTTGCGGCAGATTTTGTCAAAATGCTTTTTGGTAAATTCTTTGAAATGATCTCTCAGGATATCAATCGCAAGTTGATGATAACGGTCATGATCGGGCATGCGTTCCAATTGTAAGATCAGACACTCCTGTAAGTTGCGCGCGGCGATTCCGGGAGGATCAAACTGCTGAATTCTCTTTAAAAGGCGCTCTACCTCTTCAAAATCGGTATCAATATTCTGAGAAAAGGCAAGGTCGTTAATGATAGCCTCCAGTTCCCGGCGTATATAACCATCATTCTCAATACTGCCAATAAGTTGTAATCCAATCTGGTAGCACCTGTCGTCCAAGCCCAAAAAATTGAGCTGCGAAATCAATAGTTCGCTCAGCGAGCTATTGGTAGGTATAGGCATATCACGGTCTTCCTCATCAGAGTAGTTGCCGTCCCCGTACATCTTATAACCACTAAATTCATCTTCTGCCAGATAATCCTCTATACTCAGATCGTCGTGATCATCCCTGTCGTTGTCACT